>JANNBZ010000050.1:0-9676 GCA_031386065.1 Burkholderiales bacterium
GCTGCCGATGGCGCGGCCGGCCATTGCCGCCGGCGTGGCACTGGCGCTGATGGAGACGCTGGCCGACTACGGCACCGTGTCGTACTTCGCGGTGCAGACCTTCACCACCGGCATCTACCGCGCCTGGTTTTCACTCGGTGATCGTGTGGCCGCCGCACAGCTGGCGATGTGTCTGCTTGGCGTCGTGGTGCTGCTGCTGGCGCTGGAACGCAGCTCGCGCGGGCCGGCGCGGTTTCATGGTGGCGGCTTGCGCAGGCAGCCACCGCGCGAGGCGGCGCTGCGCGGGACGCGCGCTGCTGCGGCGGTGGGGTTTTGCCTGCTGCCGCTGTTGGCAGGGTTCGCCGTCCCGGTCGGCGCACTGCTGCACATGGCAATGACAGCCGGCGACGCTCAGTTCGGCACACGCTTTTTCAGCTTGGCGCGCAACAGTGTGCTGGTCTCTGCGCTGACCGCCGCCGTGGCGGTGTCGCTGGCGGTGCTGGTGGCCTACGCACGCCGGCTCGACCCGCGTCCGATGACGCACGCCGCCCACTGGGCGCTGGGGCTGGGCTACGCGCTGCCGGGTTCGGTGATTGCGGTGGGCGTGCTGATTCCGCTGGCGCAACTCGACAACTGGTTGGTGCAGGCGCTGCGTTCGGCCTTCGGCTGGCAGACCGGCCTGCTGCTGACCGGCAGCATCGCGGCGCTGGTGTTCGCCTGTGTGGTGCGCTTTTCCACCGCCGCGCTGCAAAGCGTCGACGCTGCGCTGCACCGCGTGACGCCGCACATGGACGACGCAGCGCGCAGCCTGGGCCTGACACCGGCGCGCAGCCTGCAGCGCGTGCACCTGCCGCTGCTGCGGCGTGGCCTGTTGACGGCCGCACTGCTGGTCTTCATCGACGTGATGAAGGAACTGCCGGCCACGCTGGTGATGCGGCCGTTCAACTTCGACACGCTGGCCACGCAGGCCTACACGCTGGCGTCGGACGAACGCCTGAGTGAGGCGTCGACCGCATCGATCGCCATCGTCGCGGTCGGCTTGCTGCCGCTGATTGTTCTGTGCCGGCAGATCGCTAAAGAGCGCCGCTGAGGGCTCCTCGAACCTGCACTCAGCGCCAGCCGGCGCGGTCGAACGCCTTTTGCGCTGCAGCGGTGTTCGGTGCCCACTTCTCGATAGGCATCTCGTCGGACTTGAACGGGCCGAGCGCGTCGAGCGCGGGGTTCTTCACTTGTGCCGTCTTCACCACTGGCCATTCGTTGTTGCCGTCGGCGAAGTAGACCTGCGCGCTGTCGCTGGTCAGGTACTCCAGAAAGCGCACCGCGTTGGCGCGGTTCGGCGACGTCTTGATGACGCCGGCGCCCGACACGTTGACGTGCGTGCCCCAGCTCGCCTGGTTCGGCCACACCACGCCGAGCGCGCGAACGGCTTTCATGTCGTCGGGGGCGGTCGACCGCATCAGGCGCGCCACGTAGTAAGTGTTCGACAAGGCCACGCCGCACTCGCCCGCCGCCACGGCCCGGAGCTGGTCGGTGTCGCCGCCCTTGGGTGCGCGCGCGAAGTTGGCAACCAGGCCGCGAGCCCAGGCTTCGGTCTGGGCTTCACCGTCGTGCGCGATCATCGCCGCGCCCAGCGACAGGTTGTACGGATGCGCGCCCGAGCGCACACAGACCTGGCCTTTGAGCCCAGGCGCCGCCAGCGATTCGTAGGTCGGCACCGCCTCGGGTTTGATCGTCGACTTGTTGTAGACGATGACCCGCGCACGGGTCGAAAACGCCAGCCAGTTGGGCGTGCGCAGGTTGGCGGGCACGCGGTCTTGCAGAACCTTCGAGACCACCGGCTGGAACAGGCCGGCCTTGTCGGCCAGGTCCAGCCGTGAGGCGTCGACCGTGATCAGCACATCGGCCGGGCTGCTGGCGCCTTCATTGCGAATCCGCTCGACCAGTTCCTCTTCCTTGCCGTCGATGCGGTTGATCTTGATGCCGGTTTCCTTGGTGAAGTTGGCATACATCGCCTCGTCGGTCTGGTAATGCCGGGCCGAGTAGACGTTGACCACTTGCTGCTGCGCCTGCGCGGCGGCGAGTGCAGACAGCGACAAGGCAAAGGCGAGTGAAGGAGCGAGTCGGTTCATGAGGCAGCGCCGCGAGGGCCGGACAGTTCGATGAAGGCTCGATGCTAACAGGAACGATTCTCATTGAGATCGTGGGGCCAAGTCGGCCCGGCGTCTCCATGCCAGACTTCGGCCTGCCGCCAACCCGAACCGCACACCATGCTCACCATCAACAAACTCCTCCCGCAAGGGCACGGCCTGAGCGGCGTGCTGCTCAAACGCGCCGCCGCCGTCGTGCTCGACTGGGACACGCGCCAGAAGAGCCGCTTCGACACCGAAGACTCGCAAGGCCGCCACCTCGGCGTGTTCCTGGCGCGCGGCACGGTGGTGCGCGGCGGCGACGTGCTGGTGGCCGAAGACGGCTCGCTGGTCAAGGTGATCGCCACGCCGCAGCCGGTGCTGGTGGTGCGCACCTGCCCGCACGACGGCAGCCCGTTCGACCTGCTGCGCGCCGCCTACCACCTGGGCAATCGACACGTTCAGCTGGAACTGCAGGCCGACCTGCTGCAGCTGGAACCTGACCACGTGCTGGCCGACATGCTGCGCCAGATGCACCTGGTGGTGACCGAAGAACTGGCGCCGTTCGAGCCCGAGGCGGGCGCCTATGCGGCGGCGCACGGGCACGCACACGGCTCGGCGCACGATCATGAGCATGCTCACGGTCACGCGCCTGCCGGCGCCGGCGCGCGCGCCACGATCCCGATCGCAGTGGCGCAGCCGGCGCAGGGACATCACCACGATGCCGCGCCCACAAAGGCCCACGTGCACGGCCCCGGCTGCGGCCACTCGCACTGATGCACTGATGCATCGCAAGGCCTCCGCGCGTCCGGCGCCCGCACTCAGCGCGGCCTCGCTGCTGCAACTGATGCAGCTCGCCTCGCCGGCCTTGCCGGTCGGCGGATTCAGCTACTCCGAGGTGCTGGAATCGGCGGTCGATGCCGGCCTGGTTGCCGATGAAGCACAGGCCGGAGACTGGCTGCGGGACCAGCTTCATCTGGTGCTCGCACGCAGCGATCTGGCCGTGGTTGCAAAAGCCTTCCACGCATGGCGGCGCGGCGATCTGGGCGACATCGCGGCGCTCAACGCCTGGGTCACCCGCACGCGCGAGTCCAGCGAATTGCGCCAGCAAACCGAGCAAATGGGCCGCTCGCTGGTGGAGTGGATGAAGAACCGCCACGCTGCCGGGGAGCGGCCTGCGTCACTGTTGTTCCTGGCGGCGTTGAAGCCGGCGCCGACCTGGCCGGTAGCGTTCGCGTTGGCCGCCTTCGACACCGGCGCGCCGTGCCGTGAAGCTCTGCTGAGCTTCGCCTTCGGCTGGGCCGAGAACATGGTGCAAGCGGCGTTGAAATCGGTGCCGTTGGGGCAGAGCGCGGGCCAGCGAATTCTCAAGACGCTGGGCGACGAAATTCCATCGGCCGTGGCGCACGCACTCGGCCTGATGGACAGCCAGCGCCAGGCCTTCACGCCGATGCTGGCCATTTTGTCGGCGCAGCACGAAAGCCAGTATTCACGGCTGTTCCGCTCCTGAGCACGATGGCGCGCAACGTCGAGATCAAAGCGCACCTTGACAGCATCGAAGCGCTGCTGCCGGCCGCGGCTACCCTGGCCGATCACGGCCCCGAACACATCGCACAGGACGACACCTTCTTCGGCTGCCTGCACGGCCGGCTCAAGCTGCGCGTGTTCGCCGACGGCCGCGGCGAACTGATCGCCTACGAACGACCCGACCGCAGCGGGCCGAAGACCTCTGACTACCGCATCACACCGGTGCCCGAGCCCGACGCGCTGCGCGAGACACTGCGCCGCGCGCTGGGCGTGACCGGGCGCGTCGTCAAGCAGCGCACGCTTTTTCTGGCCGGTCGCACCCGCGTGCACCTCGACCGCGTCGACGGGCTGGGTGACTTCTTGGAACTGGAAGTGGTGCTGCGCGAAGGTGAAGACGAACAGGATGGCATCGCCGAAGCGCAAGACCTGCTCGCACGCTTGAATGTGCAGCCATCTCAACTCGTCTGCGGTGCTTACCTGGACTTGCTGCTCAAGCGGGCCGATCTGCCCCCCACCGGCACCACATAATTCCCGCCATGAACACATCCGCCACCGCCCTGCACGCCATCGCCCACCGCAGCAAAAAGCTGCCGCCCTTGCGCGTCGGCGTGGGCGGCCCGGTCGGTTCAGGCAAGACCACGCTGGTCGAGATGTTGTGCAAGGCCATGCGCGACCGCTACGACCTGGTGGTGGTCACGAACGACATCTACACCAAGGAAGACCAGCGGCTGCTGACGGTGGCCGGGGCGCTGGACGCCGACCGCATCATGGGTGTGGAAACCGGCGGCTGCCCGCACACCGCCATTCGCGAAGACGCGTCGATCAACCTGGAGGCGGTCGACCGCATGCTGGAAAAGTTTCCGGACGCCGACATCGTGTTCATCGAGTCGGGCGGCGACAACCTGGCCGCCACCTTCAGCCCCGAGCTGAGCGACCTGACGATCTACGTGATCGACGTGGCGGCCGGCGAAAAAATTCCGCGCAAGGGCGGCCCCGGCATCACCAAGAGCGACCTGTTCGTGATCAACAAGACCGACCTCGCGCCCTACGTGGGGGCCGACCTGGGCGTGATGGAAGCCGACACCAGGCGCATGCGCCAGACCGCCAACGGCGTGCGGCCTTTCGTGATGACCAACCTGAAAACGCGCACCGGCCTGGCCGAGGTGATCGCGTTCATCGAGACCAAGGGCCTGCTCACGTCGGTGTGATCAGCCCTGCGCCGCCGGCCGTGCCGCGCGCCGAAGCCGCGTCTGCATGCCGCCGGCCGCCGCCTGCAGCGCCGCCACGAAGGCGTCGCGCAAGGGGTTCACGGTGCGCAGCGCCGGCGTGACCAGGCCGACGTGGAACGGAATCGCTTCCGACAGCGGACGGATGTGCAGGTCGGCGCCGGCCAGTTCCAACGCCGTCAGCGGGTTGACGATGGCCACACCCAGGCCCTGCCTCACCAGCGAGCACACCGACACCGCGCTGGCGGCTTCTATCGCGAGCAGGCGCGGCACCGCGTGTCGCTCGAACATCGCGTCGATCAGCTGACGGTACGGGTCGCCCGGCGCGAGGCTGATGAAGGGCAGCCCGGCGAAGTCGCGCGGCCGCAGTGCTCGCTTCGCGAGCAGGGGGTGGGCGGCCGGCAGCACACACACCTCGTCGGCCTGCAGCAGCGGCGACAGCGTGGTGCCGGCCGGCGCTTCGCGCCGCTCGACCAGGCCCAGGTCGAAGCGCTGCTCGGTCAGTGCGTGTTCAAGCAGCGGCGACTCCAGCGGCGTGATCGACAGCCCGGCCTGCGCATGCGTGCGCACGAAGCGCCGCACCGCGTCGGGCAGCAGCGCATGCGCCAACGCAGGCAGGCAGGCCAGCGCCAGCCGTGCGTGCTCGAAGTGGCGCAGCGATACGGCCGTGGCGGCGATGCGGTCGAGCCCGATGTACGAGCGTTCCACTTCCTCGAGCAATGCCAGCGCGCGGGCGGTGGGCAGCAGCCGGCCGCGCACCCGGTCGAACAGGGCCAGGCCCAGCACCTGCTCCAGCCGCGCCAGTTCGCGGCTGACCGTGGGCTGCGAACTGCCCAGCGCGTCGGCCGCCCGTGTGACATGGCCGGTGGCCATCACGGTTCTGAACACCTCAATCTGGCGGTGCGTGAGCTTCATGGCCAGAGCATATCGAAACTGCATGGTGTTGCCACAAAGCCGTCATTGCATGGATGATGAATCGGCTGCAACATTTAGGTCATGAGCCCATTCGCCCCCGACACCCTGCGCGCACTGGCGCAACGCCACGGCACGCCGCTGTGGGTCTACGACGCCGCCACCATCCGCGCGCGCATCGCGTCGCTGAAGGCCTTCGACACGATTCGCTATGCGCAGAAGGCCAACTCCAACCTGCACCTGCTGCGACTGATGCGCACGCATGGCGTCAAGGTCGACGCGGTGTCGCTGGGCGAAATCGAGCGCGCGCTGGCGGCCGGCTACAGCGCCGCCGACAACGACGACATGGTCTTCACCGCCGACCTGTTCGACCACGCCACGCTGGCCAAGGTGGTGGCCGAGCGCATCACCGTCAACGCCGGCTCGATCGACATGCTCGCGCAGTTGGGGCAGCGCTCGCCGGGGCACAAGGTGTGGCTGCGCATCAACCCCGGCTTCGGCCACGGCCACAGCAACAAGACCAACACCGGCGGTGAACACAGCAAGCACGGCATCTGGCACGCCGACCTGGCAGCCGCGCTGGCCGAGGTCGACCGCCACCGGCTGCGCCTGGTCGGCCTGCACATGCACATCGGCTCGGGCGTCGACTACCACCACCTCGAACAGGTGTGCGGCGCGATGGTCGGGCTGGCGCAGCAGCTGGGCCGTCCCATCGAGGCCATTTCGGCCGGCGGCGGGCTGTCGATTCCCTACCGGGCCGGCGAGCCGGTCACCGACACCGCGCACTACTTCAACCTCTGGGACGCGACGCGGCGGCGCATCGAAGGGCTGCTGAATTGCACCCTGCGGCTGGAGATCGAACCCGGTCGCTATCTGGTGGCCGAAGCGGGTGTGCTGCTGGCCGAGGTGCGCGCCGTCAAGCAGATGGGCAGCAATCACTTCGTGCTGGTCGACGCCGGCTTCAACGACCTGATGCGCCCGTCGATGTACGGCAGCCACCACGAGATCAGCGTGCTGACGGCGCAGCCCAACGCAGCGCCGGGTGAAAGGCTTCCCACCGTCGTGGCCGGCCCGCTGTGCGAGTCGGGCGACGTGTTCACGCAGGGCGAAGGCGGCGTTGTGCTGACACGCGAGCTGCCGGCAGCCACGGTGGGCGACCTGCTGGTGTTTCACGACACGGGCGCCTACGGCGCATCCATGTCATCGAACTACAACACGCGGCCACTGATCGCCGAGGTGCTGGTCGACGGCGAGGTGTCGACCCTGATCCGGCGACGGCAGACAGTTCAGGAGTTGCTGGCGCTGGAGGCGTCGTGAGCCGGCTTCAGCGGAATCCGCCCATGCCGCGCAGCGCCTTCACTGCACCGGCGCCCACCGACGCACCGAAACGCCGTGCCAGCCGCTCGGCGATGTTTTCCTTCGGCGTGTAGTCGATCACCTCTTCGGCCTTGATGACGTCGCGGGCCACGTGGTCGAGGCTGCCGAAGTGGTCGGCCAGGCCCATCTTCACCGCCTCTTCGCCGTTCCAGAACAAACCCGAAAACGTGTCGGGCGTTTCTTTCAGGCGCGTGCCGCGCCCTTGCTTGACCACCTGAATGAACTGGCGGTGGATCTGGTCGAGCGAGGCCTTGATGTAGGCGCGGTGCTTGTCGGACAGCGGCGTGAACGGGTCGCCGATGGCCTTGTTCTCGCCGGCGGTCAGCAGCCGGCGCTCGACCCCGAGCTTGTCCATCAGGCCGGTGAATCCGAAGCTGACCATCAGCACGCCGATGGAGCCGACCACGCTGGCCTTGTCGGTGTAGATCTCGTCGGCCGCCACCGCGATGTAGTAGGCGCCCGAGGCGCAGACTTCTTCGACCACGGCATAGACCTTCTTGCCGTGCAGGGCCTTCAGCCGCACGATCTCGTCGTGAATGATGCCGGCCTGAACCGGGCTGCCGCCCGGCGAGTTGATGCGCAACACGACCGCCTTCGAGCCCGAGTCTTCGAACGCCGCTTTCAATGCGCCCACCAGCAGCTCGGCGCTGGCTTCGGTGTCGACGGCAATTTCGCCGCGCACCTCGATCAAGGCAGTGTGCGGCCCGCTCGGCGCGCTGACGTGGTTGCGCGACGCGAACAGCAGCCACGCCAGCACCACGAACACACCCAGCCAGGCGAGCCGGAAGAACAGACGCCAGCGCCGCTCGCTGCGGCGGTCTGCCAGATACGCCACCGCGAACTTCTCGAGGCCGCTGTCCCAGGCCAACGGCGTGGGGCGCTGCGCAGGTGCGGGCGGCGGAACGGGCAACTCGTCTTCGGAATTCATGCGGGCTTCTTGGGTTGATGCCTCCGGTGTTCGAAGGCCGTGCAGCAATGCGTTTCGCGGCTCAGGGGTGCTGCGCGGGCAGCTCGCCGAACACTGGTTGCGTGTCGCGTGAAGGATACCAATACACCTCGCCGTCGCGCTCTTCGACGCTCAGCACCGTCAACGTGCCGCGGCCGCACGGACCGCCGGCGCAGCGCCCTGTCAGCGGCTCGTAGGCGGCGCCATGCGTCGAGCACAGGATGAATTCCTTGTCGGAATCGAGGAACTTGCCGTGCTGCCAATCCATCTCGGTGGGCACGTGCAGGCAGCGGTTCAGGTAGGCCACCACGCGGCCCTCGAAACGCAGCGCGAAGCCGCGCGCCGGTTGGCGGAACTGCAGCACGTCGAACACGAAGGCATCGCCGCGCTCGACCAACTCGTCCGAACGGCACAGGCGCTGCGGTACAGGCAGTTTTTCGTCAAGCATGGTCGGCCAGCCACTGGTTCAGGTCGCTCACCGAATGAGCCACATGGCGCGGCGCAAATTCAGCGAAGCTCGCATGCTCGTGCGCACCGTAGCTGACGCCCACGCTGGCGGTGCCGGCGTTGGCGGCGAGTTGCAGGTCGTGCGTGGTGTCGCCGATCATCAGACTGCGCTCGGGTGCCACGCCCAACTCGCGCATCAGTTCGAGCAGCATTTGCGGGTGCGGCTTCGAGGTGGTCTCGTCCGCCGTGCGGGTGGCGTCGAACATGCCGCGCAATTGAACCGTGCCGAGCGCGTCGTCGAGTCCGCTGCGCGACTTGCCGGTGGCCACCGCCAGCCAGTGGTTGCGCGCCTTCAAGGCCTTCAACATCGGCAGCGTGCCCTCGAACAGGCTCAGCTCGTGCTGCCGCGCCATGTAGTGATGGCGGTAGCGCAGCCCCAGCTCGGGGTAGCGGTCGCGCGACAAGCCGGGCGCGGCGTGCTGAAGCGCCTCGATCAGGCCCATGCCGATCACGTAGCTGGCGTCGCGGTCGTTGGGCACGTCCACGCCCAGGTCGGCACACGCGGCCTGGATGCAGCGCGCGATCAGGGCGGTCGAGTCGAACAGGGTGCCGTCCCAGTCGAAGACGATGAGGTCGAAGTTGCGTGGGCGGGTCATTGGGTCATTGCGTCAAGGGGTCAATGCGTCGATCAGGTTCGTACATTCTGGCGGCATCGGCGCTTCCAGTTCGATGACCTCGGCGCTGGCGGGGTGCTCGAAGCGCAGGCGGCGCGCGTGCAAAAACATCCGGCCGAAGCGGTGGCCGGGCACCGCCTCGCCACGCGCCAGCGACTTGTTCAGCGTGAAGTCGCCGTACTTCTCGTCGCCTGCGATCGGATGCCCTTCATGCAGCAGGTGAACGCGAATCTGGTGCGTGCGGCCGGTCTTGATGGTCACGTCGAGCAGGGTAAAGGCGGCAAAGCTGCGCACGATCCTGACCAGCGTGATCGAGCGCCGGCCATCGTCGTCGTCACTGTCCACCGTGCGCACGCGCCGTTCGCCCTCGGCGGTCAGAAACTTGTGCAACGGCACGTCGATGACCTTCCTGCCGGCCGGCCAGGCGCCGATCACCAGCGCGGCGTAGGTCTTGCCCGTTTC
>JANNBZ010000061.1:0-3811 GCA_031386065.1 Burkholderiales bacterium
CCCACGCCGATGAACCAGGGCGAGTTCATGCAGCTCGACCTCAACGCCAACGACTACAACACCGCACGCGAAGTGGCGCGCGCCATCAACGCCCGCATGGGGGCCGGCCTGGCCCAGGCGGTCGACGGTCGGGTGGTGCGCGTGCGCATGCCCGATTCGCCCGACGCCCGCGTCACCTTCATGGCGAACATTGAAAACCTCAACGTCGAGCTGATGCCGCCGTCGGCCAAGGTGGTGATCAACGCGCGCACCGGCTCGGTGGTGATGAACCAGTCGGTCACGCTGGCGGCCTGCGCGGTGGCACACGGCAACCTGTCGGTCACCATCAGTTCCACGCCGGTCATCAGCCAGCCGTCGGCGCTGTCCAGCGGCGGCCAGACGGTGGTGGGCGAGAAGGCCGACATCGCGATCCGCCAAGAGGCCGGCGCGCTGATCCAGATGCCCGCCGGAACCCGTTTGTCCGAGGTCGTGAAGGCGCTCAGCCTGCTCGGCGCCACGCCGCAAGACCTGGTCGGCATCCTGCAGGCGCTGCGCTCGGCCGGCTCGTTGCAAGCCGAGCTGGAGGTGATCTGATGAACCTGCCTTCAACTTCGTCGCTCGCCACTGATTCGCAAGGCCTGAACGCGCTGCGCGCCAGCGCCTCGCGCGACCCGAAGGCGGCCATCAAGGAAGCGGCCAAGCAGTTCGAGTCGCTGTTCATGCAAGAGCTGATGAAGAGCATGCGCAAGGCGACCCAGAGTTCGGGCCTGTTCGACAACGCCGGCACCCAGATGGGCACCGACATGCTCGACGACCAGATGGCGATGAAGATGAGTGGCCTGCCCGGCGGCCTGAGCGCGGTGATTGCGCGACAGCTCGAACGCCAGACGGTGGGCGCTGCTGCAGCCACCGCTCCGGCGCCTGCCGCCGCGGCCGGCGCGCCGCAGCCAGCGGCCCGCAACACCGGGTCGGCCAGCGAGCGCCAGGTCGGGTTCGTGCAGCAGCATTCCGGTGCGGCCCGCGCGGCCGAAGCGCAGACCGGCATCCCGGCCAGCTTCATGGTGGCGCAGGCGGCGCATGAATCGGGCTGGGGCCGGCGCGACATTCGCAACGCCGACGGCAGCTCGTCGTTCAACCTGTTCGGCATCAAGGCCGGCGGCAACTGGCAGGGGCCGGTGGCCGAAGTCACCACCACCGAATACGTGGCCGGCGTGGCGCGCAAGGTGATCGCGAAGTTCCGCGCCTACACGTCGCCCGACGAATCGTTTCGCGACTACGCGAAGCTGATGAAGGACAGTCCACGCTATGCCGGCGTGGTGGCAGCATCGCGCACCGCCGAAGGTTTTGCGCAGGGCCTGCAGCGGGCCGGTTACGCCACCGACCCGGCCTACGCCGACAAGCTGACGCGCGTCATCAACACCACCGTGCGCCTGCAGCGCGCGCTGACCTGAGGAAGCCCGCATGTCCACCGCTTTGATGAACATCGGCGCGCGCGCCATGTTCGCCAACCAGGCCGCGTTGCAGGTGATCGGCAACAACATTGCCAACGCCAACACCGTGGGCTACTCGCGCCAGTCGGTCGAGCTGGCCACGGCGCAACCGCAGTTCAGCGGCGCCGGCTACTTCGGCAAGGGTGTCGACGTGCAGACGGTCAGCCGCGCGCACAACGACTTCCTGACCCGCGAGGCCGGTGTGTCGCGCTCGCAGGCCACGGCAGACGCCACCCGCTCGACACAACTTCAGCAACTTGAAAAGGTGTTCCCGCTCGGCGAAACGGGCGTCGGCCACGCGGCCAACGAATTCCTGAACGCCTTCGTCGACGTGGCCAGCCAGCCGCAGGACAGTGCCTCGCGCCAGGTGGCGCTGTCGCGTGCCGAAGAGATGGCGGCGCGCTTTCGCACCGCAGGCAGCCAGCTCGACAACCTGCAAGGCGGTGTCACGCATGAATTGCAGGCGGCGGTGTCCACTGTCAACGTGCTGGCCGGTCGCTTTGCCGATCTCAACTCGCGCATCGCGGCCACCCGCGGCTCGGGCCACGCGCCCAACGATTTGCTGGACCAGCGCGACCAGTTGCTGCGCGAGCTGAGCGACCAGATGCAGGTCAGCTCGGTGGCGGCGAGCGACGGCTCGGTGAGCCTGTTCATCGGCGGCGGCCAAGCGCTGGTGCTGGGCGGCATTGCCAACACGCTGAGCACCACGCCGCATGAATTCGACCCGCGCAAGGTGCAGCTCGCGCTGCGCGACGGCGGTGCGCTGCGCATGCTGCCCGACTCGCTGATCACCGGCGGCGCGATCAGCGGCCTGCTGCGCTTTCAGCAAGACGACCTGACCACCGCCCGCAACCTGCTGGGCCAGATGGCGGCGGCCGTCAGCGGTGCGGTCAACGCGCAGCAGTCGCTGGGGCTGGACCAGAAGCAACCGGCCGCAACCGGCGGCCCGCTGTTCGCCAGCGGCCTGCCCGAAGTGCTGGGCGCGAACAGCAACGCGAAAGATGTGAACGGCACGCCGATCGCGTCGTATGTCAACGGGCTGGGCGTGCGCGTGCCGTCGGTCGGATTGAGCGTCGTCGATGCATCGCAGCTGGAGGCCAGCGACTACGAGTTGCGCGGCGATCCGGCCGGCGCGCCTGGCGTGTACCAGTTGACGCGCCTGCGCGACGGTGCGGTGCGCAGCGTGGTCAGCGGCGACACGGTTGACGGTCTGCGGCTCGATGTCGCCGCACCCGTGCCGGCCACCGGCGACCGCTTTCTGCTGCGCCCGGTGGCGGCGGCAGCGGCGAACATCCGCCGCGTGCTGGACGATCCGCGCGGCATTGCAGCGTCGTCCATGTTCACCGCCAGCACGGGCAGCGCCAACCTCGGCACTGCCAGCGTGGCATCGGTGCAGGCCGTCAACACCAGCGCCGACCGCACCCTCAGCGCGAGCATCGCGTTCACCTCGGGCAGCGGCAACTACGACTGGCAACTGCGCGACAGCAGCAACGTGGTGGTCTCCAGCGGATCGGCCGTCTGGCAGGCCGGCCAGCCGATTGCGCTGAACGGCTGGCAGTTGCAGCTCAGCGGCGTGCCATCTGCCACTGACACGCTGACGGTTATCGGCACCGCTTTTCCGGCCGGCAACAACGGCAACGCCAAGGCCCTGGTAGGCCTGCGCGACCTGGACATCGTGGGCCGGCGCAGCGCCGGTGGCGGTGGCTTGCAGGCCGGCGACACCTTGACCGACGCGTATGCGAATGCGCTCACGGATGTGGGCGTGCGGGTGCAGAGCCAGCGCACGGCAGGCCAGATTTCGAGCAGCGTCGCGTCGGATGCCGAGTAGGCGCGGTCTTCGCAGGCGGGTGTCAACCTGGACGAGGAAGCGGCACGGTTGATCCAGTTTCAACAGGCGTATCAAGCGACCGCGAAGATTCTTCAGGTGGCGCAGAGCACGTTTGATACGTTGTTGCAGATTGGACGGTGACGATGGGTTTTGATTTCTCTGTTGAACTGAACGTCCAGTCTCACACGCGAGTCGGCGTCGGGTGTCGGCCCGACACCCGAGTAACTTTCATTTGCGGGCCCAAATGAAAGTCACCAAAGCAAAGGGCCTGAACACCAGCCACTTGAGCAACGCGCTGCGGCTACAGGGTTCGGTCGATCACCACCGAGCGGAAAGTACCTAAGCCGCGTCCAAGAATGCAAGAGATGAACACGCAGCGCCAGGCCCGATCAATACGCCAGGCTCGTCAACAGCCGAACTTTGTAGCCGCAGCGTGACGGCCAAATGGCTGGTGTTGAGGGCGTTTGCTTTGGTGACTTTCATTTGGCCCAACAAATGAAAGTTACTCGGCAGC
>JANNBZ010000084.1:0-11837 GCA_031386065.1 Burkholderiales bacterium
TGAAGATGGAGATCGACGAAGCGGTCGACTTCTTCGCGTCCATGCCCAACATCTCGCACCCGCTGAAGCTGTTGAAGGACGTGGGCCTGGGCTATCTCACGCTGGGCCAGCCGTCACCCACGTTGAGCGGCGGCGAGGCGCAGCGCATCAAGCTCGTCACCGAACTGACCAAGGTGCGCGACGACGTGACCCGCCGCGGCAACAAGGCGCCGCACACGCTGTACGTGCTCGACGAACCGACGGTCGGCCTGCACATGGCCGATGTGGAGAAGCTGATCCGCGTGCTGCACCGCCTGGTCGACGGCGGCCACAGCGTGGTGGTGATCGAGCACGACCTCGACGTGATCGCCGAAGCTGACTGGGTCATCGACCTGGGGCCGGAGGGCGGGGTGAAGGGCGGCGCGGTGGTGATGGGCGGCACGCCCGAGGAGTTGGTGAAGTGCAAGGCGAGTCACACGGGGGCGGCGTTGCGGGGGGTGTTGGCGCGGGGGTGAGGGGGCGTGCGGATGGTCGAACTACATTTGGGCGCTTGGCACCGGCGCAAAGGTCCGTCTCCGAAGCGCTGGCCGGACGATCGCGTATCTCCTCACCCTGTGGCTGGAGATGGGCAGATCGACGGCAACGCGCGGCAAGGTTGCTTGGATGGACCACGTTGCTTCGTCGACATCCAACCGCACGTCCGGGCTGGCACCGTCAGTCGGCTTTGATCCGCATCTCCCGCGCGAGGGTCGCCCATTTCGGCAACTCGACTGCGACGACCTTGGCCAAGGTTTCCGACGTCCCGCCGGCCGGCTCTGCGCCTTGTGCGAGGAGCCTGGCTCTGACATCGGCATCGCCGAGCGCGAAGTTAAGCGCTGCGTTCAGCCGCTCGACCACCGCGCGCGTCGTCCCGGCCGGCACGAACACCGCGCACCAGCTGTCGACCTGGAAGTCGGGCACGCCGGACTCGGCCATCGTCGGCACATCGGGGAACAACACGCTGCGCTTGAGCGTCGAGACGGCCTGCGGCCTGAGCAAGCCTTGCCTGATGTGCTGGGCGACCGCAGCGATCGACACCCACAGCAGCGGGACCTGGCCGCCGACGACATCGCTGACGGCCGGTCCTCCGCCGCGATACGGCACGTGCGTCATCCGGATGCCGGTGCGGTGCTTCATGAGTTCGCCAGCCAGATGGCCCGCAGAGCCGTTGCCGGCCGACGCGTAGTCGAGACTGCCGGGCTCGGCCTTCGCAGCGGCGAGCAGTTCGGCAACGGAGTGCATCGGCAGCCGCGGATGGACGACGAGGATCTGCGGCAGTGTTGCAGCCAGCCCGACGGGCTCGAAGTCCTTGACGACGTCGAAGCCGAGCGTCGCATAGAGGGCCGGGTTGATCGTGTGCGAGCTGAACGTGAACAACACCGTGTAGCCGTCGGACGGGGCCTTCGCCGCCAGCTCGGTGCCCAACGACCCGCCTGCGCCGCCCTTGTTCTCGATGACGATGCTGGCGCCCAGCGCTTCCTGCATCTTGGGCTGAAGGATGCGGGCGATGACGTCGGTGGCGCCGCCTGGCGGGAACGGAACGATCATTCGCACCGTCTTGCCAGCGCCCGCTGCACTCGACGGAACGAACGCCCACGTGATCAAGGCCACCGTCAAGACAAGACGCGCGACGATCGACGCCATCAGCCAGATCTCGAGTGCAGGCAATCCTGCACTCGCACTTTATCCGACAGCGTTTGCGTCGACCAGCGTTCTCGCGATCGAAACCGAAACCCTGCCTTTCATCTCGCCGCGAGGAACGCCTTTGCCTGTTGAATTTCCTTGCGCTCGCTATCCGACTGCTCGGTCAGTTCGGCGAGCTTGGCGTAGTACTCGGCCGCTTCACGTCGTTTTCCGCTCATCTCAGCCGCGCGCGCCATTCCGTAGTAGCCGCGCAGGCGATTGCGGGCGATGTCGAGCGATTTTTCGAACTCTTTCAGCGCCGCCATGCCCTCTTTCTGCTCGAGGAGTAACTCGCCCAGCAGCTCGCGCATCGGCCAAAGGCGGTTTTCCATTGCGATGCTCTTCTCACTCGCGTCCTCGCGGTCGGCCGCGGCGCGCATCAACTCAACCGCTGCCGCCTTCCTGCCCTGCGCCTGTGAGACCCAGGCGAACGCGGCCTGGCGCTGGATCTCCACCTGTTCGGCCCAATAGTTGTCCTTCAAGCGGATCAGTTCCTCGCGCAGCGATTGCAGCTTCGCGATTTCGCCCTGCGCGCCTGTCACGTCGCCACTGCGGGCCATTCCCATTGCGCGTGCGAAATGAGTGATCGCATCGGCGGGCGGCGCGGTCGAACGCAATTCAAGTGCCGAAGCCTCGCTCCACGCGCCTCTTTCGATCGCGTATCGCGCCGGAATCGCCGCGTAGGCGGTGTAGACGCTCAGGATGGCACCGGTCGGCGTGCGCTGTGCTGCTGGCGCGGTCTTCTGCAGATCGGCGGCGTACTGCAGCCATCGACGGGCGGCCTGATCTTGCCCGAGCTGCAGGTGCGCATAGACCATGAAGTCAACCGCGTGTACGTATCCCTTCGCGGCGTCGACCGCCGTTTGGTTCGACTTGATCGATTCTCCCCAGTTGCCCAGCATCGAATAGATGTGCGAAGGCATGTGCAATGCGTGCGGTGCCGACGGTGCGACGTTCGCATAGTGATGCGCCGCCGCAGCCCCGCGCGAGGCCAGCGCCGGAAAGTCGTAGCTGTGGATGAGAAAGTGAAGCGCACCGGGGTGGTCCGGCTGCTTGGCCAGCACCGCCTCGCAGATTTGAGCCGCTTTCAAATGACGCGAGTAAGTCTTGTCGGCTGGCGCGACGGTGATGCCTTCGTTGAGCGCAAGCGCGTACAGAACGGCCGCTTCGACATCGTCTGGATATCGCGCGCGCAGCCGGTCCGTTGCGCCTTCGTACGCCAGCACGCGCTCGGGAAAGTCTCGCTTCTCCCAATCGCGGTAGTACTCGTCAAGAGCGGCGATGTAGTCGCGCTCGCGCTCGGTCTTGGCGCCAGCCGCCTTCGCCTTCTGCAGCAGTTCCCAGCCGCTCTTCGTCGCCGTCACGGCTGGGGCCCCGGCCAGCGGGTTCGCGCGCGCGCTGATCGCCATTCCCCAATACGCGATCGCGCAGTCGGGCTCCGCTTCCGCGATCGCCGCGAAGGCCTTTGGCGCTTGCGGAAACCAGAACGAATGCAGCAGCGCCAGCGCACGGTTGAACGGTTGCTGCTGAGCCGCCGAGCACGAGATCGGGAAGTCGACACGACCAAGCGTTTCGACGTCGTGCGCACCGGCTCCAAGGGCCAAAGAAGCAATCGCGAAGGCGGTCAGTCCTCGGGCTCGACGGCAATTCATGCTGCGCCCTCTTGTGGTTTCGACCTCCAGAAGATAAGCGGTGCGACGTGCGATGCCCAATGACAGTTTTTGAGGCCGCGTATAACGAAGCGTCATGACGCACCTGGACCTCGGGCGGATTCGCGCGTTCGTCGCCGCCGCCGATGCGCGTAACCTTTCGCGTGCGGCTGCGTTGCTGCACCTCACGCAGCCCGCGTTGTCGAAGCAGATCTCCTCTCTCGAGGATGATCTGGGAGTGCGGCTGTTCGACCGCGTCAGCAGCGGCGTGCAGCTCACCAGCGCAGGCCATGATTTGCTCGATCGCGCGCGGCTGCTGCTGCTGCAGGCGGAGGACCTGAGGGAGCGAGCGCGCCTGCTGCAGGGCGGCGCGACGGGCGTGCTCAACATAGGCGCGACATCGATGAGCATCGAGAGCTTCGTCGCGCCGTTCATCGTCAGCTTTCGCGAGCACCGGCCTCAAGTCGAGGTCCGGGTGACCGAGAGCGGCGGCGTGCAGTTGCTACGGCAAGTCGAGCGGGGTGATCTGCACCTTGCCATCACCGGACCGCGAGCGCCTCACCTGGTCTTCCATCTGTTGTTCCCTGTGCGCTTGGTCGCGGTCATGACAGCCGATCATGAATTCGCCGGATGCCGCACGATCGAGTTGCGCAAGATCGTCGACGAGCCGCTGCTGGCCATGCGTCCCGAGTTCACGGGCAGGCAAGTCTTCGATGCCGCATGCCAGATGTCCTGTTTGCGCCCGCGCGTCGTGTTCGAAACCGGCGTGCCGCTCACACTGCTCGCGATGGCGCGCATCCGCTGCGGCGTCGCGATCGTGCCGTCGAACCAGTTGATCGAAGATCCGACGCTGGCGCAGGTGCCGATCGTTCACGACGGCAGGTCGCTCGGCCAATGGCTCGCGGTGAACTGGCATCCGCAACGGCAGCTTCCGCTCTATGCCGAAACATTCATCACCGAACTGCGTGCCAGCACCGAACAAACCTTTCCCGGCGGACAGTTTTCTTATGCGCCGCCGGTTCCGGTGCCCGGTGAATAGCCACGCCATGGCTGTGTCGCATGCCGGTGCCGCCGATGCGCCGACGAATTACCGCAGACAGTCTCTTGCGCTCATTCATGCACGCAGTCGGATGTCAACTTTTTAGCCTTGGTGAGTCCATGCGGCCGTGCGTCGACAGCCCTCGATATCGGCCCGTGGCCGCCACCAACCTTCGCCATCCCACCGACGCTGCCGCCGCCCCCTCACCGCTTCCGCACCAACGTCAACCCATCCCCAATGGTCAGCAGCGACATGTCGACGCGCTCGTCATCACGCAGCTTGGTGTTGAGCTGCTGCAGCGCCGCCGTGTCGGCGTCTTCCGCAGGCCGCACCACGCTGCCGCTCCACAGCGTGTTGTCGATCGCGATCAGCCCGCCCGGGCGCAGCAGTTGCAGGCACCGTTCGTAGTAGGCGTCGTAGCCGGTCTTGTCGGCATCGATGAAGGCGAAGTCGTAGTGCCCGGCGGCGCCGGCCGCGAGTTGCGCGTCTAGCGTGTCGAGCGCCGGGGCGAGGCGCAGGTCGATCTTGTGGGCCACGCTGGCCTGGCTCCAGTAGGGCCGGCCGACACGCGTGTACTCGTCGCTGATGTCGCAGGCCAGCAGCCGCCCGTCGTCGGGCAGGGCGAGCGCGACGGTCAAGGCGCTGTAGCCGGTGAACACGCCGACTTCGATCGCCTGGCGCGCGCCCAGCAGCTTCACCAGCAGCGCCATGAACTGGCCCTGGTCGGGCGAGATCTGCATGCCGGCGTAACGGTGCGACGCGGTCGCCGCACGCAGCGCCACCTGCGCCGGGTGCTCGCGGATCGACTGGTCCATCAGGTATTGGTACAGCACGTCGTCGACGTGCAGGCTGCGGTGCGGCATGGGTCAGTCTCCTTCGGGCGGGCGCACTAACCAGTCACCGTTCAAAGGTTCACCACGCGTTGCGCAATTCGCGCAGCTTGACGAACACCGTCTTCGGGTCGGGCTGCTCGGGCAGCTCGGGGAACGCCTCGCGCAGCGCGGCGATGACGCCCGGGCTCGTCAGGCGCAGGAAGGTGTTGAACTGCTTCTCCTCGCCCAGCGTCGTCACGCGCAGGGTGGCCGGATCTTGCCCCGTCACTTCGGGCAGCAGGGCCAGGGCGGCCGCGTTGTCGGGCTCGCGCGCGAGCGTGAACCGCAGATTGTTCTCGATGTAGTCGTGGCCGGGGTAGACGTGGGTCGCGTCGGGCAGCGTGGCGAGTTGATCGACGAAGGTGCTGTACAGGTCGGCCGGGTTGCCGCCGTTGTGGCAGTTGCCTGCACCCGCGTTGAACAGCGTGTCGCCCGAGAACAGCGCCGGCTGCTCGGTGTGCGAGCGCAGGCAGATGTGGCACATCGTGTGGCCTGGCGTGTCCAGGCATTCGAGTTCGACCGTCCTGCCGACCTTGATCACGTCGCCGGCCTTGACGCCGCGGTCGACCCCGGCGATGCGCGCGCCCGCACGGTGGTGGGCAATCACCTTGGCCCCGGTCGCGGCGACCACGGCCGCGTTGCCGCCGGTGTGGTCGTGGTGCTCGTGCGTGTTGAGGATCTGCGTGATCTGCCAGCCCTTCGCCTTGGCGGCGGCCAGGCATCTCTGGTGGTCCAGCGGATCGATCGCGAGCGCCTCGCCGCTCTCGGGGCAGGCGATCAGGTAGTTGTAGTTGCGGTAGGCGTTGCCGGTCCAGATGCGCTCGACGATCATTGCTGGCTCCGAAAGGTGAAGCGGCCATTGTAGGAAGCGCGCCGCCCGGCGCGACAGGCGGTGGTGGCGGAATGCACGCCCGAGGCGCTGGTTGCGAACGTAAACAGCCAAACCGGCGCGGCGTTGAAGGCAGTGCTCGCCTGCGCGGGTCGAAGGGTTCACCGTAGGCGGGCTGGTCGCAATCAACGCGAATCCAGACCGCCCAGAAACACATCCGCCGTCACGATCGGGCGGCCGAACTCACTGACCAGCACCAGCAGGTCCTTGTCTCCCGTCACCAAAAAATCGGCCTTCCCCGCAGCGGCGAGTTCCAGAAACATCTGGTCGTTGGCATCACGGCACTGCGGCAGTTTCGGCAGCCGTGCCGGGATGCGCACGCTGCGGCAATGGGGCAGGTAGTCGGCCAGCAATTCCTCTTGGTCGCCCGCCGACAGCTTGAACTTGGGATAGGCCAGCACGCGAATCAGTTCGGTCGCGGTGGCTGTGGATGCGAGCGGCACACATCGGCTGCGCTGCCATGCGGAACGCAGATCGGCGAGGCGGCCTTTGCTGAAAATCA
The DNA here is from genome assembly GCA_031386065.1 of Burkholderiales bacterium. Taxonomy (GTDB): domain Bacteria; phylum Pseudomonadota; class Gammaproteobacteria; order Burkholderiales; family Burkholderiaceae_C; genus JANYJJ01. The sequence continues at coordinate 6,653 of JANNBZ010000084.1, forward strand.
GTGCCGACAGAACAAGGTTCGTGTCGAGCACCACAACAGGTGATTGAAGGTTGGCGGCAGGGCGCGGCGTGGCCACGCCTCAGCGCCGCTTGCGCGCCCAGGCGACGGCAGCCTTCACGTCTGCCTCGCCAAGGCTTAGCTCTGCCAGCTTCGCCCGCACCGCGTCGCCACGCTGGATGCGAACCGGGGTCAGCACGATCTGACCGTCGCGAGCTTCCACGTCGAAATACTCCGTCGGGCCTATTGCTGCAGTGATGCTCTTTGGCAGGGTCAGCTGGTTCTTCGAGGTGATCTTGGCAAGCATGGAAAGCTTTCAAGAAAGTAAGGAATCCTTACTTTAGCATTTCATCGCTCCACGCAATCACCCCCAGGGCCAGCTTCACGCATCCCGGGCCGATCACTCCCCACCGACGCTGACCTGGTTGCGGCCGCCGCGCTTGGCGGCGTACAGCGCGGCGTCGGCGCAGTCGATCAGGTTTTGCGCGCTGCCTTCCGAGCGGGCCGTGCACAGGCCGAGGCTGAGCGTGACCACCAACCCGGGCGCCACTTCGTTCCACGGGTGGGCGGCGATGCTGGCGCGCAAGCGTTCGCAGATGTCGCGCGCGGTGTCCAACGGCGTGTCCACGAACGCGAAAAGAAATTCCTCGCCGCCGGTGCGGGCCAGCAAGTCGCTGGTGCGGGTCTTGGCGCGGAACAGGTGCGATACCGCGCGAAGCACGTTGTCGCCCACGCCGTGCCCGAAGCGGTCGTTCACGCCTTTGAAGTGGTCGAGGTCGGCGACTGCCACGCACAGCGGCTGGCCGGATTCACGCGCCCGCGCAAAGATGCGCGGCAGCTCTTCGTCGACACGGCGTCGGTTGCCCAGCCGCGTCAGCTGGTCTTCGAGGGTGTCGCGCTGCAGCTCGGCCGTGCGCGCTTCGAGCTGGCGGTTGTCGGCTTCGAGCGCAATGCTGCGCTGGCGCTGCACTTCGGCTTCGAGCTGCGCGCGCTCGCCGTCGCGCAGTGCGCTTTCGACCTCGATGCGGTTGACCATCAGCCGGGCCTGCGCCTCTTTCTGCAGGCCGGCGCGGTGCAGTTCCAGTGCGTGGTAGGCCTCGCAGTGGTGCAGTGCCGCCTCGAACTGCCTGGCCGCCTTGCAGGCCCGGTACAGCGCCGAATGCACCCGCACGCGGGTGGTTTCCTGGTCGCTGCTGCCCAGCGCGGTCAGCGTCGCCTGAAGCTCGGCAATGGCCGCTTTGGGCCGCCCTTGAAGGATCAGGATCTCGCCGAGGTTGTGGCGCGTGCGCAGCTCGACCGCGCGGTAGCCGTGCTGCTGCGCCTGCTGCGCCGTTTCCAGCAGCACGCGCTGCGACTCTTCGTACTCGCCGGCCAGGCCCAGCACTTCGCCGAGGTTGCCCTGCGTCACGATGAGGCGGTAGGTGTCGGCATATCGGCGCGCGAGCAGCACCGACTGTCGGCCGTGGTGACGGGCGCGTTCCAACGCGGCCTGTGCCTGCTCGGGCTCGTTGCGCTGGCGGTGGTGATAGAAGGCGCTGATGCCGGTGGCCATCAGGTTGTTCAGCGCCGCCAGCACGTCGTCGTGCCCGCCGAGCTGGCGCGCATGCCCCAGCGACTGGAGCAGGAATTTTTCGCTCTGGGCCGGGTCGCCTAGGCGGTCGTAGCAGACGCCGATGCGGTTCAGCGCCTGCGCTGCCTGTGCGTCCAGGCCTTGCGCGCGCGCCTTGTCGAAGGCGGCGGTGGCGGCCTGCAGCGCCTCCTCCTGCAAGCCGAGTTCGCTGTAGGCGATGGCCAGCAGGCAGAGGTTTTCGCATTCGCGCACGCCGCCCAGCGGCGCCCATCGCGCTGCTGCGTCCACACCCGCAACAACCGCTGCCTCGAACTGGCCGAGCCGCCAGCGGTGGGCGGCGAGCAGCGCATGCGCTTGCGCGGCCAGCGCCGGGTCGGTGGCTGTCGCGCTGGCCAGCACCGCTTGCGCGGCCAGCGCGGCGCCTTCCAGGTGCTGCCCGCTGACATGCGCCGCGCGGGAGCGTTCGATCAGCCCGGCAGCGAGCGCCTCGGGCTCGCCCGGCGGCGTGCGGAGGGGGGCCGGAGGCGCAGGAACAGAGGTCGGGTCGGACATGGGCGGTGGCGACGAGCGGCCTGCATTGTGCAGCGCTGCGGCGGAGGCCGCCCACGCGCGGCTGCGGTGTGCCTTGAACGGGCGTGATGCCCGTCACACGCCCCGGGCGATCACGCGCGTTGCGCGGTGCTCGACTTCTGAAACCGCCGGCGCAGACGCCAGCCCAGCAACACCGCGATCACCACCGCGTAAACGGCGACTTCTGCGAAGTTGTTCTTGGCCGAGCGCATCCAGAAGAAGTGCAGCAGGCCCAGCAAGACGACGGCGTACACCGCGCGGTGCAGCGCCTGCCAGCGCTTCGCGCCCATCCACTTGATGGCGCGGTTGAACGACGTGGCGGCCAGCGGTGCCATCAGCAGCAGCGCGCTGGTGCCCACCAGGATGAACGGGCGCTTGGCGATGTCCTTCACGATGTCGCCCAACTCGAAGCCCATGTCCAGCCACGCATAGCTGAGGAAGTGCAGGCACACGTAGAAAAACGTGAACAACCCCAGCATGCGGCGAAAGCGCAGCAGCGCGGGCTGGTGCGTCCAGGCGCGCAGCGGCGACACCGTCAGCGTGAGGCACAGGAAGCGCAGCGTCCAGTCGCCGGTGGCGCGGATCAGCGCCTCGGCCGGGTTGGCGCCGAGCGCGTCGGACCAGGCCGCGTAGAACAGCCACGCGAACGGCAGCAGGCACAGCACGAACAGCGCCGGTTTGGCCGCAGGGTGCAGCAGCAGCGGTTTGCGCAATGCGGCGCTGCTGGCTGCGGCACCGGTGCGGGCTTCGAGCACGGCCGATTTCATGCGGGCGCTCAGAACAGCTTCTTCAGGTCCATGCCTGCATACAGCTGGCCGACCTGGGCTTCGTAGCCGTTGAACATCTGCGTCGGCCGCTTCTTCTGGAACAGGCCGTCTTCGCCGATGCGGCGCTCGGTGGCCTGGCTCCAGCGCGGGTGGTCGACGGTCGGGTTCACGTTCGAATAGAAGCCGTATTCGTCTGCGTTGGCCTTGTTCCAACTGGTGCGCGGCTCCTTGTCGGTGAAGCGAATCTTGACGATGGACTTGCCGCTCTTGAAGCCGTACTTCCAGGGCAGCACGGCGCGCACCGGCGCGCCGCTCTGGTTGGGCAGCACCTCGCCGTACAGGCCGAAGCCCAGCAGCGCCAGCGGGTGCATGGCTTCGTCTAGCCGCAGGCCTTCGACATATGGCCACTCGAGCACGCGCGAGCCGACGAAGGGCATGGTCTTGGGGTCGGCCAGCGTGACGAACTCGACGTACTTGGCGCCCGGCGCCGGTTCCACCCGCTTGATCAGCTCGCTGAGCGAATAGCCGACCCACGGAATCACCATCGACCAGCCTTCGACGCAGCGCAGGCGGTAGATGCGGTCTTCCATCGGCGCGAGCTTCATCAACTCGTCGATGTCGTAGACCTTGGGTTTCTTGACCATGCCTTCCACAGTCACGGTCCAGGGCCGCGTCTTCAACGTGTGGGCGTTGCGGCCCGGGTCGGCCTTGTCGGTGCCGAACTCGTAGAAGTTGTTGTAGGTGGTGATGTCTTGGTAGGGCGTGAGTTTTTCCACCGTCACCGCGCCGGCCACCGCGCTGCGCGCAGCGGGCAATGCCGCCAGCTTGCCGGGCCGGGCCGTCTGCGCCAGGGCTTCGCGGCCGGCCCATGCGGCCAGTGCCGTGCCACCGGCGCCCAGCGCAAAGGCCTTCAGCAGGGTGCGGCGCTGCTCGTAGACCGCACGCGGCGTGATCTCGCTGGCGTTGCGGTGGGAAAAGGCGTGGTCTTTGTGGAAATGCATGGCGGTGACTCCAGAGGAAGCGCGAGCTTATGTCGGTCGCGAGCCAGCGTCCTTACGCGCGTGCAATGTCCCCGGATGCGAATTCAGTCAGATCACGTCGCCGAAATCGGTCGGCTCGAACAATCGCAACGAGCTTTTGGAGATGCGCTCGCGAAAGGTCTTGCGCTCGAACAGCTTGACCTGCGCCTCGGCCGGCAGGTCGGTGATGTTGATCACGTTCTTGACGATCAGGGTGTCGATCACGTCCTCGATCACGCGCACGAAATCGGCATCCAGGCGACCGAAGCCGGGCCCGTCGGACAGGCCGACGAAGGCGCGCACCTCGGCGTTGTCGTCAGGCAGGAATTCGTGGTCCGGCGACTCGGCCTGGCGGTGCAGCGAGGCGATCAGACCGGCGGCGTCTCGACGGAGGTAGGGCATGGCGGTGGCGCGAGTGGGCTGGCCGTCACTGTAGCGCCGCCGCCGCCGTTCCAAGCGCAGAACTGGCGCCGCAAGACGGCCCAGACCGCGCCCAATGAAAAGGCCGGGCAAGCCCGGCCTGTGTGCGGCGCGCCGGCGTTCAGCGCAGGCCGGCGATGTAGTCGGACACCGCCTTGATCTCGCGGTCGTTGAGCTTCGCCGCCACACCGGTCATTTGCAGGTTGTTCTTGCGAACGCCACCGCGAAACGCCGTCAGCTGCGCTTCGGTGTAGTCGGCGTGCTGGCCGGCCAGGCGCGGGTACTGCGAGGGCATGCCGGCGCCGCTTGGGGCGTGGCAGCCGGAACAGGCCGGGATGCTGCGCTCGGCAATGCCGCCGCGGTAGATTTTTTCGCCCAGCGCGACCAGCTCTTTGTTCTTCGCGAAACCGGGCTTGGCGTGCTTGCTGGCGTAGTAGGCGGCCACGTTCTTCATGTCGTCGTCGCTCAGCGTGGAGGCGAAGCCTTTCATGATGGCGTTGTCGCGCTTGCCGGCCTTGAATTCGGCCAGTTGCTTGGCCAGGTATTCGGGGTGCTGACCTTGCAGGATCGGGTTCGCCGGGCTGCCGCGCGAGCCGTCGTTGCTGTGGCACGCCACGCAAACGCCGTTGGAGGTGGCCTCGCCCTTGGCCAGGTCGGCTTTGGCCGCTGGCGCGGCTTCATTTGCGGCCACCGAGGCGACGCAGGTGGCGAGCAGGAGGCTGGACAGCAATCGAAGGACAGGCTTCATGGGGGCGATATCGCGTGGTGCAAAACCGGCCGATTTTACAATGACGGTTTTGGGCCGCCGCATGACCGAGCAAAACAACCCCGCCAGAGCGCGC
>JANNBZ010000093.1:0-24354 GCA_031386065.1 Burkholderiales bacterium
CTTGCCCTGGGCCTGCAGGTCTTTCGCGAACTCGATGATCAGCACCGCGTTTTTCGCCGACAGGCCGATGATGGTGATCAGGCCGACGTTGAAGTACACGTCGTTCGCCAGCCCGCGCAGGTTGGCGCCCAGCAGCACGCCCAGCACGCCCAGCGGCACCACCAGGATGACGGCCAGCGGAATGGTCCAGCTCTCGTACAGCGCGGCCAACGCCAGGAAGACGGCCAGCAGTGCGAAGCCGAACAGCACGAAAGCCTGCGCGCCGGCCAGGCGTTCTTCGCGCGACTGGCCGGTCCATTCGAAGCCGAAGCCGGGCGGCAGCTTGGCGGCCAGCGATTCCATTTCGGCCAGCGCGTCGCCGCTGCTGCGGCCGGGCGCGGCCTCGCCGGAAATGCGCATCGTCGAGTAGCCGTTGTAGCGCACCGTTTGCATCGGTCCGCTGACCCAGCGCGTGGTCGCGAAGGCCGACAGCGGCACCGCCTGGCCTTTGCTGTTCAACGCGTTGATGCGCAGCAGGTCGTCGGGTTGCATGCGCGCCGGCGCGTCGGCCTGCACCACCACACGCTGCAGCCGCCCGGCGTTCGGAAAGTCGTTCACGTAGCTGGAGCCGAGCGCGGTGGACAGCACGCTGTTGATGCTGTCGAACGAGACGCCGAGCGCGTTGGCCTTGTCGCGGTCGATGTCGAGCTGCAACTGCGGCGCGTCTTCCAGGCCGTCGGGCCGCACGCTGGTCAGCAGCTTGCTTTGGCCTGCCATGCCGAGCATCTGGTTGCGCGCGGCGAGCAAGGCGTCATGCCCCAGGCCGCCGCGATCTTGCAGGCGGAAGTTGAAGCCGGAGGCCGAGCCCAGTTCGGGAATCGGCGGCGGGCTGAGCGGGAAGATGAACGCATCGCGCACGCCCAACAGCGCACCGAAGGCGCGCCCGGCCACGGCCTGCGCCGTCTGCCCGGCGCCTTTGCGCTCGCTCCAGTCCTTCAGCGTGACGAAGGCCAGCGCGGCGTTCTGCCCGGTGCCCGAAAAGCTGAAACCCAGCACGCTGACCATGCTCTGCACTTCGGGTTGCTTCAGGATGAAGCCTTCCACCTGGCGCATCACGTCGAGGGTGCGGTTTTGCGTGGCGCCTGGTGGCAACTGCACGTTGACGATCATGTAGCCCTGGTCTTCGGCTGGCAGGAACGACGTGGGCAGGCGCGCGAACAGCAGCCACACCGCGCCGATCACGGCGATGTAGATCAGCAGGTAGCGCGCCGCCCGCTTGAGGATGCGCGCGACCAGGCTTTCGTAGCCCTTCGCGGTGCGCGCGAAACCGCGGTTGAACCAGCCGAAGAAGCCGGTTTTTTCGTGGTGGTGCCCGGCCTCCACCGGCTTCAGCAAACTGGCGCACAGCGCCGGCGTGAGCGACAGCGCAAGGAAGGCCGATAACAGGATCGAGGTGACCATCACCGCCGAGAACTGGCGGTAGATGTTGCCCACCGACCCGGCGAAGAAGGCCAGCGGCACGAACACCGACACCAGCACCACGGTGACGCCGACGATGGCGCCCGAGATCTGCCCCATCGCCTTGCGCGTGGCCAGCAGCGGCGACAGCCCTTCCTCGCTCATGATGCGTTCGACGTTTTCGACCACCACGATGGCGTCGTCGACCACGATGCCGATCACCAGCACCATGCCGAACATGGTCAGCACGTTGATCGAAAAACCCAGCGCCAGCAGCACCGCGAAGGTGCCCATCAGCGTGACCGGCACCACGATGGTCGGGATGATGGTGTAGCGAAAGTTCTGCAGGAACAGGAACATCACCAGGAACACCAGCACCACCGCTTCGAGCAGGGTCTCGACCACTTGGCGGATCGAGATGTCGACGAAGCGCGAGCTGTCGTACGGGATCGACGCCTTCACGCCGGGCGGGAAGAACTTGCTCAGCTCGTCGACCCGCTTGCGCACTGCCTTGGCAGTGGCCAGCGCATTGCCGGTGGGCGTCAGTTGAATGCCGATGCCGGTCGACGGGTTGCCGTTCAGCCGCGCGCGCGTCCCATAGCCCTGCGCCCCCAGCTCGATGCGCGCCACGTCGTTCAGGCGAACGGTGGAACCGTCGGCGTTGGCGCGCAGCACGATGTTGCCGAACTGCTCGGTCGATGCCAATTGGCCCTTCACCACCACGGTGGCGAAGATGCCCTGGCCGGCCAGGTTGGGCAGGTCGCCGATGGTGCCCGACGACACCTGCGCGTTCTGCGCCCGAATGGCGGCCGTGACGTCGATCGACGACAGCCCGAAGCCGGCCAGTTTGGCGGGGTCGATCCAGATCCGCATCGCGCGCTCGGTGCCGAACAACTGCGCCTGGCCGACACCCGGCACGCGCTGCAATTCGGGCAGCACATTGCGCGCTGCGTAGTCGCCCAGCGCCACCGGGTCGAGCGCCGGGTTGTCGCTGGCCAGAATGGCGAACAGCAGGAAGTTGGCGCGTGCCTTGTCCACGCGCACGCCCTGCTGCACCACGGCCGCCGGCAGGCGCGGCGTGGCGCGGCCGAGGCGGTTTTGCACGTCGACCTGCGCCAGCTCGGGGTTGGTGCCGGGCTCGAAGCTCAGCGTGATGGAGCCCGAGCCGTCAGCCTGGCTGACCGACTCCATGTAGATCAGGCCCGGCGAGCCGTTCATTTCGCGCTCGATCACGCTGATGACGCTGTCTTCAAGCGTCTGCGCCGAGGCGCCCGGGTAGCCGGCCGAAATGACGATGGACGGCGGCGCCACCGGCGGGTACTGCGCCACCGGCAACTGGGTGATCGCCACCCCGCCGAGAACCAGGATGAACAGCGCGATCACCCACGCGAAGATGGGCCGGTCGATGAAGAATGAAGCCATGGTGGCGGGCTCCGCTTCAGCGCGCCGACGCGGCCGATGCCGTCGGCTGCGGGGCAGCCCCTGCGCTCGCGGCCGCCGCGGCCGGGGCGCCGCCATTGCGCGGCGCCGAAGCGCCGGGCTGCCACTGCACGGCCTTCACCGGCCCCGGCCCGCGCAGCTTCTGGAAGCCGTCGACCATCACCTGCTCGCCGGCTTTCAGCCCGTCGAGCACCACCCACTGGCCGCCTTGCGCCGTGCCGACCTTGACCGGCCGCGGCGCGACCTTGCCGTCGGGCGCTACCACCATCACGCTGTCGCCTTGGCTGGTTCGCGTGACGGCCTGTTGCGGCAGCGTGATGCCCTCGCTGACCTGGGCCTGCTCGATGCGCACCCGCACGTACATGCCCGGCAGCAGCAGGCCGCCTGCGTTCGGTAGCACGGCGCGCAGCGTGATCTGGCCCGAGGTGGCGTCGACCGTCAGGTCGCTGAACAGCAGCCGGCCGGGCTGCGCGTATTCGCTGCCGTCTTCCAGCACCACGCGCACGCTGGCGCCCTGCGCGCCGGGTGCCTTGGCCAACTGGCCGGCGTCCATCGCCTTGCGCAGGCGCAGCACTTCGGTCGTCGACTGGGTGAAGTTCACGTACATCGGATTCACCTGTTGCACCACCGCCAGCGGCGTGGCTTCACCCTGGCCGACCAGCGCGCCTTCGGTCACCAGCGCGCGGCCGATGCGGCCAGAGATGGGCGCGGTCACCGACGCGTAGCCGAGGTTGATCTGCGCCACCTGCACGGCAGCCTTGCCCGAGGCCACGTCGGCCTCGGCCGCTTTTTGTGCGGCAACGGCGTTGACGAAATCCTGCTTGCTGATGGCGTTGGCGTCGAGCAGCGGCTTGTAGCGCTCGGCCTGCGCCGTCGCCTGTGTGAGGTTGGCCTGCGCACGCGCCAGCGCGGCCTGCGCACTGGCAACAGCGGCGCGGTACGGCGACGAATCAATCTGGAACAGCGCCTGGCCGGCTTTCACGTCGCTGCCCTCGACGAACAAGCGCTTCTGCACGATGCCGGCTGCGCGGGCACGCACCTGCGCCACGCGGGACGCTTCAAGCCGCCCCGGCAGTTCGGTGGTCAAGCCCACAGAGCGCGGCGTGGCGACGACCACGCCCACTTCGGGCGGGGGCGGCGCGCCCCCCGGCGGGCCGCCCGCAGGCGCGGCGGCGTTGCCGGGTTTGGAGTCGCAACCCCACACCAGCAGCGCCGCGGGCAATGCCAGCGCGGCGATGCGGCAGGCGCGGAGCAGCGCAGAGTTGGCCGGGAAGTGGGTCAACGCGGACATGCGATTTCCTTTTCTTGTTCGAATGGCACCGTGCTCGCGGGCAGGCGTTTCCTGTGCACAGCTTGCCATGGCAGCGTGACAGGATCAAAGCTGCACTGAGATGGGTGTTCGCAATGCAGCAAAAATCATAGACTGCCGGCGCCAGCAGCGTTGCATTCTTCGTGCCCGAAAGAGAGCTTAAAGATGAACCACCACGCGCTCGGCGCCAGCGGATTGAAAGTGTCGGCCCTGTGGCTGGGCACGATGATGTTCGGCGACCGCACCGATGAGGCCGAAGCAGCACGCATCGTCGGCAGCGCGCGCGAGGCCGGCGTCAACGCCATCGACACCGCCAACATGTATGCCGGCGGCGAGTCGGAGCGCATCACCGGCCGCTTGATCAAGGCCGACCGCGCGCACTGGGTGCTGGCCAGCAAGGTCGCCAACGCGACTGGTGCGGGGCCGAACGAGCGCGGCCTGTCACGTCGGCACATCATGCAGGCGGTGGACGCCAGCCTGCAGCGCCTGGGCACCGACTGGATCGACGTGCTCTACATGCACCGCGAAGACGAAACCACGCCGATGGAAGAGTCGGTGGCGGCGATGGCCACGCTGATCGAGCGCGGCAAGATCCATCACTACGGGGTGTCGAACTTTCGGGCCTGGCGCATCGCCCGCATGGTGGAGTTCTGCCGCGCCCAGGGGCTGCCGCAACCCATCGTCTGCCAGCCGCCGTACAACGCGATGTCGCGCGCGATCGAGACCGAATTGCTGCCGTGCTGTGCGCATTTCGGCGTCGGTGTGGTGGCCTACAGCCCGCTGGCGCGCGGCGTGCTGAGCGGCAAATATTTGCCAGGCCAATCGCCACCCGAAGACTCGCGCGCGGCGCGCAACGACCGCCGCATCATGCAGACCGAGTTCCGCCCCGAGTCGCTGCTGCTGGCGCAGCGCCTGGCCGACCGCGCCCGCGAACGCGGCGTCACGCCCAGCCAGTTCGCGCTGGCCTGGGTGCTGAACAACCAGCTCGTCAACGGCGTGATCGGCGGGCCGCGCACGCTGGCGCAGTGGGATGAATACCTGGGCGCAGTCGACTTGGCGCTCGACCCGGAAGACGAAGCGCTGGTCGATTCACTGGTGGCCGCCGGCCATGCCTCGACCCCGGGTTACACCGACCCGATGTACCCGGTGACAGGACGCATGCCACGAAGGCTTTGAGGAAACCGAAAAGGGGGCCAACAGGCCCCGCTCAAAGCCAGCGAAGCATCAAATTACCGCACCACGCTGTAGTTCGCCGGCACGAACACATAGCCCTTGCCTTCGCTGCGCAGGTGGCCGATGCCGGGGAACGACAGGTGCGCTGCGGCGACCCAGTAGCCCTGCTTGGCGGCTTCGGCATACGCCTTCTTGCGCTGCACGGCAGCCGCCTTCGAGTCGGTGTCGAACTGGATCGTCACCGACGGGTCGGCGAACTGCACCGCCGCCACGTGCATCAGGTCGCCCCACAGCGCCAGCTTCTGGCCCCGGCTCTCGACCACGTAGGTGCTGTGCCCCGGCGTGTGCCCACGCGCCGCGACGGCCTTGATGCCGGGCACCAGCTCGGTGTCGCCGTCGAAGGGCTTGAACTTGCCGGCCGCCAAGTACGGGTTCATCGACGCCATGGCGCCCTGGAAAAAGCCTTTGGCTTCTTTCGGCGCCTTGTCGAGGTTGGCCTGGCTGAGCCAGAAGTCGGCGTCGTGCTTGTCGGCGTGCACTGTGGCGTTGGGGAAGGCCAGCTTGTCGCCCAGCATCAGCCCGCCCACGTGGTCGGCGTGCATGTGGGTGATGACCACCGCGTCGACTTGCTCGGGCTGGTAGCCGGCGGCCTTCAGGTTGGTCAGCAGGTTGCCCAGCGTAGGGCCGAACAGGCCGGCCGCACCGGTGTCGACCAGCACCAGCTTGCTGCCGGTGTTGATCAGGTAGGCGTTGACCGAGGTCTCCAGCGGCGCCTTCAGGTACGACTTGGCCAGCGCCTTGTCGACCTTGCCCGGCGTGGTGTTTGTCAGCAGCTTGTCGACCGGCAGCGCGACGGTGCCGTCGGACAGCGCGGTAACTTCGAAGTCGCCCAGCATCATGCGGAAGTAGCCCGGCGCCGATGTCTTGACCTGCGGCGCGGCGGCATGAACGGCGGTGCCGATGCTGAGTGCGGCGACCAGCGTGGCGAGCAGAAAGCGGTGGTGAATCTTCATTTTTTCCCCTGACAGTTGAATCGAGCGCGCAGGATAGCGCGCACATCCATCAAGCGCGCTGGAAGGTGAACACCGCCACACTGGCCATCAGGTTGGGCCAGCGGCGCACCGGCGCGCCGTTCTGGATGCCGAACGAATCGAGGATGCGCAGCCCGTCCTTGCGCGCCAGCGCCTCGAAATCGGTGTAGGTGCCGACGCGCAGGTTCGGCGTGTCGTACCACTGGTACGGCAGCGCTTTCGTCACCGGCATGCGACCGCGCACGACGCTCAGGCGGTTCGGCCAGTGCGCAAAATTCGGGAAGCTGATGATGCCGACGCGGCCGACCCGCGCGGTTTCGCGCAGCATGCGTTCGGTGTTGCGAAGGTGCTGCATGGTGTCGAGCTGCAGCACCACGTCGAAGCTCTGGTCGGCAAAGGTGGCCAGGCCGTCTTCGAGGTTGAGCTGGATCACGTTGACGCCGCGCTGCACGCAGGCCAGCACGTTGTCGTCGGCCAGCTCGACGCCGTAGCCGCTGCACTGCCGATGCTGTTGCAGGTGGTGCAGCAGTTCGCCATCACCACAGCCGAGGTCGAGCACCCGCGAACCCGGCGGCACCAGGCCAGCGATCAGCGCCATGGCGTCCCTCATGGTCGCTCCTTCGCCATGTTGTCGAAGCAGGCCCGCAACACGGCGTGATAGCGCGCGTCGTCGAGCAGGAACGCGTCGTGCCCGTGCAGTGCATCGATCTCGGCGTAGCTGACGTCGAGCCGGTTGTCGAGCAGGGCCTTGACGATCTCGCGGGCGCGCGCCGGCGAGAAGCGCCAGTCGGTGCTGAAGCTGATCAGCTGGAATTTGCAGCGGGCCGCAGCGAAGGCGGTGCTGAGGTCGCCGCCGTGGCCCAGCGCGGGGTCGAAATAGTCGAGCGCGCGGGTGATCAGCAGGTAGGTATTGGCGTCGAAGTAGTCGCTGAACTTGTCACCCTGGTGGCGCAGGTAGCTTTCGATCTCGAACTCCACCTCCTGCGTGCGGTAGCCGGGCGTGCCGTTGCGCAGGCTGCGGCCGAACTTCTGCTCCATCGCGTCGTCACCCATGTAGGTGATGTGGCCGATCATGCGGGCCACCCGCAGCCCGCGTTTGGGCACCGGACCGCGGGCGTAGAAATGGCCGCCGTGGAAGTCGGGGTCGGTCACGATGGCGCGGCGCGCGACTTCATTGAAGGCGATGTTCTGCGCCGACAGGTTGGGCGCGGTGGCTACCGCGATGCAATGGCGCAGCCGCTCGGGATACTGCAGCGACCAGCTCAGAGCCTGCATGCCGCCCAGGCTGCCACCGATCACCGCAGCCAGTTGCACGATGCCCAGCCGATCGAGCAGGCGGGCTTGCGAGTCGACCCAGTCTTCGACGGTGACCACCGGGAAATCCGCGCCGTAGGGCAGGCCGGTGTCGGGGTGCGGCTGCATCGGGCCGGTGGAGCCGAAGCACGAGCCGAGGTTGTTGATGCCGATGACGAAGAAGCGGTCCGTGTCCAGCGGCTTGCCCGGGCCGATGAGGTTGTCCCACCAGCCTTCGCTCTTGGGCTGGCCGGCGTAGTGCCCCGCGAGGTGGTGGCTGGCGTTCAGCGCATGGCACACCAGCACCGCATTCGAGCGCTCGGTGTTCAGCGTTCCGTAGGTCTCGAATGCCAGCGTGTAGTCACGCAGCAGCGCTCCGCTGCGCAGCGCCAGCGGCTCGGCGAAGTGCATGGACTGGGGCACGACCGCGCCCACGGATGAAGGGGGAAATGGAGGGGAAACGGACATGGCAGAAAAGCGAGAACCCGGCTCATGGCAAGAGGCCGGGTTTTCAGTCCACGTCTCTTTAGCTGCATTTATAGAGCGCCCGCAAGCCAGAACAAATCAGCGCTGGGTCGCAGTATAACGGGCGACTTTTACGGCACGCGGGGCGGCACATGGCTTGGTTCGAAGGCTTTCCGGCGACGCGACACGCCGTCAACGGCGTCGAGATTTCGGCTCGCATCGGCGGGCCGGCAGACGCTCCGCCGTTGCTGCTGCTGCACGGCTTTCCGCAGACGCACGCGATCTGGGAGCGCGTCGCGCGGCAGCTCGGCTCCCAGTTTCGGTTGGTGATGCCCGACCTGCGCGGCTACGGCGATTCCGCCAAGCCGCCCGGCGAGGCGGACCACGCGAACTACAGCAAGCGCGTGATGGCGCAGGACATGGCCGCGCTGATGCGGCACCTCGGCCACCCGCGCTTCGGTGTGGTCGGGCACGACCGCGGCGGGCGCGTCGCGCACCGGCTGGCGCTCGACCATGCCGACGCGGTGGCCGGGCTGTGCCTGATCGACATCGCGCCCACGCTCGACATGTACGAAGCCACCGACCTGCGCTTTGCCAGCGCCTACTACCACTGGTTTCACTTGATCCAGCCCAGCCCGCTGCCGGAACGAATGATTGGCGGCGACCCGAAGTTCTACCTGCACTGGACGCTCGGCGGCTGGGGCTCGCTGGGCGATCCGTTCATGCGGCCCGAGGCCGTGCGCGAATACGAACGCTGTTTTTGCACGCCCGAGGCGATTCACGCGGCCTGCGAGGACTACCGCGCGTCGGCGAGCATCGACCTGGCGCACGACCGCGCCTCGCGGGCGGCCGGCGACAAGATCACCTGCGACACGCTGGTGTTGTGGGGCGAGCGCGGTGTTGTGCAACGCCTGTTCGAGCCGCTGGCGCTGTGGCAGGCGCAGTGCGCCGCCAAGGTGACCGCACAGATGCTCGCTGCGGGCCATTTCATTCCCGAAGAAGCGGCCGCCGAAACATCCACTGCCCTGAGACACTTCTTTTCACGTACTTTTTGAGCCGCCGTTGCAAAACCGCGTCATCGGAACCGCGCTGGCCTGCGTTAACGTGACAGGCAGTGGCAAGGGGCCTCCGCCTGCACCTCACCGGTGCTAAAATCCCAAGGGATGCGTTTGGAGTACCGCAAGGTGGCTTTCGACGCGGAAACCCGAAGTAGGCTCACGTTGAAGCTCATCACGGGGTCATTTTCCAAACCGCCAAAACCGCTACTAGGAACAAACAATGAAACGCAATCTCGCAGTTCTGTCCGCACTGATCATGGGTCTGATGGGTGCGCAATCCGCCATGGCGCAAGCCGCATCGGCACCTGCCACCCGCGCTGAAGTCAAGGCCGAAGCCAAGGCCGCCGTGAAGTCCGGCGACGTGGTCAAGGGCGAAGTCGGCAAGACCGTCGCACCGATGTCGTCGGGCGGCAAGGAAAAGCGCGCGAAAACCAAGGCCGAAGGCAAGGCCGCCGAGCGGGCCGGCACCATCACCAAGGGCCCCAGCGAATCCGTGAAGCCGATGTCTGGCGACAAGTCGCGCGCTGAGGTGAAGACCGATGCCAAGGCAGCCGTCAAGGCTGGCGATGTGGTCAAGGGCGAAGCCGGCGTGACCACCAAGAAGTAAATCAGGCCGAATCCGGTGCCGAAACGCACCGGCCGCCTGCAAAGCCGAGCCGCACGTTGTGCGCCTCGGCTTTTTCCATTTGAGCCGTCCGTGTGGCGGGCCGCCGGCGCCTCGATGACCTTAACTGGTCGGTCGAAACCGCGCATTCCCTCGGTCCGGCATCGCCGGCACGCACCTACCATCGCGCCACAACAGCAATGCCAGAGGAGTTTCCATGCGTGCCTGGTTGATCTCGTTGAACCAGTACTTCCCGATCCGCTACAGCGCCTGGCTCGGCTGCGCGGTCGGCCTGCTGCTGAGCGCGTTCCTGTGGGTCGGCTTCGGCCTGGCAGGCTGGTGGGTGCTGATTTTTGCGGCGCTCGTGCTGCTGGGCCTGCGCGACGTTCGGCAGGCGCGCCACTCCATCTTGCGCAACTACCCGGTGATCGGCCACCTGCGCTTCCTGTTCGAGTTCGTGCGGCCCGAGATCCGCCAGTACTTCATCGAAGCCGACAACGACGCCGCGCCGTTCTCGCGCCAGCAGCGCTCGCTGGTTTACCAGCGCGCCAAGGGCGACCCCGACAAGCGGCCCTTCGGCACCCAGATGAACGTGGGTGCGATGGGCTATGAATGGATCAACCATTCGCTGGTGCCCACGCAGTTGCCGACCCACGATTTCAGGGTGTTGATCGGCGACGGCCTGGCGCAGCCCTACAGCGCCAGCGTGTTCAACATCTCGGCGATGAGTTTCGGCGCGCTGTCGGCCAACGCGATCCTGTCGCTCAACGCCGGCGCCAAAAAAGGCGGCTTCGCGCACGACACCGGCGAAGGCTCGATCAGCCGGCATCACCGTGAAAACGACGGCGACCTGATCTGGGAAATCGGCTCCGGCTACTTCGGCTGTCGCAATGACGACGGCTCGTTCAACGCCGACAAGTTCACCCAGAGTGCGGTCCACCCACAGGTGAAGATGATCGAGTTGAAGCTCAGCCAGGGCGCGAAGCCGGGACACGGCGGCGTGCTGCCGGGTCCGAAGGTGACGCCCGAGATCGCCGAAGCGCGCGGTGTGCCAGCGTGGCAGGACTGCGTCAGCCCGGCCAGTCACAACGCGTTCTCGACCCCGATCGAGATGATGCATTTCATCGCACGGCTGCGCACGCTGTCGGGCGGCAAGCCGACCGGCTTCAAGCTGTGCATCGGTCATCCCTGGGAGTGGTTCGCGATCTGCAAGGCGATGCTGGAAACCGGCATCACGCCCGACTTCATCGTGGTCGACGGGGCCGAAGGCGGCACCGGCGCGGCACCGGTCGAATTCACCGACCACGTCGGCGCGCCATTGCAGGAAGGCCTGCTGCTGATCCACAACACGCTGACGGGGCTGAACCTGCGCCACAAGATCAAGCTCGGCTGCGCCGGCAAGGTGGTCAGCGCGTTCGACATCGCCCGCATGATGGCGCTCGGCGCAGACTGGTGCAATTCGGCGCGCGGCTTCATGTTCGCGCTCGGTTGCATCCAGGCCCAGGCCTGCCACACCGGCCACTGCCCGACCGGCGTCAGCACGCAGGACCCGCATCGCCAGAAAGCGCTGGTGGTGCCGACCAAGTCGGAGCGTGTCTACCAGTTCCACCAGAACACGCTGCATGCGCTGAAGGAACTGGTGCAGGCCGCCGGCCTGAGCCACCCCGGCGCGATCACCGCGGCGCACATCGTGCGGCGCAGCAGCGAACATGAAGTGAAGTTGCTGTCGAACCTGCTGCCGTTCGTGAAGCCGGGGGCCTTGCTGGGCGGCGGTGAGATGCCGCACGCGGTGTTTCGGCTTTACTGGCCGATGGCGCAGGCGAACAGCTTCGCGGTGGTTGCCGCCACTTGAATCGCGGCGCGCGGGTTCAAGCAGCTGGCGGCTGGGTGTCGACGAAGCTGGCCCGCAGCGACAACTTCTCATGCAGGCGCGCCAGGTTGGCGTGATCCGCACGCCAGTCGATCTGGTTGAAACGGAAGTCGAGATAGCCCAGCGCGCAGCCCACCGCAATGTCGGCCAGCGAGAAGTGCGTGCCCGAGCACCATGCCTTGTCGCCCAGGCCCTTGGCCATGGCCTTGACGCCTGCGTCCATCTTGGCAAGGTGCCGATCAATCCACGGCGCGCTGCGCTGCGCCTCGCCGCGGCCAGACCAGGTCTGCTCCAGGCGCACCAGGATGGCGGCATCGAGCACGCCATCGGCCAGCGCCTCCCAGGTACGCACTTCGGCGCGCTCGCGACCACGCTCGGGAATCAGCCGGCCGACGGGTGACAGCGTGTCGACGTATTCGACGATCACGCGCGAATCGAACACCGCCTCACCGCCTTCCATCACCAAGCACGGCACCTTGCCCAAGGGGTTGGACGCCACGATGCGGTCGCTGGCCCACACATCTTCCAGCTCCAACTGGTAGTCGAGCTTTTTTTCAGCCATCACGATGCGAACCTTGCGCACGTAAGGGCTGGCGGGTGAACCGATGAGTTTCATTTTGTGTGAGTTGTGCCTGTTTCAAAATCATTCTACCGGGCCACTGTTGCGCAAAAGCCCCTCAGCCGGGCAGCGTCCAGTCGACGGTCGCAGGCCGGCCGTCAACGAAAAGCGCCGCTGCGGCCGCTGGCGTCTGCGCGATCACGCGGCCGTGTCGCAACACCAGCAAGCGCGTCGCGCGCAGGCGAATCGCCTCGACCGGGTCGCGCGCCTGCAGCAGCACGCAGTGCGCCGGCCGGCCGACCTCGATGCCGTAGGTGCCATCGTCCACCAGGCCGAGGATGGTCGCGCTGTTCAGCGTCACCGCGTCGAAGCAGGCGCGCATTTGCACCTGCGAGGTCATCTGCGCCACATGCAGACCCATGTGCGCGACTTCCAGCATGTCGGCCGAGCCCAGCGAATACCACGGGTCCATCACGCAGTCGTGGCCGAAGCCCACGGTGATGCCGGCGGCCATCAGCTCGGGCACGCGCGTCATGCCGCGCCGCTTCGGGTAGGTGTCGTGCCGGCCCTGCAGCGTGATGTTGATCAGCGGGTTGGCGATGGCGTGGACCTGCGCCTCGCGCATCAGCGGCAACAACTTCGACACGTAGTAGTTGTCCATCGAATGCATCGACGTCAGGTGCGAACCGGTGACGCGCCCGTGCAGCCCGAGCCGCTGGGTGTGAAAGGCCAGCGTCTCGATGTGGCGCGACAGCGGGTCGTCGGACTCGTCGCAGTGCATGTCGACGCGCAGGCCGCGCTGCGCCGCCAGTTCGCAAAGAATGCGCACGCTGTCGGCACCGTCGGCCATGGTGCGCTCGAAGTGCGGAATGCCGCCGACCACGTCGACGCCCATCGCCAGCGCGCGGGTCAGGTTGGCCAGCGCGGTGGGCGAACGCAGCAGGCCGTCCTGCGGGAAGGCTACTAGCTGCAGGTCGAGGTAAGGCTTGACGGCTTGCTTGACGTGCAGCAGCGCCTCGACCGCCAGCAGCCTGTCGTCGCAGACATCGACATGCGTGCGTATCGCCAGCAGGCCCTTGGCCACCGCCCAGTCGCAATAGCGAAGCGCGCGTTCGACCAGCGCGTCCTGCGTCAACAGCGGCTTCAGCTCGCCCCACAGCGCAATCCCTTCGAGCAGCGTGCCGCTGGCGTTGACGCGCGGCAGGCCGTGGCTCAGCGTCGCGTCCATGTGAAAGTGGGCGTCGACGAAGGGCGGGCTCAACAACTGGCCTTGCGCGTCGATCACCTGAACGCCGTCGGGTGCGGGCAGGCGGTGGTCGATGGCGGCGAAGCGACCCTGCTCGATCAGCACGTCGATGTGGCTGCGGCCATCGGGCAGAACGGCGTTGCGAATGAGCAGGGCTTGAGGGGTCATCGTTCGCCTTTGCGGTAGGGCTTCATCAGCGCCTGCGGGTAGGCGGCGCGGCGCGCCACCAGCACCAGCGCGGCGATGGACAAAAGATACGGCAGCATCAAATACACCTGGTACGGCACGGCCACGCCGAACAGGCCGCTGCCCGACTGTTGAAGCCGCAGTTGCAGCGCATCGAACAGCGAAAACAGCAACGCACCCAGCAGCGCCTTGCCAGGCCGCCACGAGGCGAACACCACCAGCGCCACGCAAACCCAGCCGCGTCCGTTGACCATGTTGAAGTAGAACGCGTTGAAGGCGGCGAGCGTGAGGAACGCCCCCGCCACGCCCATCAACGCGCTGCCCGCCATGATGGCGCCTATGCGCACCCGCGCCACGTTGATGCCCTGGCCCTCGGCGGCGGCCGGGTTCTCGCCCACCATGCGCAGCGCCAGCCCGAGCGGCGTGCGGTACAGAACCCAGCCGATCAGCGGCACCAGCAGCAGCGCGAGCAGGGTCAGCGGTGTTTGCGCATTCAGCACCGGGATCGGTAGCCAGCTCATCGCAGCGAAGGTCTGCACCGTCGGCGGGCTGTCGACCTTGGGGAAGCTCACGCGGTAGCCGTAGCTGGCCAGGCTGCTGGCCAGCAAGGTGATGCCCAGCCCGGAGACATGCTGCGACAGCGACAGGCTCACCGTCAGCCAGCCGTGCAACAGCCCCAGCAACGCGCCGACCAGTGCGGCCACGCCGACGCCCGTCCACAGCCCGGCACCCTGGTACACCGCCAGCCAGCCGGTGAAGGCGCCCGCCACCATGATGCCTTCGATGCCCAGGTTCAACACGCCCGCGCGCTCGCACAAGAGCACACCCAGCGTGCCCAGGATCAGCGGCGTGGCGATGCGCAGCACCGCGACCCAGAACGGCGCGCCCAGCAACAGCTCCAGCGTTTCAGCCCCCATGCGCGGCGCGCCTCCAGACCACGCGGTACTGCGCGAGCAAGGTCGCGACCAGCATGCTCAACAGCGACACCGCCACGATCACGTCGGCAATGTAGGTGGGCACGTTGACCGCGCGGCTCATGCTGTCGGCACCGACCAGGATGCCGGCCACGAACACCGCCGCCGCCAGCACGCCGAGCGGGTTCAAGCCGGCCAGCATCGCGATCACGATGCCGCTGTAGCCATAGCCCGGCGACATGTCCAGCGTGACGTAAGTCGTTCGCCCCGCCACCTCGATGGCGCCGGCCAGCCCGGCCAGCGCGCCCGACAGCAGCGCCACCTTCAGCGTGACCCGGCCCACCGGCATGCCGGCGAAGGCGGCGGCACGCGCGTTGGCGCCGACCGCGCGAATCTCGAAGCCCAGCGTGGTGAACTTCAGCAGCGCCCACAACGCCAGCGCCAGCAGCGCCGCCCACAGCAAGCCGCTGTGCACCCGCGTGCGCGCCAGCAGCTTGCCGAGCTGCAGGTCGTTCGGCAGCGCCACGCTCTGCGGCCAGCCCATCGCGCCGGGGTCTTTCATCGGCCCGTCGAGCAGCATCGAGACGAACAGCAGCACGATGAAGTTGAGCAGCAAGGTGGTCACCACCTCGTCGACACCGAGCCGGCTCTTCAGCAGCGCCGGGCCCAGCAGCAGCAAGGCACCGGCCATCGCTGCCGCCGCCATCACCAGCGGGAACAGCAGCCACGCGGGAAGCGCCGCGCCCGCGCCCGCGCCGGTGTGCCAGCCGCCCACGGCCACGGCGGCCAGCGCGCCCGCGTACAGCTGGCCTTCGGCGCCGATGTTGAACAGCCTTGCGCGGAACGCCACCGCCGCGGCCAGGCCGGTCAGGATCAGCGGCGTCGCGCGCGTCAGCGTTTCGGCCCACGCGAAGCGCGAGCCGAAGCCGCCTTCCATCAGCAGCGCGTAGGCGCGGCCGACCGGCGCGCCGGCCCAGGCCACCAGCAGCGACGTGACGAGCAGGGTGAAGCCCACGGCCAGCACCGGCGCGCCCCACTGCGCGAGGCGCGAAACCGTGTGGCGAGGCTCCAGGTGCATAAGGCTGCGATTCAAACGGTGGCCGCTTGCAGCGTCTCGCCGGCCATCGCCAGCCCGATCTGCGCCAGCGTCCAGTCACTGGCGGCGCGCGCTTCGGTCAGCCGCCCGCCGTGCAGCACCGCCACCCGGTCGGCGATGGCGAAAATCTCGTCCAGGTCTTCCGAGATCAGCAGCACCGCGGCGCCCTGCGCGCGAGCGTCCAACAGTTGCCGGTGCACGTAGGCGACCGCACCGATGTCCAGGCCCCAGGTCGGTTGGTCGGCCACGATCAACGGCGCGGGTCCGGGCAGCGCCGGGTCGCCCATCAACGCGCGGCCGAGGATGAGTTTTTGCATGTTGCCGCCCGACAGCAAACGGGTCGGCGTGGCCAGGCCTCGCGACTCGGTGCCGCGCACGTCGAAGCGCTCGACCACCGCCTGCGCGTGCGCCTGCGCGGCCCCGCGCCTGAGCAGGCCGGCGCGCGCGAAACTCGGCGTCGCGTAGCGCTCGAGCACCGCGTTTTCCCACACCGGCAGGTCGCCCACCACACCGACCGCGTGGCGGTCTTCGGGGATGCGCGCCACGCCGGCCTGCACCCACGCACTCGGTCGCGCCGGCAGCACCTGCCCGTTCAAGGTCAGCGCGCCGGAATGCACACGCGCCAGGCCGAACAGCAGGTCGGCCAGCGCCTGTTGGCCGTTGCCGGCCACGCCGGCAATGGCGACGATCTCACCGGCGCGAATGTCCAGCGACACGCGCTCGATCAGCGTGCGCCGGTGAGGCCCCATCACGCTGACATCGCGCAGCGCGCACACCACGCTGCCCGCCGCTTGAGGCAGCCGGGTCGGCCGCTCGACGCGGCGACCGACCATCAGCTCGGCCAGCATCGCGGTGTCGGCCTGCGCGGCCGGCACGGTGGCCACCAGCGCACCACCGCGCAGCACCGCAATGCGGTGCGACACCCGCAGCACCTCGTCGAGCTTGTGGCTGATGAAGATCACGCTCAGGCCGCGCGCCACCAGTTGACGCAGGGTGGCGAAAAGCGACTCCGATTCGGCCGGCGTGAGCACTGCCGTCGGCTCGTCGAGGATCAGGATCTTCGCGCCTGTTCTGGTGCCGAAAGACACCAGCGCTTTCAGGATTTCGACGCGCTGCCGTTCGCCCACCGACAGCGCGCCGATCAGCGCCTCGGGGTCGACCTGCAGGCCGAACGACTGCGCCGCGTCGAGCAGCCGTTGTCGCGCCTGGGCGCGGCGCGAAAACGGCTGCCACAGCGGCTCGCTGCCGAGCATCACGTTGTCGAGCACGCTCAGGTTGTCGGCCAGCGTGAAGTGCTGGTGGACCATGCCGATGCCGGCCGCCAGCGACGCCTTGGGATTGCCCGGCGGCAGCGTCTGGCCGAAGGCCTCGATGCTGCCGCTGTCGGCGACGTAGTGGCCGAACAGAATCGACACCAGCGTGCTCTTGCCGGCGCCGTTTTCGCCCAGCAGGGCCAGCACTTCGCCGGCCGCCAGGTCGAGCGAGATGACGTCGTTGGCCAGCAGCGAGCCGAATCGCTTGCTGATGCCGCGCAGGCGCAGCACCGGCGCCAGCGTGGCAGCGCCAAGCGCCGTGGGCATTAAGGCCGCCAGTGGCGCAGGAAAGCCATCACCACCTTGGCCGAGTTGTTGGCTGCGATCTGAAAGAAGACGCCGATCTGGTTCTCGCCGTCGCCGCCTCCGGCCAGGTCGGACAGGCTGCGAAACGCCAGGTACGGCACGCTGTTCGCGTAGGCCACCTGGGCCACGGCCGAGGTTTCCATGTCGAGCACATTGGCCTCGAAGGTGCGGAAGGTGTATTCACGAAACGCCGCGTTGTCGACGAAGGCCTGGCCCGAGACGCCGTTGCCGCCGAACACCAGCGTGGGCGCGCGTTCGAGGCACTTGCCGGCGCCGGCACATTTCTCCAACGTCACGTCGGTCAGCTGACGCGCGGCGGCCAGCATGGCCGGGTCGACCTCGAACCAGAAGCGCGATTCGGGCGCCTCGGCGCGGGCGCTGCGCACCCCGACCGGGCGCGGATGCAGCAGGCCCTGGTTCGGCCACGTCGCGTCTTTCATCCAGCCCGGCGGCACGAATTTGCCCGGCGTCACCTCGCGCGCGAACAGTGCTTCGAGGTACGAACCCCAGCGCTGCGGCACCGTCACGTCGCCGATGTGCAGGGCCGGGTTCACGCCGCCGGCGATGCCGCTGAAGACGATGTGGGTGACCGCGAACCGGTCCAGCACCAGTTGCGTGTTCATCGCTGCGTTGGTCATGCTGATGCCCGACAGCAGCAGCACCACGTCGCGGCCTTCCAGGCTGCCGGTGACGAATTCGACGCCGTTGACACGCGTGCTGCGGGCGTTGGTCATGGCCGCGCGCAGCAGCGCCATTTCAGCGTCGAAAGCAGACATCACGGCGACGCGTGGCGTGCGGTCGGCCCCGCCCGGGGCGGGCGCGGTCGCGCAGCCGCACAGCGACGCCACCAGCAGAATCGAAACCAGCAGGCGCTTCATCGCGGCGTCACTTCGCGGTCGGCTTCGGCTGCGTGTCGTCCACCACCACGCTGAACGAGCCGGCGCGAATGGCTTTTTCCTTCGCCTGCACCTTGCTCACCACGTCGGCCGGAATCTTTTTCTCGAAGCTGCCCAGCGGGGCCAGTTCACTGCCCTTGTGCTTCATCGTCGAATAGGGGCCGTAGTCCTCGGCCTTGAAGCTGCCGGCCTTGACGTTCTTGATCGCCAGGTCGATCGTGGGCTCCATGTTCCACAGTGCCGACGCGACCACGGTGTCGGGGTATTTGTCCTGTGTGTTGATCACGTTGCCGATCGCCAGCTTGCCCTTTTCCTTGGCGGCGTCAGCCACGCCGAAGCGCTCGGCGTACATCACGTCGGCGCCCTTGTCGATCATCGCGAACGCGGCTTCCTTGGCCTTCGGCGGGTCGAACCAGCTGTTGATGAAGCTGACCATGAATTCGACCTTGGGATTGGTTTCCTTCGCGCCGGCCATGAAGGCGTTCATCAGCCGGTTCACCTCGGGGATGGGAAAGCCGCCGACCATGCCGATCTTGTGGCTCTTGGTCATGCCGCCGGCGATCATGCCGCTGAGGTAGGCCGGCTCCTGGATGTAGTTGTCGAACACCGCGTAGTTGGGCGCCTGCGGGCCCTTCGAGCTGCCCATCACGAAGCTGACCTTGGGGTAGTCCTTGGCGACCTTGCGGGCCGCGTCTTCGACCGCGAACGACTCGCCGACGATCAGCGTGTGGCCCTTTTCGGCGTAGCCGCGCATCACGCGCTCGTAGTCGGCGTTGGTCACGTTTTCGGAGAACACGTACTCGATCTCGCCGCGCGCCACCGCAGCCTTCAGCGCCTTGTCGATGCGGCTGACCCACTGCTGCTCGACCGGCACGGTGTAGATGGCGGCGACCTTGAGCTTGGCCTGCGCAAAGGCGGCCGGGCTGAGGCCGGCGAGTGCCGCAGCAGCCACGCTGGCGGTGACGACAAGGCGACGGGAAATCTGCATGGATCAACTCCTGGGTGAAAGGATGAAGTGACGGGCGTTGAAGGCCAATGCAATTAAGCAAGAGCCGTTCCGCTTGCGCAACGGGGTCTGCCCTGGAACGGGTTCACGGCCCGACGATGCTGCGAACGCGGGGCCGACGACGACGCGATTGCCCTGCTGCGCGCCAACGGCATTTCGCCGGCGGTGATGGCGGTGTTGTTCGAACGGCTGGCCGAACAACGACAAGCCCGGCGCCAGTCGACCGGCTTCGACCTCGGCATTGCACTGGCCAGCCATCCGGCCGACGAACAGCGCATCCAGCGTTTTCGCGAGGCTGCGGCGCGCTGATCGGCCAACGGCAGCGGCGGAGGCGAAAACTACAATCGTGCGTTGCCTTCCCGAGCGCCCCGCGCACCCCGCCATGAACCTGTCCCCGCTGTCTGCCCTGTCGCCGCTGGACGGCCGCTATGCACCCAAAGTGGCCGCGCTGCGTCCGCTGCTGTCGGAGTTCGGGCTGATGCACCGGCGGGTGCAGGTCGAGGTGGAATGGTTCATTGCGCTGTCGGACGCCGGCATCGCTGAATTCAAGCCGCTGGGCGAGGCCTCGCGCGGGTTGTTGCGCGGGCTGGTGGCGCGCTTCGGCGAGGCCGATGCGCAGGCCATCAAGGACATCGAGCGCACCACCAACCACGACGTGAAAGCGGTCGAGTACTGGCTGAAGGCGCGCTTCGAATCCAGCCCCGAACTGAACGCGGCCAGCGAGTTCGTGCACTTCGCCTGCACCAGCGAAGACATCAACAACACCAGCCACGCGCTGATGCTGCAGGCAGCGCGCAGCGAGGTGCTGTTGCCCACGCTGGACCGCATCGTCGGCGACCTGACCGCGCTGGCGCACAGCCTGGCCGAGGTGCCGATGCTCAGCCGAACGCACGGGCAAACCGCCAGCCCGACCACGGTGGGCAAGGAAGTCGCGAACGTGGTGGCGCGTTTGATCACCGCGCGCCGCCGCATCGCCGACGTGAAACTGCTGGCCAAGATGAACGGCGCAGTGGGCAACTACAACGCCCACCTCGCGGCCTGCCCCGACATCGACTGGGAAGCCTTCGCGCAGCGGGTTGTCGAGCAGAAGCTGGGCCTCACGTTCAACCCGCACACGATCCAGATCGAGCCGCATGACTGCATGGCCGAGCTGTTCGACGCGGTCACGCGCACCAACACCATCCTGATCGACTGGTCGCGCGACGTGTGGGCCTACGTCAGCCTGGGCTACTTCAAGCAGCGCTTGAAAGAGGGCGAGATCGGCTCCAGCACGATGCCGCACAAGGTGAATCCGATCGACTTCGAGAACGCCGAGGGCAACTTCGGTCTCGCGAATGCGCTGTTGACGCACCTGAGCCAGAAGCTGCCGATCAGCCGCCTGCAGCGCGACCTGACCGACAGCACGGTGCTGCGCAACATGGGCGTGGCGCTGGGCTATGCAGTGCTGGGCTACGACAGCCTGCTGCGCGGCCTGGGCAAGCTGAAAGTGAATGAAGCCGCCCTCGCGGCCGACCTCGATGCCGCCTGGGAAGTGCTGGCCGAGCCGATCCAGACCGTGATGCGGCGCTACAAGCTGCCCAATCCCTACGAGCGACTGAAGGAACTGACGCGCGGCAAGACCATCACCCGCGAGGCGATCCAGGCCTTCATCGCGACGCTGGAAATTCCGCCGGCCGAGCGCGAGCGGCTGCTGGCGATGACGCCGGCCAACTACACCGGCAAGGCGGCCGAACTGGCGCGGCGCATCGGGCCGCCATCGACATCCACGCTGCCATGAATTTCACCGAGCAACTGCGCCACGCCGAGCGCACGAACGACTCGATGCTGTGCGTCGGCCTCGACCCCGAGCCGGCCAAGTTCCCTGGCGACTGGCAGGGCGACACGCGGCGCATCTTCGACTTCTGCGCCGCCATCGTCGACGCCACGCGCGACCTGGTGATCGCCTTCAAGCCGCAGATCGCCTACTTCGCGGCGAACCGCGCGGAAGACGCGCTGGAGCGGCTGATCGCGCACATCCACCGCGGCGCGCCCGACGTGCCGGTGATCCTGGACGCGAAGCGCGGCGACATCGGCAGCACGGCCGAGCAGTACGCACGCGAAGCCTTCGAGCGCTACCAGGCCGACGCGGTGACGCTGTCGCCCTACCTGGGGCTGGACTCGATCGAGCCCTACATGCAACACGACGGCAAGGGGCTGATCCTGCTGTGCCGCACCTCCAACGCGGGCGGTGCCGATCTGCAAGCGCAGACGCTGGCGTCGGGCGAGCTGCTGTACGAGCACATTGCGCGCATGGCGCATGGCGCGTGGAACCGGACCGGCCAACTGGCGCTGGTGGTGGGCGCCACCTTTCCGGGCGAGATCGAGCGCGTGCGAGCGTTGGCACCGACGCTGCCGCTGCTGATCCCCGGCATCGGCGCGCAGGGCGGTGACGCCGCCGCCACGGTGCGCGCCGGCTGGCGCCAGCATGGCGGCCACACCGTGGCGCCGATCATTGTCAGCTCGTCGCGCGCGGTGCTGTACGCCTCGGCCGGGCCTGATTTCGCAGAGGCAGCACGCACGGTCGCGCTGGCCGTGCGCGCGGAGCTGAACGGCGCGCGGGCCGCATCGCCAGATCGCCTCGTGCAACGAAAAGTGACTTGATCGCGCTGTAGAAATGCGGTGAGCACGGACGCCGACGCCGAGGTGCAACCACCCGCATCGTGCGCAAACGGCGAGGCCACCGCAACCCGCAACGGCCCGCGCTACCCCTGCGCAGCGCGCGCCTCGAACAACTCCACCGGGTTGCCCGACGGGTCTTCGACCAGCACCTGGCGGCCGCCTGGTCCTTTGATGGGTTTGCTGCGAAAGCGCGCGCCGGTGGCTTCGAGTCGGGTCATCATGTCATCCAGGCTGGCCACCTCGATCACCAGCCGGTTCCAGCCGCCGGGCTGCGGCAGCGAGCCGTCTTTCAGCTTCTTGGCCGCCGAGGTGCCGGGGCCGCTGAGCCACAGCGCCAGGCCCTTGCGTTTGACGATGGCGAACGGTGGGCCCCAGCGGTCGGTCAGCCGGAAACCGAGTGCCCGGTAAAAGGGCAGCGCGGCGTCCACGTCGTGGACCAGGTAGCGAACGGTGGCCATGGCCGATTCACGCGTCGGCGCTGAGGGTCAACGAATCGCGCAGGCCGCGATCAGAACGGAATGTCGTCGTCCATGTCCTCGAAGCCGGTCGACGACTTCGCGGCGGGCTTGCTGGCAGCAGGACGCGATGCAGGGGCGCTGCGCTGCGGCGGCTCGCCGCGGTCATCGCCCCCACCACCACCACCGCCACCCTGGCTGCTGCGGTCGCCACCGCGGCTCGCGCCACCGCCGCCACCGCCTTGTTCGCCGCCCATGCCTTCACGGCCGCCGAGCAGTTGCATGTTGTCGGCGATGATTTCGGTGGTGTATTTCTCGACGCCTTCCTTGTCTTGCCACTTGCGTGTTTTCAGGCGACCTTCCACGTACACCGGGCGGCCTTTTTTCAGGTACTCGCCGGCGATCTCGGCCAGGCGGTCGTAGAAGACGACGCGGTGCCATTCGGTCTCTTCGACCTTGTCGCCGGAATCCTTGTTCTTCCAGCTTCGCGTGGTGGCCAGCGTGATGTTGCAAATGGCGGCGCCGTTGGGGGTGTAGCGCACCTCGGGGTCTTTGCCGAGGTTGCCGATGAGGATGACTTTGTTGATCGATGCCATGGCGCGGCTCCTGCGTGAAACGGTGGGGAAGGACTGAAACGAGGGGGTCGTGAATTATGCGGCCGGGCGCCTTTGCAGCCGCGTCACGGCAAGCGCGCCGCCGCCAGCGCACGCACCGGGTTGACCAGGGTGCGTCGGCCGTCGTCGGTGGTGTTGGCGGTGGCGGCGATCAGGTCGATCACTTCGGGCGGTGTCAACTTCGGGTTGACGGCCAGCATCTTGGCGGCCAGGTTGGTCACCTGTGGCGCGGCCATCGACGTGCCCGACAGTGCCACCCGCGCGCCACCCGGCAGGTAGCTTTCGACCTGGTGGCCGTTGGCGTGCACCTTCACGGTCGGGCCGTAGCTGGTGAACGCGGCTTCGTCGCCAGCGCGGTCGACGGCGCCCACGGTCAGCAGGTTGGGCAGGCGGATATCGGCCGGCGCGTCTTCGGCGAACGGCGCGTCCTGGTTGCTGTTGCCGGCGGCCGTGATCCACAGGATTTGCGGCGCGCTGGCAAAGCCTTGGGTCAGCGCGTCGCGCATCTGGCTGAACAGCTCGCGCGCCAGCGCCTTGCGCTGCTCGGGCGTCTTGCCCACCTCGCACTGCTCCAGGTCGTTCTCGATCGCGGTCACGCTGCCGCCCCAGCTCATGTTGACGACCTGCGCCTTGTGGCGCTTCAGGAAGTCGATCTGCGCGGTGAGCGCTCGCGCATCGGCCCGGGCCTGTTCGCGCGAGGGGCAGGGGTCGGGCTTCAGCGTGTGGCCGAATTCGATGCGGGTGATCAGCAGCCGCGCATACGGGTTGCCTTCCATCGCGATGCCGGCCACGTGGGTGCCGTGCTCGTAGTTGCCGGCCAGGTTGATCTCTTCGATGGCGGCCTTGAATTCGCCGGCCTTCAGGTTCGACAGCAACTGCTTGACCTCGGCCGCCTGCGGGCTGTCGATGTTCGACTGCAGGTCGGAAAAGCCCTTGGTGCGCGCAATCATCTGCGGCAGCCGGGCGCGCAGCGCGGGCGGCAGCGGCTGCAGCTCGGTGCTGGCCGGCTTGGCGTATTTGTCGAAGGCGCTGAGCAGCGGTTTGCCGGCCGCGTCGCGCAGCACCTGCTGCTTGAACAGCGCCGAGTCGACGCCGCTGTCCCACACCGCGACGACCACCTTCGCGTAGCCTCGGCCGGGCGGCAGCACCACGTTGCGGGCGGCCCAGATGTCGGGCTTGTCGACCTTGTTCGCGCTCAGGTAACTGCCGTAGGTGTCGATCAGCGTCTGCTTCAGCGGCAGCCGCAGCAGCAGCGCGTAGCGGGCGCCGACGATGCCCGGCGCCAGCTCGGAACTCAGGGCGCCCGACTTGTCGACCACCGGCTGCAGCACGTCGCGCACGTTGCCCAGCACCAGCGCCTCGCCGGCCAACTCAGCCCGCGCCTTGGCGGCTTTCACTTCATTCGCCACCACCAAATAGGGCAGG
>JANNBZ010000104.1:0-3085 GCA_031386065.1 Burkholderiales bacterium
GTTCGTCATCACGATCAGCCGGTCGGCCAGAAAGATCGCCTCGTCGATGTCGGTGGTGACGAAAAAGTTGGTGCGGTGCGACTCTTCAAACAGCCCCGCGTAGTACTCCCACATCAACTCCTTGGACATCTCGTCCAGGCCTCGGAACGGCTCGTCGAGGATCATCACGTCGGGGTTGTTGATCATCGCGCGCGCCAGCTCGGCGCGGCGCTGCATGCCGCCCGACAACTGCGGCGGGTACTTCTTGCGGAACGCCTTCAAGCCCACCTTCTCCAGCAGGAACTCGGCCTGCTGGCGTGCCTGCGGCGTGTCCTCGCCGCGTGCGCGCGGTCCGTACATGATGTTGTCGTAGGTCGTCATCCACGGGAACAGCGCCGATTCCTGGAACACCACCAGGCGGTCTTTGCCCGGGCCGGTGATGGGCTTGCCGTCGATGGTGATGCTGCCGCTGGTCGGCTTTTCGAAGCCCGCCAGCAAACGGATCAACGTGCTCTTGCCGCAGCCCGAAGGGCCGATCATTACGGTGAGTTTGTTGCGCTCGATGGTGAACGAGCAGTCCTGCACCACGGCCTTGGTGAAGAGGCCACCGCCGTAGGACTTGGTGACGTTGTTGACGCGGATTTCGCCGGCCGTGGTGGGCACATTGCTGGGCACACTGCCAGGCGCCATGCCAAGCGACGTGGTGGTCTGCGCGTCGAGGCTCAAAGAAGTGGTGTTGGTCATGACTGGCCTTCAGCGTTTTTGCAGCCAGGGTGTAGCCAGCCCGCCAAGCGCGCGCAGCACTTCGCTGCATGCATAGCCGGCGATGCCGATGCTGATCATGCCGACCACGATCTGCTCGTAAGAGCCGCCGACATACGAGTTCCAGATGAAGAACCCGAGGCCGCCGCCCGACCCGCTGCCGCCGCCGCCAGAGATCATTTCGGCGGCCACGACCACGTTCCAGGTGATGCCCATGCCCACCGACGAGCCGACCACGATGGACGGCAAAGTAGCGGGCAGCACGACACGCCGAAAGATGTCCCACTGCGACGCCCCCATCGCCTGCGCGGCCTGGAAGAAGCGTCCGTCGATGGACTTGGCGCCGCCCACGACGTTGATGACCACGGTAAAAAATGCGCCGAGGAAGGTGACGAAGGCAATCGACAGTTCCTGCGTCGGCCAGAAGATGATGGAGATCGGCACCCAGGCCAGCGGCGGGATCGGGCGCAGCATCTCGAAGCTGGGAAAGGTGAGGCCGTAGAAGACCTTGCTGACCGCCATCAGCAAGCCCAGCGGGATGCCGACCAGCATCGCGGCAATGAAGCCCGCCAATACCCGGCCCAGGCTCAGGTACCAGCTCTGCCAATAGCCGACATCGCCCAGCAGCCCGGCCCAGACACGCAACACGCCGCTGGGTGCAGGCACCTGGCCTATCCACGGCAGCGCAAAGCCCAGCCATTGTTTGGAGCGCGACCCGGCCTCCCACAGCACGACGAACACCACCAGCGAGATGATGGCGCGCAGCGTGGCACGGCTGAGCAATTTCTTGCGCATCCGGGCGATGGACTTGGAGATTGGCGAAGGGCTGGGCGAAGAACTCGGCGAAGGCGAGGACGTCGGAATCGAAACAGCCGCAGGAACAGACGCAACCATGGCTTCAGCCTTCTTTCTCGCCGGCAGCGAATGACTTTTTCGCCTCTTCGTGCACGACGGCACTGGTCTGCTCCATCAGCTCGCGAAAGCGCGGGCTGGTGAGCACGCTGTAGTCGCGTGGATGGGGGATGTCGACCTCGAGAATCTTCTTCGGCTTGCACGGCCGCGAGGTCATGATGACCAGCCGGTGGCCGAGGAAAATGGCTTCTTCAAGATCGTGGGTGATGAAGAAAATCGTCACCTTGTTCTTGTAGTAGATCTCCAGCAGCGCCTCGTGCATGACCGACTTGGTCAGCGAGTCCAGCGCGCGGTAGGGCTCGTCGAAGAGCAGCACCTTGGGGTCGTTCATCAGCGCACGAACGATCTCCACGCGGCGCCGCAGGCCCGACGAAACTTCACCCGGAAAGTTGCTCTCGGTGCCGCTCAGGCCAGCGTCGGCCATCATGCTGCGGGCCTTCTCGTAGATCGCTTTTTTACTCATCTTGCCCTGCATCAGCGGGCCGAAAGCGACGTTCTCGAGGTTCGATTTCCAGGGAAACAGCGCGCCGTTTTGAAACACCACGATGCGGTCAGAGCCCGGTTCGGCAATCGGTTTGCCGGGGCCGCAAAGCATCTGCCCGTCCATTGAAATCTTGCCCGACGTGATGCTGTGAAAGCCGGCAATGGCGTTCAACAGCGTCGTTTTGCCGCAGCCCGAGGGGCCCACGATCATGCAGATTTCGCCGGCTGGAATGTCCAGCGAACAGTGGTCAACGGCCATCACGGCGGCGCCGTCGGGGTCGTAGATTTTCACCACGTCCTCGATTTGGATAGCACCTTGGGTGGCACCCTGCGTGGCCACCTTTCCGCCTGGGTGATCCATCACGGGCGCCCGTGTGAGTGTTGCAGAAGCCATGGTCATCACCTTCCTCCCAGCGCCATTTCGCGTACCCGCCACTGCATCATGGTGTCGCCCACCAGGCGAACGAGCGCGCTGGTGACGTAACCCACGGCCCCGAGCGTGACCATGCCGATCACGATGGTCGGGTAGCGCACCATCGTGTATGAGGTGTTGATGACATAGCCCAGGCCGAATTCGCCCGACACCATTTCACCGGCCACCAGCGAGAACCAAGCCACGCCGACCGAGATTTGCAAGCCGGTGAAGATGAAGGGCATGGCACCGGGAACAATGACTTCGCGGAAGACCTGCCATTTGCTGGCGCCCAGGCAGCGCGCCGCCCGGCTGTACGACTCGTCGATCGATTCGACACCGAGCATGGTGTTCAGCGCGGTGGCAAAAAACGAGGCCAGGAAAGTCAAAAAGATGACCGGCGTTTCGGTGCCCGTGAACATCAGGATGGCCAGCGGCACCCAGGCCAGGATGGGGATAGGCCGCAGCGTCTCGAAAACCGGGAACACGTATTCGCGGAAGACCTTTGACCAGCCCAGGAACAGGCCCAGCGGCACG
>JANNBZ010000179.1:0-15496 GCA_031386065.1 Burkholderiales bacterium
GCGACCCCTCGCGGGAGCAACCCGCAAAGGGCTGGAAGTCTGCGGCTCGAAGTTGAAATCGAGACCAGACACAAAAAGCGATTTGTCTCGGCAAATCATCAACTTAGCAGCCACCTGGCCGCAGACGTTGGGACACTACTGGGGCCAAATGAAAGTCACCAAAGCAAACGCCCTCAACACCAGCCATTTGGCCGGAACGCTGCGGCTACAAAGTTCGGCCGATGACGAACCAGGCAGATTGGTCGGACTTGGCGCTGCTTGTTCTTCTCTTGCATTGTTGGACGCGCCGTTGGCACTTCCCGCTCGGTGGTGACCGACCGAACCCTGTAGCCGCAGCGTGATGCTCAAGTCGCTGGTGTTCAGGCCCTTTGCTTTGGTGACTTTCATTTGGGCCCGCAAATGTTCGCGCAGCGGGGGTCCACTCACTTCGCGCAGCGAAGTTATGGGGACACCAAAGTTACTCGGGTGTCGGGCCGACACCCGACGCCGACTCTCGTGTGAGACTGGACGCTCAGTTCAAGAACGAATCCCGACGCACCGAAGCGACGAGGCAGCCGGGCCAAGTCCCGGCGCGGACTCACGCAGTGAAAGAGAGCGTTCCAGTTCAAGAACGAACAGTCAAACCACCCCGTCCTCAGTCACCACAAACCCCAACCCCCGATCGTGCGATTCGGCACCGAAGTCAGCCTCGGCGACCTCGCCCACCGCCCACGCCACCCCCACCGCCGTGACCTGCGGATGCGCCGCCAGCCAGCGGTCGAAGTAGCCGCCGCCGTAGCCCAGGCGATGTGCGGAACGGGTGAAGCCGACGCAGGGAACCAGCACCACGTCGGGCACCACCACGGCGCCGCCGGCGGTGGCCATGTTGCATTCGTCGCGCTCGGTGGGCGGGCGGCCGTCCCAGGCGCGGTAGTGCATTTCAACCGGTGTTCTGCGGCAGAACGGCAGCGCCCTGGTCCAGGGCGAATGGCCCGCATCGGCGCCCAGCATGAGCGGTGCGTTAAATTCGGAACGAATGGGCCAATACAGGCCCAGCAGCACCGGCTCCAGTTGGTCCAGCACACGCTTCAAATGCAGCGCCAGCGAGCGTTCTGCGGCCTCGCGCAAGGGACCCTGCACAAAGGCCTTACGCCGCGCCAACAAGTCTGAACGAAGCAAGGCGCGCGTTGTCGAAGGGACAGCTCCGGGCATCAAGATTTTCCTCAGCACAGCATGACATTCACACCACTGGTTTCATTGTACGAAGCACCGCGCCGCCGGCTGGCCGCAGCCGCCGTCCGCAGCCTGCTTGCCGTGCTGGCGCTGGTGTTCGCGCTGCCCCCGGCCCAGGCGCAGACCGCGGGCGACACCATCGTCGAAGCGCGCGAGGCGTTCCGCAAGAAAGACCGCAACCGGCTGGCCGCCGCCCGCGCCGCCGCCCTGGCCGCGCAGCACCCACTGGCGATGTGGGCCGAGTACTGGGACCTCACCAGCCACCTGACCGACCTGCAACAGCCCGATCTGGAAAGCTTCTACGCGCGCTGGCCGGGCAGCTACGTGGAGGATCGGCTGCGCAACGACTGGCTGCTCGAACTGGGTCGGCGCCGCGACTGGCGCAACTTCACGGTCGAGTTTCCGCGCTTTCGCATGAACGACGACCGCGAGGTAACGTGCTATGCGCTGCTGACCGACCAGTTGGACGGCCAGGACGTGCGCGAAGCCGCCCGCGCCGCCTGGTTTGCGCAGAAGGAGGCCGATGACGGTTGCGCGCTGATGGCCGCCACGCTGTTCGACGCGAAGCAACTGACTGCGGCCGACGCCTGGCGCAAGGCGCGCCTGGCGATGGACGCGAACCGGCTGCGTGCCGCGCGGCAGGCGGTGACCCTGGTCGACGTGGCCGCCGCCAGCAACCTGCAGGAGCTGAACGACAGCCCGGCGCGCTACCTGGCGCGCAAGGCCTCGGCGGCCAGCCGCAACCAGGCCGAGATGACCACGCTGGCGCTGATCCGCATGGCCGCCAGCGACCCCGACGGCGTGGCAAGCGCGCTCACCGACCGCTGGGAGCGCCAGTTGCCGGCCGATCTGGCGGGCTGGGCCTGGTCGGTGGCCGGCAAGCAAGCGGCGCAAAAATTGTCGGCCGATGCGCCCGATTATTTTCAGCGCGCCGACATGCTGTCCGCCACCGCGAACGGCAAGGCCAACCCGCAGGCACGCGACACCGACTGGTCCGACGACACGCTGGCCTGGAAGCTGCGCGCCGCGCTGCGCGCCAACAACGGCGCGGGCCGCTGGCAGCAGGTGATGCAGGCCGTCAACGCGATGACCCCGGCCGAGCAGGCCGATCCGGCATGGGTCTACTGGAAGGCACGCGGGCTGCAGGCGATGGCACGCGATTCGCAAGACAGCGCCGGCCTGGCCGAGCAATCACGCGCATTGATGGGCAGCGTGGCCGGGCAGATGAATTTCTACGGCAAGCTGGCTGCCGAACACCTGGGCCAGCGCCTGGTGATGCCGCCGAAGCCATTGGCACTGAGCGCCGAAGAACGCGCCGGCGCGGTGCGCCACCCGGGCCTGTCGCGCGCGCTGCAATTGATCGCTCTGGGCCTGCGCAGCGAAGGCGTCCGCGAATGGAATTTCTCGCTGCGCGGCATGAGCGACCGCGAACTGCTGGCGGCCGCGCAACTGGCCTGCGACCGCGAGATCTGGGATCGCTGCATCAACACCAGCGACCGCACCCGCGTCGAGGTCGACATGGAGCAACGCTTCCCGACCCCGTTCCGCAAACAGGTGCTGGCCCGCGCGAAAGAGATCGGCCTCGACCCGGCCTATGTGTACGGCCTGATCCGCCAGGAATCGCGCTTCATCATGGACGCGCGTTCGGGCGTCGGCGCATCGGGGCTGATGCAAGTGATGCCCGCCACCGCGCGCTGGACAGCCAAGAAAATCGGCCTCGACTTCACGCCTGAGCAGATCACCGACCGCGACACCAACATCAAGATCGGCACCGGCTACCTGAAGCTGGTGCTCGACGACTTCGGTGGCTCGCAGGCCATGGCCGCCGCCGCCTACAACGCCGGCCCGGGACGGCCGCGCAAGTGGCGCGAAGGCCCGCCGCTGGAGCCTGCGGCCTGGGCCGAGAACATTCCGTTCAGCGAGACGCGCGACTACGTCAAGAAAGTACTCTCGAACGCGGCCTATTACGCCGCGCTGCTGACCGGCGAAGCGCCGGCCCTGAAGACGCGGCTCGGCCGGCCCATCGGCCCGCGCGACCCCAACGCCACCACCGAAAACAAGGACCTGCCGTGAGCCCGAATTTCCCGCCGAATGCGATGACCAATCTGCTGGTGCTGGGCGGCAGCGGCTTCGTCGGCCGCAGCCTGTGCGAGCAACTGGTGACCCGCAACGGCGGTGCCGACGGCCGCATCACCGTGCCCAGCCGCCGCCCGCAACGCGCGTCGCACCTGCGCTCGCTGCCCACGCTGGAAGTGGTCGACGCGAACCTGCACGACGACGCGCAACTGGCGCAGCTCGTGGCCGGGCGCGACGCGGTGGTCAACCTGGTGGCGGTGCTGCACGGCAGCGAGGCCGAGTTTCAAAAGGCGCATGTCACGCTGCCGCGCCGACTGGCGGCGGCCTGCCATGCGGCCGGTGTGCGGAGGGTCGTGCATGTGAGTGCGCTGGGCGTCAGCGACGACGCCGCGCAAGTCCTTGGCAACAGCGCACCGTCGCACTATCTGCGCTCGAAGACGCAAGGCGAGCGCGTGCTGCGCGACGCCGGGCTCGACCTGACGCTGCTGCGGCCGTCGGTGATCTTCGGCGAGCACGACCGCTTCATCAACCTGTTCGCCAGCCTGCAATCGGTGTTCCCGCTGATGCCGCTGGCCGGCGCCGATGCGCGCTTCCAGCCGGTGTGGGTGGACGACGTGGCGCGCGCCATCGTGGCCTGCCTGGAGCGACCCGAAACGACAGGCCAGACGTACGAATGCGTCGGCCCCGCGCAGTTCAGCCTGGCCGACCTGGTGCGGCTGGCCGGGCGCTGGTCGGGCCACGTGCGGCCGGTGCTGCCGCTGCCCGCGTTCGCGGGTCGGCTGCAGGCGCTGGTGATGGAATGCCTGCCCGGCGAACCGCTGATGTCGCGCGACAACCTCGACTCGATGCGCGCCCCCAACGTCGCCACCCCCGGCGCGGCGGGCCTGGCCGCGCTGGGCATCGACGCCGCAGCGATCGACAGCGTGATGCCTGCGGTGCTGGGCCACCGCGCCGGCGTGGCCCGGCTCGACCCGCTGCGTCGCGGCGCCGGCCGAGCCTGAATTTTCGCGGCCGCGATGCGCAACGCGCATCGCGACGCGTTGCATTTTTCATCGCCGACGTGGCTCGCGTCGTCGATGATCGCGGGCTCTCAAGGAAATGTGGCTCTGCCACTTTCCGGCATCCCCTCGGGGGGGCGGCCGACGTATGTCGTCGGCCTGGGGGCGATCGAAAGGAACCACGCCATGCAGCTCTACATCGGCAACAAGAACTACTCATCCTGGTCCATGCGCCCCTGGGTGCTGATGCGACAGGCCGGCACCCCGTTCGACGAAGTGATGCTGCGCTTCGACGCGTTCTCGGCCGATTCGAACTTCAAGACGCGGCTGGCCCATGTGACCGGCGCCGGCCGCGTGCCGGTGCTGGTCGACGACGGCTTTGCGGTCTGGGACACGCTGGCCATCGCGGAATACCTGGCGGAAAAATTTGCCGACAAGCAGCTCTGGCCGACAGACGCCAAAGCCCGTGCGCGCGCCCGCAGCGTGTGCGCCGAGATGCATTCCGGCTTCAGCGCGCTGCGCAGCCACTTCCCGATGAACATCGAAGCGCGGTTGCCCGAGGTCGGCCCGCGCGTGCTGGCCGAGCAGCCGGCGGCGCAGGCCGACCTGGCGCGCATCGTCGACATTTGGAGCGGCCTGTTGACCGAGCACGGCGGCCCGTTCCTGTTCGGTGCCTTCACGATTGCCGACGCCTACTTCGCGCCGGTCGTGATGCGCCTGGCCGGCTACGGCCTGCCGGTGCCCGCCAGCATCGCGGCCTACATGAAGCGGGTGCAGGCCGCCCCTGGCGTGGCTGCGTGGATCGCCGAGGCGCTGGCCGAACACGACTTCCTGGACTTCGAAGAGCCGTACCGCAAAGCGCGCTGAACTCGTGATGAAGATGTGGATGGTCGGCGGTGCGGTGCGCGACGGCTTGCTCGGGCTGCCGGTGACCGACCGCGACTGGGTGGTGGTGGGCCAGACGCCCGAGCGCATGCTGGCGGCGGGCTTCACGCCGGTGGGCAAGGACTTTCCGGTCTTCCTGCACCCGCAAACGAAAGAGGAAGTGGCGCTGGCGCGCACCGAGCGCAAGACCGGCCCCGGCTACCACGGCTTCCAGGTGCAAGCTGACCCCGGCGTCACACTCGAAGACGATTTGATGCGACGCGACCTGACCATCAACGCGATGGCGCAAGACGAGGCCGGCCACATCACCGACCCGCACGGCGGACAGCGCGACCTGCAGGCCAAGCTGCTGCGCCATGTGTCGCCCGCCTTCGCCGAAGACCCGGTGCGCATCCTGCGGCTGGCGCGCTTCGCGGCGCGCTTCACCGACTTCAACGTGGCCCCGGAAACCGCCATGCTGATGCGCCAGATGGTCGACGCCGGCGAGGTCGATGCGCTGGTGGCGGAGCGGGTCTGGCAGGAGCTGTCGCGCGGCCTGATGGAAACCAGGCCGTCGCGCATGTTCGAGGTGCTGCGACGCTGCGGCGCACTGGCGCGGCTGCTGCCCGAGGTCGACCGCCTGTGGGGCGTGCCGCAGCGCGCCGACCACCACCCGGAAATCGACACCGGGATTCACCTGATGATGGTGCTCGACATGTCGGCACGGCTGAACGCGCCGCTGCCGGTGCGCTTCGCCTGCCTGGGCCACGACCTCGGCAAGGGCACCACACCGGCCGACGTGTTGCCGCGCCACCTGGGGCACGAGGAACGCAGCGTGAAGCTGCTGCGTGCGCTGAGCGAGCGCCTGCGCGTGCCGGTCGATTGCCGCGCGCTGGCCGAGGTGGTGGCGCGCGAGCACGGCAACATCCACCGCAGTGCCGAATTCGGCGCGGCGGCGCTGGTGCGATTGCTGGAGCGCTGCGACGCGCTGCGTCGGCCCGAGCGCTGGGACGCCGTGCTGCTGGCCTGCGAGTGCGATGCGCGCGGCCGGCTGGGGTTGGAAGATTCGGCCTACCCGCAGCGCGCGCGACTGCGGCAAGCAGCCGTCTGGGCCGGCAGCGTCGACACGGCAGCGGTGGCGGCCGATGCGGCGCAAGCGGGCCGCAGCGGCCCGGACATCGGCACGGCGGTTCACGAGGCGCGGGTGCGTGCGGTGCAGGCCGCGCTGTCGGCCAGCGTCGCTTAACGACGCAGCGCGCCTTCACACCAGCTTTGCGATCCCCATCGCCACCACGCTGAGCACCACGCTGCTGGTCAGCGGAATGAACCACTCGCGGCCGAACAGGCGAAATCGGAAGTCGCCGGGCAGCCGGCCGAGGCCGATCTTTTCCAGCCAGCGGTGCAGGCCGCTGAAGATCAGCAGCGCCAGAAAAATGACGATCAACCAGCGGATCACAACGTGTGCGTCCGGTCGCCCACCGCGAAGCCCAGCGGCGCCTGGGTGAAGGCGGCGCTGCACTTTTTCGAGAAGCCGATCACCTTGAACAGTTCGCCCATCTCGTGTTCGGTCAGCAGCTTCTGCGCGTTGGCGGTGGTGCGCACATCAGCGCCCACTAGCAAGTCGAGCAGGCCGCAATTCATCAGGAAGCGCGCCTGCGTCGTGTAGCCCAGCACGTCGAGCCCGGCGGCTTGCGCAGCGACTGCAATGCCGGTGAAGTTGACATGCGCCGTGATGTCCTTGTCGCCCACGTCGACCAGAGGATTCGTGTCGGCCTGGTGCGCGCGGTGGCACATCAACGTGCCCATGTGGCGCTGCGGGTGGTAGTACTCGGCCTCGGGAAATCCGTAGTCGATGAAGAAGGCCGCGCCGCGCTGCAGCCGCTCGCCGACGGTGGCGATGAAGGCCTCGGCCTGCGGGTGGATCTCAAGCGTGCTGTCGGGCGGAAGGGCGCTGGCCAACGGCGGCCGCAGCGCGGTGGCGCGGTCGGCCCAGTGCAGCCGCTCATCGGCCCAGGCGACGCCACGCTCGAACCACTGTGCGCCGTCGAAATGCAGCAGTTGCACCGGCATTGCGTCGAGCACTTCGTTGCCCACCAGCACGCCGTGCATCGCGTCGGGCAGTGCATCCAGCCAGCGCACTTTTGCGGCGTGCGCCGCCAGCGTGGCACGCTGACGCTCGCGCAGCGGGCTCGACAGCTCGACGATGTGATAGCGCTGCACCTGCGGCCCCAGCGCATTCAGCAACTGCAGCGCCAGCGCGCCCGAGCCGGCGCCGAATTCCCACACGTCCACTGCGTCGCAAGCGGCCAGTGCCTGCGCCACCGGTCGCGCCAGTGCGGCGCCGAACAACGGCGACAACTCGGGTGCGGTGATGAAGTCGCTGCCCGACGACGGCAGCGCGCCGAACTGCCGGTCGCCGCGCGCGTAATAGCCCAGGCCGGGCGCGTACAGCGCCGTCGCCATGAAGCGGTCGAACGGCAGCCAGCCGCCCTGCCGTTCTATGGCCGCGCGGATCAACCGCAGCAGGCGCTGCGAAGCTGCCCCCGATACACTCGCCACCTCGTTGTTTTGCATGGCTGCATTGTAGGAACGCATGTCTGATCGCCGCGTTGTGTTGGTCACCGGTGCCGCCCGTCGGGTCGGGCGCGAGATTGCCCTGCACCTGGCCGGCAGCGGCTTCGACGTGGCCGTTCACTACCGGGGTTCGCAGGCCGATGCGCAGGCCACGGTGCGCGATGCGCAGGCCGCCGGCGCCGCTGCCGCCGCGTTCCAGGCCGACCTGTCGAGTGAAGCCGAATGCCGCGCCCTGGTGCCGACCGTGGTGGCGCATTTCAAGCGGCTCGATGCGGTGGTCAACAACGCCTCGACCTTCGAGTACGACACGGCACAGACCTTCGGTGTCGCCGCAATGGAACTGCACTGGCGCGCCAACACCGCGCCGGCGGTGCTGCTGGCGCAGGCGCTGCATGCGCAGCTGAGCGGCTGTGCCGAGGTCGGCTGCGTCGTCAATCTGCTCGACCAGAAGCTGTGGAATCCGAACCCGGACTATTTCTCGTACACCTTGTCGAAGGCCGCGCTGCAGGCCGCCACGGTGATGCTGGCGCAGGCGTTGGCGCCGCAGCTTCGCGTGTGCGGCGTGGCGCCGGGCGTGACGCTGCTGTCGGGCACGATGACGGACGCGGAGTTTGCCAAGTCGCATGCCTTGACGCCGTTGCAGCGCTCGTCGACGCCGGCCGACATCGCCCGCGCGGTGCGTTTTTTGATCGACTCGCCGGCCATCACCGGCACCACGTTGCTGGTCGACGGCGGCCAGCACCTGCAGGCGCAGGCGCGCGATGTGATGTTCATCGCCAACCCCGACAAATCCCATTAAATCCACCGACCCCGGAAGCCATCGCGCATGCAAAGCCTGCTCAGTCACCCCAGCCTGATGGACTGCCGCCGCCTGTTCCTGCGCGACTACACG
Source organism: Burkholderiales bacterium (assembly GCA_031386065.1). Lineage (GTDB taxonomy): Bacteria > Pseudomonadota > Gammaproteobacteria > Burkholderiales > Burkholderiaceae_C > JANYJJ01. The sequence goes on from JANNBZ010000179.1 coordinate 8,617, forward strand.
GTGCGCATCAACATCGGCGTGCACGACTTCGAGAAGCGCGCCGAGCAGCGCGTGCTGATCAACGTCGACCTCTACATTCCGCTGGCGCTGTCGACGCCCAAGGCCGACGAACTGGACGAGGTGGTCGACTACGACTTCATCCGCCGCAGCGTCAGCGAGCGCGTGCAGCGCGGCCACATCCACCTGCAGGAAACGCTGTGCGACGACGTGCTGGCGCTGATGCTGGCGCACCCGCGCGTGAAGGCGGCGCGGGTGTCGACCGAGAAGCCCGACGTGTACCCCGACTGCGAGTCGGTGGGGTGTGAAGTGTTCGGGGTCAAATCATGAGCCTGGTGATGGAAGCTGAGCGCGTGGCCGAGGTGTCGCGCGACAAGGCCTCGGTGTCGCTCGCGAAGTTGTCGAAGCGGCTGCATCGCCTGACCGGCCAGGCCATCGTCGACTTCAACATGATCGAGGCAGGCGACAAGGTGATGGTCTGCGTGTCGGGCGGCAAGGACAGCTACGCCCTGCTCGACATTCTTCTGAACCTGCAAAAGCGCGCGCCGATCCGCTTCGAGCTGGTGGCCGTCAACCTGGACCAGAAGCAGCCCGGCTTTCCCGAGCAGGTGCTGCCCGAGTACTTGGCGCGCATCGGCGTGCCGCATCACATCGAGCAGCAGGACACCTATTCCATCGTCAAGCGCGTGATCCCCGAAGGCAACACCACCTGCGGGCTGTGCTCGCGGCTGCGCCGGGGCATCTTGTACCGCGTGGCCGGCGAACTGGGCGCGACCAAGATCGCGCTGGGCCACCACCGCGACGACATCCTGCAAACGCTGTTGATGAACATGTTCTTCGGCGCCACGCTGAAAGGCATGCCGCCCAAGCTGGTCAGCGACGACGGCCGCAACGTGGTGATCCGCCCGCTGGCCTACGTGGCCGAAACCGACCTGGAACGCTGGGCCGAACACCGCGCCTTTCCCATCATCCCGTGCACCCTGTGCGGCAGCCAGGACAACCTGCAGCGGGTGCAAATCAGGCAGATGCTGCGCGACTGGCAGCGCCAGTTCCCGGGCCGGGTCGAGAACATGTTCAGCGCCATGAACCATGTCGTGCCGTCGCACCTGATGGACCGGAACCTGCACCCCTTCACCACACTCCAAGCCACAGGCATGGCCGACCCGGGCGGCGACCGCGCCTTCGATGCAGACGATTCCTGCGCCGCACCTGCTCCTGCAGCGACGTCGGCCTCGGTCACGCTGCATCGAAGCTGACACACACGCACACACACGCCCTGCGTTTCGACAGGAGACATTCCATGTGGAAAACAAGCCTGACCGCCTCTGCGCTGGTGATCGCCACCGCCCTCGGCGGCTGCGCCGCAATGAACCAGCTCAGCAGCGAGGTCTCGACCTTCAGCCAGTGGCCGGCTGATCGCAAGCCGGCCACCTACGCCTTCGAGCGGCTGCCCTCGCAGCAGGCCAACCCGGACCAGCAGCGCACGCTCGAAGACGCCGCCGCGCGCGCCATGGAGTCGGCCGGCTTCACCGCCGCCGCCGACGCGCGCAGCGCCGATGTGAGCGTGCAGCTCGGGGCGCGCGTCAACGCCCAAGACCGCTCGCCGTACGACGACCCGTTCTGGTGGCGCGGCGGCCTGTACCGCTCGCATTTCGGCCGGCCGCATCGCGCCGGGGGATTCGGATTTGGCCTCGGTTTCGGGTACGGAAGCAGCAGCCTTCCGAGCTATGAGCGCGAGGTGGCAGTGCTGATTCGCGACAAGAAAAGCGGTGAGCCTTTGTACGAAGCCCGCGCGACGAACGACGGCGGATCGCCGTCCATCAACTCGCTGCTGGGCGCGATGTACGAAGCGGCGCTGAAAGATTTCCCGGCCAGCGGCGCCAACCCGCGCCGGGTGACGACACCGATCACGCCTTGAGAGCGCGCGTCAGCGCGGGTCGGCGGCCAGCGCCCGCAGGTCGTCTTCCCAGCCTTTCAACTTCTGGGCGGCATGACGGCGTTGGGCTGGCGTGGTCAGGTTGTGGGTTTGCGCGGCCATGGCGCAGTTGTGCTGGGTGAGCCGCTGCTGGTAGTCGCGGTAGGCCTCGCGCGGTGACCGGCGGCTGCGCTCGACCAGGGTGCGCAGGGCGGCTTGCGCCTGGTCGGCGCCGGCCTTCTCGGTGATCAAGCGCTTGACGGTTTGCAGCAGGTCGCGCTGCCGCGCCTTGCGCTCGGCCAGCCACACGTCGGCGTCGAACGGTGAGCCGGGCAGCGCGCGCGTCAGTCGGTCGCGTTGGCTGTCGTCCAGCCTGCCGTACATCGTCTCCGCGCGGTCGATCAGCCGCTTGGCCGCGCTCTTGGCGCGCTCTTCGACGCTGTTCTGCGCGTAGTCCGATTGCAGCTCGTCGTTGCCCTTGGCGAAGCGGCGCTCCACATGCTGGAGTTGCTGCAGCGTGGCGGTTTGCACCACGCTGGCGATGGCTGGCAACGCCCGCTCGAAGGCGCTGTCGAAGCGGGCCGAGACATCTTCGTACCACTGGCAGGCCTGCGCCGGCGTGGTGGGCTCCATCACCTGCTGCTGCGCGCGCGCCAGCAGGGCGGCGTAGTCGGGCAACTGCGTGGCGCGGTGCCACTTGAAGAACGCCGCCAGGTCGTCGCGCACGCGCGGCGTTTGCGCGTCGTTGAAATCGGCATAGCCGTCGAGCCACCAGTAGGCCAGTTCGGGGGCCTGGCTGTAGCCCAGCCGCACCGCGCTGCAGGCCGTCAGCATCAAGGGAAGGACCAGGGCAAGCGCCCCGATAATTGCGCATCGAACGAAGGACGAACGCATGACTCTGGACATTGTGATCATGGCGGCGGGCAAGGGCACACGAATGAAATCGGCGCTGCCCAAAGTGCTGCACCGGCTGGCGGACAAGAGCCTATTGCAGCATGTTCTGCAAACCGCAGTGGCCTTGTCGGCCGACCGCATCGTGACCATCACCGGCCACGGCGCCGAGGCGGTGGAAGCGGCGGTAGCGGGAAGCGCGGCGCATCTGCAGTTCGTGCGCCAGATGCCGCAGCTCGGCACCGGACACGCGGTGCAGCAGGCGCTGCCGGCGCTGCACGAAGACGGCATCACGCTGATCCTGAACGGCGACGTGCCGCTGATAGCAGCCGCCACCGCGCAGGCCTTGATCGATGCTTGCGGCGGCACCCGACTGGCGCTGCTGACGATCGCCCTGCCCGACGCCACCGGCTACGGCCGCATCGTCAGGGATGTGGCCAATGGCAATGCGGTTCGCGCCATCGTCGAGCACAAGGACGCCACGCCGGCGCAGCGCGAGATTCGCGAGGTCTACACCGGCATGATGGCCGTGCCCACACCGCTGCTCAAGCGCTGGCTGGGCCGGCTTCGCAACGACAACGTGCAGGGCGAGTACTACCTGACCGACATCGTCGCGATGGCCGTGGCCGACGGCGTGCCGGTGGTGGCCGCGCAGCCGCACAGCGACACCGAGGTGCTGGGCGTGAACAGCCCGCTGCAGCTGGCCGATCTGGAGCGTCGCTACCAGCGCGCGCGCGCCGAGTCGCTGCTGGAAGCCGGTGTGCGCCTGGCCGACCCGGCGCGCTTCGACGTGCGCGGTGAACTGGTCTGCGGCATGGATGTGGAGATCGACGTCAACTGCCTGTTCGAAGGCCGCGTGACGCTGGGCGACAACGTGCGCATCGGGCCGAATTGCGTGATCAGGAACGCCCGCATCGCGGCCGGCGCGGTGATTCACGCCTTCACCCACATCGACGGCGAACAGGCCGGCGTGAAGGTGGGCACCGGTGCGCGGGTGGGCCCGTTCGCACGCTTGCGGCCGGGCGCCGACCTGGGCGACGAGGTGCACATCGGCAACTTCGTGGAAGTGAAAAACTCAACGTTGGCCAAGGGCGCCAAGGCCAACCATTTGGCCTACCTGGGCGACGCCACGGTGGGCGAGCGGGTGAACTTCGGCGCCGGCAGCATCACCGCCAACTACGACGGCGCCAACAAGCACCGCACCGTGATCGGCGACGACGTGCACGTGGGCAGCAACTGCGTGCTGGTGGCACCCATCACGCTCGGCGCGGGCGCCACCATCGGCGGTGGTTCCACGCTGTCGAAAGACGCGCCGGCGGGGCAACTGACGGTGGCCCGCGGCCGGCAGGTCACGTTGACCGGGTGGACGCGGCCAGCCAAGAAAAAGTAGCTGCGGCTGCGTTCAGCGACCGCGCGCCGGCCAGCCGTCGGGCACCACGAAGACCCGCTCGGCTTCCACGCCGCCGGCGCAGCGGACCAGCATTTGCGCCCTCGGCAGCAGCGCGTCCAGCGTGGGCAACCACGCCGCGATGTCGGCGCCGGCCTCGGCGGCGGCTGCGGACTTTGCGGCCGGGCTCAGCGGCGCCAGCCACTGCGCGCGCGGCAGGTGATGCCACGCGCCGCCAGCCAGTTCATGCACGCGCGCACGCTGCAGCCAACGGCCGCGCAGGTGCTGCGGGTGCAGCCCGTCGACCTGCGGCAGCGGCTCGCCGTGGCGGTAGAACAGCCAGCCGCGGGTGAAGGCGGCCGGCTGCCAGGCCTGCGCATCCCACGGTGGCGGCGGCCGATGCCGCAGTTGCTGCGCAAACATCTTGTGCAGCTTGGCAGCGAAGGTCTCGGCGCGGTCGGGGCCGACGAAGTCGTGCACGTTGGCCACCGGTCCGCGCGCGGTGCACAGGTAGAACTTCACCGCCAGTTCCCACTGCCAGCGCGCGCCAAGGGCGTCTTCGACCAGGAAGTCAATCTCGCCCAGCGTGCTGCGGTCGGGCTGTGGCAGCGGGTTGCGGAGCACGATGTGCGCCGCCACCGCACGGTGCGTGGGGCCGTGGCGCAACCCGTACGCCAGCAGCCGTTCGGCGTGCCGCCCCAGCCGCGCTGTGGGGCCTTGCGCCGCATCGGCGTCGCTCAGAAAGCGGGTCAGCCGGTCGGGGTTCAGCGCCTCGTGCTGCAGCCAGTGGTCGATGTCGGCGGCTTCGGTGGCGCTGAACTGCTGCACCGCTACCGGCCAGGCGCCGGGCGCGCTGTCCAGCAGGGGCGGTGACAACAGCAGCCAGCGCAACTCGCGCAGTGCGTGCATCGGGTTGCTGCCGCTCGGTTCTGTAATCGGGCGTTCAGGCACTCACAACTCAGCTCAGCAGACTGCGGCGCAGCGCGTGCTGCCGCACCCAGGCCTCGAACGGCACCACCGGCAGCGGTGGGCTGACCCACAGGCCCTGCAATTCGTCGCAGCCCTGACTGGCCAGGAAGGCGGCCTGCGCCTCGGTTTCCACGCCTTCGGCCATCACCGCGAGGCCCAGGCTCTGGCCCATCTGGATGATGGCGCGCGAGATGGCGGCCGAGTCGCGGTTCGCCGGCAGGTCGTGCACGAAGGAGCGGTCGATCTTGACCTTGTCGATCGGCAGTTCCTTCAGGTGGCCGAGCGACGAATAGCCGGTGCCGAAGTCGTCGACCGAAATGCAGATGCCCAGCGCGCTGATCTCGCGCAGGCGGGCGCTGACTTCGGCCACGTCGTCCATCAGCATGCGCTCGGTGAGTTCGAGTTCGAGCAGCGCACCGGTGGCGCCCTCTTCCAGCAAGACCTGCTCGACCGAGCTGACGAAGTCGGCCGAGTGGAACTGCAGTGTCGACAGGTTGACCGCGACCGGCCCGACGCTCAGGCCTTGTGCCTGCCAGCGGGCGGCCAACCGCACCGCCTGGCGCAGCACCCATTGCCCGATCGGCAGCATCAGCCGCTGCTGTTCGAGCACCGGCAGGAACTCGCCCGGCAGCAGCAGGCCGCGCGTCGGGTGGTTCCAGCGGATCAGCGCCTCGGCACCCACCAGGGTGGACAGGTCGGCGCTGACCTGCGGCTGGAAATACAGCTCGAATTCGTGCCGCTCCAGCGCGTGCGCCAGTTCGCCCTCCATCACCAGTGCCGCGTAGGCCAGGCTGGCCATCGACGGGTCGAAGAAGCGGTAGTGCGCGCGCCCGCGCGCCTTGGCCAGGTACATGGCCGTGTCGGCGTGGCGGATCAGGTCGTCGGGCGAGCCACCGTCGCCGGGGTACAGCGCGATGCCGATCGACGGCGTGACCGTCAGCGGCCGCCCGTCGACATCGACCGGCGCCTGGATGGCGAGCAGCAGCTTCTGCGCGACCTCTTCCACATCGTCGGTGTGGCCGACGCCGGTCATCAGCACCATGAACTCGTCGCCGCCGAAACGCGCCACCACGTCGGTGTTGCGCAGCGTCGCGGTGATGCGCGCGGCCACGGTGCGCAGCATGGTGTCGCCCACCAGGTGGCCCAGCGAATCGTTCACCCGCTTGAAGTGGTCGAGGTCGATGAACAGCAGCGCCAGCCGGCTGCTTTCGGGCACCGCACGCTCGCCGACCGGCCGCTCGGCCACAGCCGTATCGCGTGCTGGTGACGCGACAAGCGACTTGGCGTGCGCCAGCCTCAGCTGGTCGATGTGCGCCATGAACGCATAGCGGTTCGGCAGCCCGGTCAGCGTGTCGTGGTGGGCCAGGTGGTGGATGCGCGCCTGCGCTGCGTCGCGGTCGCGCAGGTCACGCACGATGGTCATGCGCATGCGCTCGTTGTTGCGCACCATGGTGCGCACGGTGAACTCGACCGGAATGCGCTGGCCCGCGTGATCAATCAGCACGCTCTCGTAGGACGTGTCCTGGCCGGCCGCAGTGACCGCCGCCGCGCGGGCCACGTGGTCGGGCGCAATGAAGTCCAGCGTGCGCCGGCCGAGGATCTCTTCGAGCGCGAAGCCCGTCAGCTCGCACAACGGCGGGTTGGCGTCGGTGATGATGCCGTCCTGGTGGAAGACGATGCCCTCGGCACTGGCGTGCATGAACTTGGCCAGACGCTCTTCG
>JANNBZ010000190.1:0-46238 GCA_031386065.1 Burkholderiales bacterium
GCCAGGGTGTTCCTTGGCTTTGTCGAACCACGCGTTGGCGTCGGTTGGCAATGCGGCGGTGCTGCCGATCCAGTGGCTGCGCTTGTTCTTTGCGGGCGGGTTGATCACCCCGGCGATGTGGCCCGACGCGCCGAGCACGAAACGCTTCTTACCTGTGAGCACCCGGGTGCTGCGGAAGGCGCCCTCCCACGGCACGATGTGGTCCTCGCGCGAGGCGTAGATGTAGACCGGTGCCGTGATCGACCCGAGGTCGACCTTCTCGCCGCAGACCGTCAGCTTGCCCGGTTCGATCAGCTTGTTTTCCAGGTAGGTGTTGCGCAGGTACCAGCAGTACATCGGCCCCGGCAGGTTGGTGCCGTCGCTGTTCCAGTACAGCAGGTCGAACGGCGGCGGGGTCTCGCCCTTCAGGTAGTTGCCGACCACGTAGTTCCAGACCAGGTCGTTCGGCCGCAGAAAGCTGAAGGTGGTGGCCAGTTCCTGGCCCTTCAACAGGTTGCCGCCGTGCGGGCTGTCGGGGCCGAGCGAAGACTCGCGCATCTTCACCATTGCTTCGTCGATGAAGAGGTCGAGCACGCCGGTGTTCTTGAAGTCGAGCAGCGTGGTCAGCAGGGTCACGCTGGCTGCGGGCTGTTCACCGCGCGCTGCCAGCACGGCCAGCGCGGTGCTCAAGATGGTGCCGCCGACGCAGAAGCCCAGCATGTTGAGCGTCTTCGCCCCGGTGATCTCCTGCACCACCGAAATGGCTCTGATCGCTGCGTGGTCGATGTACTGGTCCCAGGTGTACTGCGCAATGCTTTCGTCGGCGTTGCGCCAGCTCAGCACGAACACCCGGTGGCCCTGCGCCACCGTGTGGCGGATCAGCGAGTTCTCGGGCTGCAGGTCGAGGATGTAGAACTTGTTGATGCACGGCGGCACGAACAGCATCGGACGCTCGTACACCTTGGCCGTCAGCGGCTTGTATTCGAGCAACTGGAACAGCTCGTTCTCGAACACGACGCTGCCTTCGGTGGTGGCCACGTTGCGGCCCACTTCGAACAGGCTTTCGTCGGTCTGCGACAGGTGGCCCTGGCGCACGTCGTTCCACAGGTGCTGCATGCCGTGGGTCAGGCTTTCGCCCTTGGTTTCCAACGCCAGGCGCTGTGCTTCCGGGTTCAGCGCCAGGAAGTTGCTGGGCGACGCCATGTCGATCCATTGCTGCACCGCGAAGCGAATCCGCTGCCGCGTTTTTTCTTCGCCCTGCACCTGGTCGGCCATTTGCAGCAGCGTGCGGGCGTTCAGCAGGTACATCTGGGCGGTGTACGCAGCGGCAGGGTTGGCCATCCAGTCGTCAGCTGCGAAACGGCGGTCTTTGATCACTGGCGCAGCCGCTGCCGGCTTCGCAGCAGGCACGCCGGGCAGCCGCTGCAAAGACTGGTTCCAGAGTTCGGTGGCCTGGGTGAGGTAGTCGGTCTGCAGTTGCGCCAGCGGCGGCAACGTCATGCTCGACAGCGTCTTCCAGGCCTGACCGGCACTGGAGGCGAATGCGGTCGCCACTTCATCGACCGCTGGCAGGGAAATGGGCTTGTTTTTCACGGGTCTCCTCGCTGTGTGCACCGTCATTTTCCGGGCCTTTGTTTGTACGCTCAAATGCTGACCGACCGATGACGATTTTGGCTTGTCGCCGATCAAACTTTTTAGGACGCGTTATGTATTTGGTTGCGATTGCCTGGATGTACGTGGTGTTGATGATGGCGGTGGCCGAGGCCACCAGCAGCAACGGCACTGTGCTCGGCGCGGTGGTCACTTTCGTGCTCTACGGCGCGCTGCCCCTGAGCATCGTGCTGTACCTGCTGCGAACGCCGGGGCGGCGACAGGCGCGCCGCGCCGCAGAACAGGCCTCTGCAGCCGACGCTTCAGCCGCGCCGCCAGACCACGGCGACCATGCGCCCGGTGACGCCGTCGCGCCGGTACGAAAAGAACCTTGATGCGTCTTCGACGGTGCAGCTTTCGGCACCGGACAGGTGAACCACGCCAGCGGCCTGCAAACGGTCGCGCGCCAGTTGCGGCAGGTTCGCCGTCCACTTCGGTGCACCGGCCTGCCTGCGCGGCGTGAAGCGAGCCGGATCGGGCTGCACCGGGTCGGCACCGAAGGCGGCCAGCACGTCAGGCCCGACCTCGAATTGACGCGGCCCGATGCAGGCCCCCAACCACACGCGCAGGTCGCCAGGGTCGCAGGCCGCCGCCTCGCACAACACGGCCAGCGTGGCCTCGACCACGCCGCCGGCCAGGCCTCGCCAGCCCGCATGTGCTGCACCCACCGCACCCGGCGCGGCAAACAGCAGCGGCAGGCAGTCGGCCACCTGCGCAGTGCAGGCGATGCCGCACTCGGTGGTGATGGAAGCGTCGGCGGTGTGCATGGCCGCGCCCGGCGCCGCATCGGCGTGAGTCAGCCGCACCACATGGCTGCCATGCACCTGGTTCAGATAGACCGGCACGGCGGCAATGGAACGGGCCAGGCGATCCTGGTTGCGTTGAACCGCACTCGCGTCGTCGCCCAGCCCGGGGCGGATGTTCATGCTGTGGAACGCACCCGCGCTGACGCCGCCCTGGCGCGTGGTCATCAACGCGCCCACGTCGGCCGGCACCTGCCAGTCGGGCACCAGCCAGTCGGGATGCCAGCGCATGGCTGCGTCTCAGCTCGCGTCAGGGCAGGCCGACGGCTGCGTGGCGGAGAACGCGTTCAGCGCCATGCAGGCCTCGAACACCCGCATGACCGTGGGCACGTGGTCGAGCCGGCATTCCAGCCGCTGGGCGTTGAAGATCTGCGGCACCAATGTGATGTCGGCCAGCGTGGGCGTGTCGCCATGGCAGAAGCGACCGGTTGCGGGGTTGCCTGCCAGTTGACGCTCTACGGCTGCCAGGCCGGTCTCGACCCAGTGGCGGTACCAGCGGTTCTTGTCGTCTTCGCTGACCTTCAGGTCCTTCACCAGGTAGCGCAGCACGCGCAGGTTGTTCAGCGGATGAATCTCGCAGGCGATGTCCAGCGCCAGTGCGCGAATGCGCGCCCGCGCCAGCGCGTTGCCTGGCAACAAGGCCGGCTCGGGATGCGTTTCATCCAGATACTCGATGATCGCAAGCGACTGGCTCACGGTGGCGTCGCCGTCTTTCAGCAGCGGCACCAGGTGCGCAGCCGACAGTGCGCTGAAGGGCGGCTGCAACTGTTCGTTCTTGACCAGATGAACCGGCAGGTAGTCGTAGTGCAAGCCTTTCAGCGCAAGCGCGATGCGCACGCGGTACGAGGCCGATGAGCGGAAGTAGCTGTAGAGCTGCAGGTCCATCGACATCACCTTTCCACGATTTCAACGGCCAGCGTGCCGACGCCGGAAATGCTGGCGTGCAGCACATCGCCCACCACCACGGCGGCCACGCCCTCGGGCGTGCCGGTGAAGATCAGGTCGCCCGGGGCCAGGTCCCATGCGGCCGACAGGTGCTCTATCACCTCGGGGATGCTCCAGATCAGCTTGCCGATGCGGCTGCTCTGGCGCGCGGCGCCGTTGACGGTCAGCTCGATGGTGGTGTCCGCCGACAGCTTGCACTGCGCCGCTGGCACGATGGGGCCGATCGGTGCCGACTCGTCGAAGCCCTTGCCGATGCACCACGGCCGGCCCTGCTTCTTGGCGTCGCCCTGCAGGTCGCGCCGTGTCATGTCCAGCCCCACCGCGTAGCCCCACACGTGGTCCATCGCCGACGCGGCCGAAATGTTGCGGCCGCCCTTGCCAATCGCGACCACCAGTTCCACCTCGTGGTGCAGGTTGGTCGTCAGCCCCGGATAGTGCATGCGGCCGACGGCGCCTTCGGCCACCGGCAGCACGGCATCGGCCGGCTTCAGGAAAAAGAACGGCGGCTCGCGGCCGGTGAAGCCCATCTCGACCGCGTGCTCCACGTAGTTGCGGCCGACGCAGTAGATGCGGCGCAGCGGAAACACATCGCCCGACGAGCCGCCCTTGACGGGCACGCTGACGGGATCGGGGGCTTGAATCACGAACGCCATGAGAACTCCGCGCGACGGTTGACCAGGGCCGGAATGATGCCACGCACACCGCCAGCGCAGCGGGCGCACGGCCCGGCTGGCAGCGGTCGGACGGCTACACTCGCCGCCATGTTTCAAGCACGCAGTTTCAAGCATTGCAAGGCCTGCGGCGGGGTTGTGAAGTACCTCGTTCCGGCCGACGACAACCGTGAGCGCGCGGTCTGCACCGTGTGCGCGAACGTGCACTACGAGAACCCGCTGAACGTGGTCGGCACGCTGCCGGTGTGGGGCGACCAGGTGCTGCTGTGCCGGCGCAACATCGAGCCCCGCCACGGCTTCTGGACCTTGCCGGCCGGCTTCATGGAGCTGGGCGAAACCGCAGCCGAAGGCGCGCTGCGTGAAACGGTGGAAGAAGCCGGCGCACGGGTCGAGATGCTGGGCCTGTACACCGTGCTCAACGTGGTGCGTGTCGGACAGGTCCACCTGTTCTACCGGGCCCGCCTGCTCGACACCGACTTCGCACCCGGCCCTGAAACCATCGAGGCCCAGTTGTTCAGCGAAGCCGATGTGCCCTGGGACGAACTGGCGTTTCGCACCGTGCGCGAAACCCTGAAGCGCTACTTCGAAGACCGAAAATGCGGTCAATTCGAGGTTCACTGTGCCGATATCGGATAGCGCGCGCTGCGCTGACGCAGCACGCGCCAGAACCTGAGACCCCCTGCCCCATGCCCGCCCTCGGCGTCACGCCCATCGTCACCAGCGCTGCTGATCCGCCTGCTGCTCCGCCCGTTATTGCGCCTGCAACGCCACCCGCGCCGCCCCAGCCAGCCGCCTCGGCGCCCTGGCTGCGCGAAGACCTGATCCACCCCGACCCGCTGCTCGACTGTCTGGTCGAGGTGTGCCGGCTGAACGGCCGTGCGGCCTCGCGCGCATCCTTGTCGGCCGGCCTGCCGCTGTCTGCCGGAGCGGTCGGCGGCATGACACTCGAACTGGCCGAGCGGGCCGCCGCGCGAGCCGGCATGTCGACCAAGCTGTTGCGGCTGCCGCTGGCCGGCATCGACCCGGCCACCCTGCCCGCGATCCTGGTGCTGAAAGACAAGCAGGCCTGCGTGCTGCTGGGCTGGAGCGACGACCAGCAGCACGCGCGGCTGTTGCTGCCCGAAACCGCGCAGGGCTCGGTGCTGCTGCCGGTGGACGACCTGGCCGCCCGATTCACCGGCCTGGTGCTGTTCGTGCGGGCGCATTTCCGCTTCGATTCGCGCGCGCCCGAAGTGCGTGCGGTGCGCGCCAGGCACTGGTTCTGGAGCGCCGTGCTGTCGCAGCGATTCGTCTACCGCGACGTGTTGTGGGCGGCCTTGCTGATCAATGTGTTCGCGCTGGCGTTCCCGATGTTTTCGATGAACGTCTACGACCGCGTGGTGCCGAACAACGCAGTCGAGACGCTGTGGGCGCTGGCCATCGGCGTGGTGCTGGTGCTGGCGGCCGACCTGTTCATGCGCCTGCTGCGCAGCCATTTTGTCGACGAGGCCAGTGCCCGCATCGACGTGCAGATTTCCGCCGCGCTGATGGAAAAAGTACTGGGCCTGCGGCTCGAGCACCGACCGGAGTCGGTGGGCGCCTTCGCGGCCAACCTGCGCGGCTTCGAGCAGGTGCGCGACTTCATCGCCTCGGGCACCGTCACCGCACTCATCGACCTGCCGTTCGCCCTGCTCTTCGTGGTGGCGATGGCCTGGATCTCGCCGTGGCTGGTGCTGCCGGTGCTGGTGGCGTTCGGCTTGATCCTGGTGGTGGGCTACGTGCTGCAGCACCGGCTGCACGAACTGTCCGAAACCACCTACAAGGCCGGCGCACTGCGCAACGCCACGCTGATCGAAAGCCTGACCGCCATCGAAACCATCAAATCGCAGGGCGCCGAAAGCGTGATCCAGGCGAAGTGGGAACGCGCGAATGCCTTCCTGTCGCGCACCACGGTGAAGATGCGCGCGCTGTCGTCGGGCGCGATGTACAGCGCCAACTTCCTGACGCAGCTGGTCTCGGTGGCGCTGATCCTGATCGGCGTTTACCTCATCTCGCAGCGTGAATTGACCATGGGCGCGCTGATCGCAGTGTCGATGCTGTCGTCGCGCGCGCTGGCCCCGGCGAGCCAGATCGTCGGGCTGTTGATGCAGTACCAGGGCGCACGCACGGCGATGGAGTCGCTCGACCGCATCATGGAAAAACCGGTCGAGCGGCCGATGGGCCAGACCTTTGTGCAGCGCCCCAAGCTGACCGGCGACATCGAATTCCGCAACGTCAAGTTCGCCTACCCGAACCGCACCGACGCCGCGCTCGACGGCCTGAGTTTCAAGATCACTGCCGGTGAACGGGTGGCCCTGATCGGCCGCGTGGGTTCGGGCAAATCGACCATCCAGCGCTTGATCATGGGCTTGTACCAACCGACTGACGGCGCGGTGCTGCTGGACGGCATCGACCTGCGCCAGCTCGACCCGGCCGACGTGCGTCGCAACCTCGGCTATGTGTCGCAAGACGTGACCCTGTTCTACGGCACGCTGCGCGAAAACGTGATCTTCGGCCTGCCCTATGCCGACGATTCAGCGGTGGTGGCGGCGGCCGAAGTGGCGGGCATGGCCGACTTCGTGAACCGCCACCCGAAAGGCTTCGACATGCCGGTGGGCGAGCGCGGCGAGTCGCTGTCGGGGGGCCAGCGTCAAAGCGTGGGCCTGGCGCGCGCGGTGCTGCACAACGCCCCCATCCTGCTGCTGGACGAGCCGACCAGCGCGATGGATTTTTCAACCGAGGCGCAGATCACCACGCGCGTCAGCGCCTTCGCGCAAGACAAGACGGTGGTGCTGGTGACGCACCGCACCTCGATGCTTGCGATGGTGACGCGGGTGATCGTGATCGACGGCGGCCGCATCGTGGCCGACGGCCCGCGCGACCGCATCATGGAAGCGCTGTCCAGCGGCCGCATCGCGAGGGCTGCCTGATGATCGACCCCCACCCTCCCGAAGGCCGCGTCAACGGCGTGCTGATGAAAGTCGGCCGCGCTGTGCTGGCCGTGCTGGAAGCCGTGCGAAAACTGTTCGACCCGATCACCCGCCGCGTGCTCGGCCCGGCCGTCGAAGCCGACCCCGCCGGGTTTCGCAGCTTCGAGGCCGAAGCGCAGCAGGTGATGTCGCGCGACAAGACGCACCGCGCACAGGCCATCGTGCGGGCCGCTGTGCTGATGGTGGTGGTGCTGTTGGTGTGGGCCTCGCTGGCGCACGTGCAAGAGGTCACGCGCGGCGAAGGCAAGGTGATTCCGTCGAAGCAGTTGCAGATCGTGCAGTCACTCGACGGCGGCGTGGTGTCGGAGATTCTGGTGCGCGAAGGCCAGGTGGTGGACGCCGGGCAATTGCTGCTGAAGATCGACGAGACGCGCGCCACCTCGGGCGTGCGCGAAAGCGCAGCGCAAGGCTTTGCGCTGCGGGCCCGCCAGGCCCGCCTGCGCGCACTGGCCGAGGGCTCGGCCTTCGTGGCACCCGCCATGCGCAACGAGGCCGAAGAAGGCCGCATCCTGGCCGAGGAGCGCAGCCTCTACGACGCCAAGATGAACGAGTTGCGCAACCTGCTGGGCATCAACCAGCAGCAGCTTGCGCAGCGCCAGCAAGAGCTGGGCGAGATGCGCGCACGCAAGTCGTCGGCCGACCGCAGCCTGGAACTGAACCAGCAGGAACTGACCAAGACGCGGCCGTTGCTGGCGACGGGCGCGGTGTCCGAGGTCGACATCCTGCGGCTCGACCGCGAGGTCTCGCGCAGCCGAGGCGAGTCGGAGCAGGCGGCGGCGCAGATCTCGCGCGTGCAGGCCGCCATCGGCGAGGCGCAGCGCAAGAGCCAGGAGACCGAGCTGGCATTTCGCAACGAAGCGCGTCGCGATCTGGCCGAGGTGATGGGCAAGCTGAACGCGCTGAACGAAGGCGCGGTGGCGCTGACCGACCGGGTCGACAAGGCGCAGGTCAAGAGCCCGGTGCGCGGCCGCATTCAGCGCCTGTTCGCGAACACCGTGGGCGGCGTGGTGCAGCCGGGCAAGGACATCGTCGAGATCGTTCCGCTCGACGACAACCTGGTACTCGAAGCCAAGGTCGCACCGCGCGACATCGCCTTCATCCGGCCCGACCAGGCGGCGACCGTCAAATTCACCGCCTACGATTTCTCGATCTACGGCGGGCTGGAAGCGAAGGTCGAGAACATCAGCCCCGACACCATCGTCGACGAACGCGGCAACGCGTTCTACCTGGTCCGCGTGCGCACCACCCAGCCCAACTTCAGCGCCAAGATGCCCATCATTCCAGGCATGACGGCCGAGGTCGACATCCTGACCGGCAACAAGACGGTGATGTCGTACCTGCTCAAGCCGGTACTGAAGGGCAAGGCCTACGCGCTGAGCGAACGCTGAGCCGGGTTCGGCCTGCGAGCCGCGCTTTCAGCAGCGGCTGACGCCGCCTTGCGGCAGCGCTTCGGCGCGCCTCAACCCCACCGCGTTTGTGCCGAAAACCGCGTGATGACGCGACGCGACCTTGGTCGACCGAGCGCCAGCGACTGCGGTCACGCCTGCCTTAAGTGCGTCGAATCGATTCGATCAGTGACTGAGTTCACAAACATCTGCCGGTTTGTGCGCATTAAGGTCACAGCGGTCTTTTATCCTCTGGCCAGCGTTTTTCAGTCTTGCTTTCAAAGGTTCCGTTCATGCCCACCATCGTGCAAACCGTTCAGTCTCGCGTCACCGGCTTGTGGGGCTCGGCGCTGATTCGGGGCACCGACGGAAAGATGCGCGCCTTGAAGATGGGCGACGTGGTTCGCAAGGGCGACGTGATCCTGACCACCCAGGACGGCATCGTTCAACTGACTCCTGATCGCGACGCGCCGCCGCTGGCGCGCAGCGCAGCGACTGAAGTCGACCGCGTCATCGATGCGCTGAACAGCGACGACCGCGAGGCGGCCACCGCCGCCGGCTTGAACGGTGGCGACGGCAACGAGTTCACGCCCGGCCTGCGGGTCGACCGCGTGGTCGAGAACGTGACGCCTGCGGGCCTGTCGTTCGCGCCCGTCGAACGCGCACAGCAATTCACCGTGGCCGGCAACACGGTGGCGCCCGAGAACCAAGTCGTGGCCACCCAGAGCGGCAGCCCGAACAGCTCGATCTCGGCGGTCGAAGAAGGTGTCCCGGTCAACCTGGGTCTGACCGCGCCATTGGGCGTGCCGCCGGGCGCCCCGGTCCGCATCGGCCAGTTGCCCGCCATCGGGCAGATTCAAAAGGCCGACGGCAGCGTGGTCACCGCGAACAGCGTGCTCACGGCGGCCGATCTGGCCGGCCTGAAATACGTGCCACCGGCCGACTACAACGGCAGCGCCGTGGTCGGCAACTTCGTCTACACCGTGACCAGCGGCGGTGTCAGTTCAACCGGCACCACCAGCATCGCGCTGGCCACCGTGAACGATGCGCCGGTGGCCACTGCGGCCGCTGTCAGCGGGCTGGAAGACGCGACCCTGCCGGTGTCGCTGACCGGCCAAGACGTCGATGGCACGCTGGCGGGCGTGACGATCGTCAGCATTCCGCCGGGCAGCAGCTTGTTGCTCGCCGACGGCATCACGCCCGTGCTGGCCGGCCAAACGCTGACGCCGGCACAGGCCGCAGGCTTGCTGTTCAAGCCGTCGCCCGACCTGAGCGGGTCGCTGGGCATCGTGTTCACGGTGACCGATAACAACGGCGTCGTCTCGGCGCCGGCCACGGTGGCGTTCAACATCGTTGCCGTCAACGACGTACCGGTGTCCACGCCCGACGTGTTCAGCACGCTGGAAGACAGCCCCGTCAGCGGCAACCTGCTGGCGAACGACCGGGACGTTGACGGGCCGGCCCTGAGCGTTACCGGTTTCAGCATTGCCGGCACCACCTACGCGCCGGGCACCACGGTCAACCTGCCCGGCATCGGCAGTCTGCTGGTGGCCGCGAACGGCAGCTTCACCTTCACGCCGGCGCCGAACTACAACGGCGCCGTTCCCAGC
The DNA here is from genome assembly GCA_031386065.1 of Burkholderiales bacterium. GTDB lineage: Bacteria > Pseudomonadota > Gammaproteobacteria > Burkholderiales > Burkholderiaceae_C > JANYJJ01. The sequence goes on from JANNBZ010000190.1 coordinate 10,052, forward strand.
GTGGGCTACACCGTCAGCGACGGTTCGTTGACATCGGCGTCGACGCTGACGCTCAGCGTGGGCGCCGTCAACGACGCGCCGGTGGCGGTGGCCGACCTGGCCAGCACGCCGCTCAACACGGCGGTGACGATTACCGTGCTGGGCAACGACCGTGACCCGGACGCCGATGCGCTGACCGTCAGCGCCGCCGTGCTGGCGAACCCGCTGCTGGGCAGCGTGACGGTGAACCCCAACGGCACGCTGAACTTCACGCCCGCCAGCAACGTCAGCGGCCCGGTCGTCATCAGCTACACCGTGACCGACCCGAGCGGCGCCACCAGCACCGCGAGCGTGACGGTGAACGTCGACCCGAACACGCCGCCGGCCGGCACCGACACCACCCGCACGCTGAGCGAAGACGGCAGCGTGGTGTTGAACGTGGTCGACTTCGGCTTCACCGACATCGACGCGGGCCAGACACTGGCGAACGTGCGCATCGACAGCCTGCCCGCCGCTGGCGCGCTGCTGTTGAACGGTGTGCCGGTGGCCGTGGGCGCGCTGATTTCCGCCGCCGACCTGGCCGCCGGCAAGCTGGTGTTCGTGCCGCTGGCCAACGGCAACGGCGCGCCGTATGCGTCGCTGGGCTTCAGCGTGCAGGACAGCGGCGGCGCGTTCGACGCGACCCCGAACACGCTGCGCTTCGACGTGACCCCGGTCAACGACGCGCCGGTGCTGGCACCCGACAGCGCCACCACGCCCGAGGACACGCCCGTCAGCGGCAACCTGCTGGGCAACGACAGCGATGTCGACGGCGACACGCTGAGCGTGACGCAGTTCGTCGTCAACGGCAGCACCTTCGCGGCCGGCAGCACCGCCACCCTGCCCGGCGTGGGCACCCTGCTGATCAACGGCGATGGCAGCTACACCTTCACGCCGGCGCCCAACTACAGCGGCCCGGTGCCGCTGGCCACCGTGAGCATCACCGACGGCAACGTGCTCAGCAGTTCGACGCTCGCGCTGTCGGTCAGCGCCGTCAACGACGCGCCTGCGGCACAGGCCGACGTGGGCAGCCGCCCCGAGGACACGCCGATCACCGGCGACGTGCTGGTCAACGACAGCGATGTCGACAGCCCGGTGCTGACGGTAACGCAGTTCAGCGTCAACGGCAGCACGTTCGCCGCCGGCACGACCGCCACGCTGGCGGGCTTGGGCACGCTGGTCATCAACACCGACGGCAGCTACACCTTCACCCCGGCGGCCAACTACAACGGCCCGGTGCCGGTGGCCACGTACACCGTCAGCGACGGCGCAGCCACCTCGACCGCAACGCTGAGCCTGAGCATCAGCGCCGTCAACGACGCGCCCGTGGCCGCGCCCGATGTGGGCAGCGTGCTGGAAGACACACCCGCCACCGGCAACGTGCTGGGCAATGACACCGATGTCGACGGCAATGCCTTGAGCGTGACGCAGTTCAGCGTTGCCGGCGTGTTCGGCAGCTTCACGGCCGGACAAACCGCCAGCATCCCCGGCGTGGGACTGCTGCTGATCGCCGCCGATGGCAGCTACACCTTCACGCCCGCCGCGAACTACGCCGGCGCGGTGCCGTTGATCACCTACACCGCGACCGACGGCGCGCTCACCAGCACGTCCACGCTCAGCCTGGCCATCACCGCAGTGAACGATGCGCCGCTGGCGGCCGACGACCTGGCCTCGACCGCCATCAACGCGCCGATCACCATCGCCGTGCTGGCCAACGACCGCGACCCCGACGGCGACACGCTCAGCGTCAGCAACCCGCTGCTCGGCAATCCGCTGGACGGCACCGTCAGCGTCGACGCCAACGGCGCGCTGGTGTTCACGCCCGCAGCCAACGTCAGCGGCCCGGTCACCATCACCTACACCGTCACCGACCCCAGTGGCCTGACCGACACGGCCACGGTGACCGTCAACGTGGGCAACAACAACCCGCCCACCGGCGCTGACCACGTGGCCACGTTGGCCGAGGACGGCGTCTACACCGTGCAGACCAGCGACTTCGGCTTTGCCGATGTCGACCTGGGCCAGACCCTGGCCAACGTGCGCATCGACAGCCTGCCCGCTGGCGGCTCCTTGCTGCTGAACGGCAACCCGCTGCCGTTGGGCGCCGTGGTGAGCGCCGCCGACGTGGCGGCCGGCCTGCTGGTGTTCGTGCCAGCCGCGAATGCCAACGGCGCGCTCTACGCGAACTTCAGTTTCAGCGTGCAGGACAGCGGCGGCGCGTTCGACAGCGCGCCCAACACGCTGAGCTTCAACGTCGCCCCGGTCAACGACGTGCCGGTGGCGGTGGCCGACAGCGTGAACGCCATCGAAGACCAGCCCTTCTCGGGCACGCTGGCCGGCAACGACCAGTTGTCGGGCGACGGCGGCAACCTGTTCGCACTGGTCGCGGGCAGTGGTCCGTCTTCCGGCAGCATCGTCTTCAACTCGGACGGCACCTTCACCTACACCCCGGCCGCCAATTTCACCGGCAGCGACTCGTTCAGCTACACCCTCACCGACGCCGACGGCGACGTGTCGACGGCCGTGGTGTCGGTCAACGTAGCGTCGGTGAACGACACGCCCACCGCCGTGGTCGACAGCATCGCCGCGGTCGAGGACACGCCTTTCGTCGGCAGCGTGGCCGGCAACGACAGCCTGTCCGGCGACGGCGGCAACCTGTTCGCACTCGTCGCGGCCAGCGGCCCGGCGCACGGCGGCATCGTCTTCAACGCCGACGGCAGCTTCGTCTACACACCGAACGCCAACTACAACGGCCCCGACGCCTTCACCTACACCCTGACCGACGCCGACGGCGATGTGTCCACCGCCAGCGTGAGCATCGGTGTGGCCAGCGTCAACGATGTGCCGACGGCGGTGGCGGACAACGTGGCGGCGGTGGAAGACACGCCGTTCGTCGGCTCGGTCGGCGGCAACGATGCGCTCTCGGGCGACGGTGGGAATGTGTTCTCGCTGGTCGCGGGTTCAGGCCCCGTCAACGGTGGCATCGTGTTCAACGCGGACGGCACGTTCACCTACACCCCGAACGCCAACTACAACGGCTCCGATTCGTTCGCGTACGCCATCACCGACGTCGACGGCGATGTGTCGACCGCGCTGGTTAGCATCGGCGTCGCTTCAGTCAACGACGTGCCGACGGCGGTGGCTGACTCCGTCGCGGCAGTCGAAGACACCCCGTTCGTTGGCTCGGTTGCTGGCAACGATGCGCTCTCGGGCGACGGTGGCAACGTCTTCTCGCTGGTGGCTGGCTCGGGTCCGTCGAATGGCGGCATCGTGTTCAACACGGATGGAACATTCACCTACACGCCGAGCGCCAACTACAACGGCCCAGACAGCTTCAGCTATTCACTGACTGACGCCAACGGCGACGTGTCTACCGCCGTGGTGACCATCGGTGTGGCCTCGGTCAATGACCTGCCCACGGCCGTCGCCGATTCCGTCGCGGCGGTCGAAGACACACCGTTCGTCGGCTCGGTCAGCGGCAACGATGCGCCGTCTGGTGACGGCGGCAACGTCTTCGCCCTGGTCGGTGGCTCCGGTCCGACAAATGGCGGAATCGTGTTCAACACCAATGGGACGTTCACGTACACGCCGAGCGCCAATTACAACGGGCCTGACGCTTTCTCGTACTCGATCACCGATGCGAATGGCGATGTCTCGACGGCGCTGGTGACTATCGGTGTTGCCTCCGTCAACGACGTCCCGACGGCGGTGGCTGACACGATTTCGGCCACAGAAGACACGCCGTTCGTGGGCAGCGTTGCCGGCAACGACACACTGTCTGGCGATGGCGGTAACGTCTTCTCGCTCGTCGGTGGCTCCGGCCCCACACACGGCGGCATCGTGTTCAACGCCAATGGCACGTTCACGTACACACCGAGCGCCAACTACAACGGGCCGGACAGCTTCAGCTACTCCATCACGGACGTGAACGGCGATGTGTCCACTGCTCTGGTGAGCATCGGGGTTGCCAGCGTCAACGACGTGCCGACCGCGGTGGCCGATACGGTCGCGGCTATCGAAGACACACCCTTCGTTGGGTCGGTCGCAGGCAATGACTCGCTCTCCGGCGACGGCGGCAACGTGTTCTCGCTGGTCAGTGGCTCGGGCCCGACGCACGGCGGCATCGTGTTCAACGCCAACGGGACATTCACCTACACGCCGAGCGCGAACTACAACGGGCCGGACAGCTTCAGCTACTCGATCACCGATGCGAACGGCGATGTGTCCACCGCGCTGGTGAGCATCGGCGTCGCTTCGGTCAACGACGTGCCGACGGCCGTCGCCGACAGCGTGGCTGCAGTTGAGGACACACCTTTCGTCGGCTCGGTCAGCGGTAACGACAGCCTCTCGGGTGATGGCGGCAACGTGTTCTCGTTGGTCGCTGGCTCCGGTCCCGCCAACGGTGGCATCGTGTTCAACAACGATGGCACGTTCACGTACACGCCCGGCGCGAACTACAACGGACCGGACAGCTTCAGCTACTCGATCACCGATGCCAACGGCGATGTCTCGACCGCGCTGGTGAGCATCGGTGTCGCGTCGGTCAATGACGTCCCGACCGCTGTGGCGGACACACTGGCCGCAGTCGAAGACACACCGTTCGTTGGATCGGTCGGCGGCAATGATTCGCTGTCTGGCGATGGCGGCAACGTCTTCTCGCTCGTTGGCGGCTCGGGCCCCACACACGGTGGCTTCGTCTTCAACAGCGACGGCACGTTCACCTACACGCCGAGTGCGAACTACAACGGGCCGGACGCATTCTCGTATTCGATCACCGATGCGAATGGAGATGTGTCGACCGCCCTGGTGACCATCGGCGTCGCAGCCGTCAATGACGTTCCAACGGCGGTCGCTGACGCCGTGGCTGCAGTCGAGGACGCACCGTTCGTCGGCAGTGTCGCGGGCAACGACACGCTCTCCGGTGACGGCGGCAACATCTTCTCGCTCGTCGGTGGATCTGGTCCGACGCATGGCGGCATCGTCTTCAATACCGACGGTACGTTCACCTACACGCCCAGCGCCAATTACAACGGACCCGACTCGTTCTCGTACGCCATCACCGACGCCAACGGCGATGTGTCGACCGCACTGGTGACCATCGGCGTCGCTTGGGTCAATGACGTACCGACGGCAGTGGCCGACACCATTTCGGCCGTAGAAGACACGCCGTTCGTCGGCAGCGTTGCAGGTAACGACACCCTCTCGGGCGACGGCGGCAACGTGTTCTCGCTGGTGAACGGTTCGGGCCCGACTCACGGCGGGATCGTCTTCAACGCAGACGGCACCTTCACCTACACGCCGAGTGCGAACTACAACGGACCGGACTCGTTCTCGTACTCGCTCACCGACGCGAACGGTGACGTGTCCACGGCGCTCGTGACGATTGGCATCGCAAGCGTGAATGACGTGCCAACTGCGGTGGCCGACGCCGTAGCTGCCACCGAGGACACGCCCTTCGTCGGCAGCGTTGCAGGGAACGACACCTTGTCGGGTGACGGCAGCAACGTCTTCTCGTTGGTCACTGGTTCAGGTCCGACGCATGGCGGCATCGTGTTCAACGCAGACGGCACCTTCACCTACACACCGAGCGCGAACTACAACGGCCCAGACGCTTTCTCGTATTCGATCACCGATGCGAATGGAGATGTGTCCACAGCCTTGGTCACTATTGGAGTGGCCTCGGTCAACGATGTGCCGACAGCGGTTGCTGACTCGGTGGCTGCCACTGAAGACACACCCTTCGTCGGCAGCATTTCGGGCAACGACACGTTGTCCGGTGACGGCGGCAACGTGTTCTCGCTGGTCGGCGGGTCCGGCCCGACGCATGGTGGCATCGTGTTCAACGCAGACGGTACGTTCACGTACACGCCAAGTGCGAACTACAACGGATCGGATAGCTTCAGCTATTCGATCACCGACGCCAACGGTGACCTATCGACAGCGCTGGTCTCCATCGGTGTGGCCAGCGTCAACGACGTACCAACCGCCGTCGCTGACAGCGTGGCCGCGGTCGAGGACACGCCTTTCGTCGGCAGCGTTGCCGGCAACGACACCCTCTCGGGCGACGGCGGAAATGTGTTCTCTCTCGTTGGCGGCTCGGGCCCGGCGAACGGCGGTATCGTCTTCAACGCCAACGGAACCTTCACCTACACGCCGAACGCGAACTTCAACGGGTCGGATTCCTTTTCATACTCGATCACCGATGCGAACGGTGATGTCTCGACTGCCCTGGTCTCCATCGGCGTCGCTTCCGTGAACGACGTTCCGACGGCGGTCGCGGATTCCGTGGCTGCGGTGGAAGACACACCGTTCGTGGGTTCGGTTGCAGGCAACGACACGTTGTCCGGCGACGGTGGAAACGTCTTCTCCCTCGTTGGTGGCTCAGGCCCGACCCACGGCGGCATCGTGTTCAACAGCGATGGCACCTTCACCTACACCCCAAGCGCTAACTACAACGGACCTGACTCGTTCTCTTACTCGATCACCGACGCAAACGGCGACGTGTCCACGGCCTTGGTCACCATCGGCGTAGCAAGCGTCAACGACGTCCCGACGGCTGTAGCTGACTCCGTGGCTGCCACTGAGGACACGCCCTTCGTCGGCAGCGTTGCCGGCAACGACACCCTCTCGGGTGACGGCGGTAACGTCTTCTCACTGGTCGGCGGTTCAGGCCCGACGCATGGCGGCATCGTGTTCAACACCAATGGCACGTTCACGTACACGCCGAGCGCCAACTACAACGGGCCGGATTCTTTCTCGTACTCCATCACCGACGCGAACGGCGATGTGTCCACTGCCCTGGTCACCATCGGCGTAGCAAGCGTCAACGACGTCCCGACAGCAGTCGCTGACTCGGTGGCTGCCACTGAGGACACACCCTTCGTCGGCAGCGTTGCCGGCAACGACACCCTCTCGGGCGACGGCGGCAACGTGTTCTCTCTCGTTGGCGGTTCTGGCCCGACCCACGGCGGCATCGTGTTCAACACGAATGGAACGTTCACCTACACGCCGAACGCCAACTACAACGGACCGGACAGCTTCAGCTATTCGATCACCGATGTGAACGGCGACGTTTCCACCGCCCTGGTCAGCATCGGCGTGGCGTCGGTCAATGACGTGCCGACGGCTGTTGCCGACTCTGTTGCAGCGGTCGAAGACACGCCATTCGTGGGATCGGTGGCCGGCAACGACACGCTTTCCGGTGACGGCGGCAACGTGTTCTCTCTGCTCGGCGGCTCTGGTCCCACACATGGGGGCATTGTGTTCAACGCTGATGGCACGTTCACGTACACGCCCAGTGCGAACTACAACGGCGCCGACAGCTTCAGCTATTCACTGACAGACGCAAACGGCGACGTGTCCACGGCGCTGGTGACTATCGGGGTCGCTGCAGTCAATGACGTCCCGACGGCGGTGGCTGACTCGGTGGCTGCCACTGAAGACACACCCTTCGTCGGCAGCGTTGCGGGCAACGACACGCTTTCCGGCGACGGTGGAAACGTGTTTTCTCTCGTTGGCGGTTCGGGCCCGACACATGGCGGCATCGTGTTCAACAACGACGGAACGTTCACCTACACACCGAGCGCGAACTACAACGGACCCGACGCTTTCTCGTACTCCATCACCGACGCGAATGGCGATGTGTCCACTGCGCTGGTCTCCATCGGCGTCGCTTCCGTGAACGACGTCCCGACTGCCGTCGCTGACTCCGTAGCGGCTGTCGAGGACACGCCGTTCATTGGCAGCGTTGCTGGCAACGATGTCCTCTCGGGTGACGGGGGCAACGTCTTCTCGCTGGACGGCGGGTCCGGCCCGACCCACGGTGGCATCGTGTTCAACGCGGACGGCACGTTCACCTACACACCGAGCGCGAACTACAACGGGCCGGACAGCTTCAGCTATTCGATCAGCGATGTGAACGGCGATGTCTCGACTGCCCTGGTCACCATCGGCGTGGCCTCGGTCAACGATGTACCGACCGCGGTTGCTGACTCCGTGGCTGCGGTCGAAGACACTCCGTTCGTCGGCAGCGTCGCGGGCAACGACACGTTGTCCGGCGACGGTGGAAACGTGTTCTCCCTGGTTGGTGGCTCGGGCCCGACGCACGGCGGCATCGTGTTCAACGCCGACGGCACGTTCGCGTACACGCCGAGCGCCAACTACAACGGGCCGGACGCATTCTCGTATTCGATCACCGATGCGAATGGAGATGTATCGACCGCCCTGGTCACCATTGGCGTCGCAAGCGTCAACGATGTGCCCACGGCAGTCGCGGACTCCGTTGCGGCTGTCGAAGACACACCATTCGTGGGTTCGGTGGCCGGCAACGACACGCTGTCCGGTGACGGCGGTAACGGGTTCTCCCTGGTTGGTGGCTCAGGTCCGACGCATGGCGGCATCGTGTTCAACACGAATGGAACGTTCACCTACACACCGAGCGCGAACTTCAACGGGTCGGACTCCTTCTCGTACTCGATCACCGATGCGAACGGTGATGTCTCGACTGCCCTGGTCTCCATCGGCGTCGCTTCTGTTAACGATGTTCCGACGGCGGTCGCGGATTCCGTGGCTGCGGTGGAAGACACACCGTTCGTGGGTTCGGTTGCAGGCAACGACACGCTGTCTGGTGACGGCGGGAATGTGTTCTCGCTGGTCGGTGGCTCAGGCCCGACTCACGGCGGCATCGTCTTCAACGCCGATGGCACGTTCACGTACACCCCGAGCGCGAACTACAACGGGCCGGACAGCTTCAGCTACTCGATCACCGACGTGAATGGCGATGTGTCCACCGCCCTGGTCAGCATCGGCGTCGCCTCGGTCAACGATGTGCCGACCGCTGTTGCAGACAACGTGGCCGCCACCGAAGACACGCCTTTCGTGGGCTCGGTTGCCGGTAACGACACACTGTCCGGCGATGGCGGCAACGTGTTCTCGCTGGTGGGAGGGTCCGGTCCGACGCATGGCGGCATCGTGTTCAACGCCGATGGCACCTTCACCTACACACCGAGCGCCAACTACAACGGCTCAGACGCGTTCTCGTACTCGATCACAGACACCAACGGCGATGTCTCGACTGCTCTGGTCTCCATTGGCGTGGCCTCGGTCAACGATGTACCGACCGCGGTTGCTGACTCCGTGGCTGCGGTCGAAGACACTCCGTTCGTCGGCAGCGTCGCGGGCAACGACACGCTGTCCGGCGACGGCGGCAACGTCTTCTCGCTGGTCGGCGGCTCCGGCCCGACGCACGGCGGCATCGTGTTCAACGCCGACGGCACGTTCACGTACACGCCGAGCGCCAACTACAACGGGCCTGACGTATTCTCGTATTCGATCACCGATGCGAATGGAGATGTATCGACAGCGCTGGTCACCATCGGCGTCGCATCCGTCAATGACGTGCCCACGGCCGTCGCCGACTCCGTCGCGGCGGTCGAAGACACACCGTTCGTCGGCTCGGTCAGCGGCAACGATGCGCCGTCCGGTGACGGCGGTAACGTCTTCGCCCTGGTCGGCGGCTCAGGCCCGACGCATGGCGGAATCGTGTTCAACACCGATGGGACGTTCACGTACACGCCGAGCGCCAACTACAACGGGCCTGACGCCTTCTCGTACTCGATCACAGATGCGAATGGCGATGTGTCTACAGCCTTGGTCACTATTGGAGTGGCCTCGGTCAACGATGTGCCGACAGCTGTAGCTGACTCCGTGGCTGCCACTGAGGACACGCCCTTCGTCGGCAGCGTTGCGGGCAACGACACCCTCTCGGGTGACGGCGGTAACGTCTTCTCACTGGTCGGCGGTTCAGGTCCTACGCATGGCGGCATCGTATTCAACACCGTCGGGACGTTTAACTACACGCCGAGCGCGAACTCCGACGGCCCAGACGCGTTCTCGTACTCGATCACCGACACCAACGGCGATGTGTCTACAGCCCTGGTCACTATTGGAGTGGCCTCGGTCAACGATGTGCCGACAGCGGTTGCTGACTCGGTGGCTGCCACTGAAGACACACCCTTCGTCGGCAGCGTTGCGGGCAACGACACATTGTCCGGTGACGGAGGCAACGCGTTCTCGCTGGTTGGCGGTTCCGGTCCGACGCATGGCGGCATCGTCTTCAACACCAACGGCACGTTTACCTATACGCCTAGCGCGAACTACAACGGACCGGACAGCTTCAGCTATTCGCTGACTGATGCGAACGGCGACGTATCGACTGCCCTAGTCACCATCGGAGTCGCATCCGTCAATGACGTGCCCACCGCCGTCGCTGACTCCGTGGCTGCGGTCGAAGACACACCGTTCGTGGGCTCGGTTGCGGGCAACGACACGCTCTCTGGTGACGGGGGCAACGTCTTCGCGCTGGTCGGCGGGTCCGGCCCGACGCACGGTGGCATCGTGTTCAACGCAGACGGTACGTTTACCTACACGCCGAGCGCGAACTACAACGGACCGGACAGCTTCAGCTATTCGATCACCGACGCCAACGGTGACCTCTCGACAGCGCTGGTCTCCATCGGTGTGGCCAGCGTCAACGACGTACCAACCGCCGTCGCCGACAGCGTCGCGGCGGTCGAGGACACGCCTTTCGTCGGTAGCGTCGCGGGCAATGACGCGCTTTCCGGCGACGGCGGAAATGTGTTCTCTCTCGTTGGCGGCTCAGGCCCGGCGAACGGCGGCATCCTCTTCAACGCCAACGGAACCTTCACCTACACGCCGAACGCGAACTTCAACGGGTCGGATTCGTTCTCGTACTCGATCACCGATGCGAACGGTGATATCTCGACTGCCCTGGTCTCCATCGGCGTCGCTTCTGTTAACGACGTGCCGACGGCTGTGGCCGACTCGGTCGCTGCGGTGGAGGACACACCTTTTGTGGGTTCTGTTGCTGGCAATGACTCGCTCTCCGGTGACGGCGGCAATGTGTTCTCCCTGGTTGGTGGCTCGGGTCCGAACAGTGGCGGGATCGTCTTCAACGCCAACGGAACCTTCACCTACACGCCGAACGCGAACTTCAACGGGTCGGATAGTTTCAGCTATTCGATTGCTGATGCCAATGGCGATGTCTCGACCGCTCTGGTCTCCATCGGCGTGGCGTCGATCAACGACGTGCCGACGGCTGTGGCTGACTCGGTCGCCGCAGTCGAAGACACACCCTTCGTCGGCTCCGTCGGCGGAAACGACACGTTGTCCGGCGACGGCGGCAACGTCTTCTCGCTGGTCGGCGGTTCGGGCCCGACGCATGGCGGCATCGTCTTCAACACCAACGGCACGTTTACCTATACGCCCAGCGCCAACTACAACGGACCGGACAGCTTCAGCTATTCAATCACCGACGTCAATGGAGATGTTTCAACAGCGTTGGTAACCATCGGCGTCGCATCCGTCAATGACGTCCCTACGGCAGTGGCCGACACGATTTCGGCCGTAGAAGACACGCCGTTCGTGGGCAGCGTTGCAGGCAACGACACGCTCTCCGGCGATGGCGGCAACGTGTTCTCGCTGGTCAGTGGCTCGGGCCCGACGCACGGCGGCCTGGTCTTCAACGCCGACGGCACATTCACGTACACACCGAATGCGAACTACAACGGACCGGACAGCTTTAACTACTCCATCACCGACGCGAACGGAGATGTCTCGACTGCTCTGGTCTCCGTCGGCGTCGCGTCGGTCAACGATGTGCCAACCGCCGTGGCAGACAACGTGGCAGCCACCGAAGACACACCTTTCGTGGGTTCTGTTGCTGGCAATGACTCGCTCTCCGGTGACGGCGGCAATGTGTTCTCCCTGGTTGGTGGCTCGGGTCCAAGCAACGGCGGCATCGTCTTCAACGCCAACGGGACATTCACCTACACGCCGAACGCGAACTTCAACGGGTCGGATTCCTTCCGCTACTCGATTACCGATGCGAACGGCGATGTCTCGACTGCCTTGGTGAGCATCGGCGTGGCGTCGGTCAACGACGTACCGACAGCGGTAGCCGATACGGTCGCTGCTGTGGAGGACACACCCTTTGTTGGCAGCGTCGCAGGCAATGACGCCCTGTCGGGTGACGGTGGCAACGTGTTCTCGCTGGTGGGCGGCTCAGGCCCGACCCATGGCGGCATCGTCTTCAACAACGACGGAACGTTCACCTACACACCAAGCGCTAACTACAACGGACCGGACAGCTTCAGCTATTCGATCACCGATGCCAACGGCGATGTCTCGACTGCCCTGGTCACCATCGGCGTGGCCTCGGTCAACGATGTGCCGACGGCCGTTGCAGACAGCGTGGCAGCGGTTGAGGACACACCCTTCGTCGGCTCCGTCGCCGGCAACGACACACTGTCCGGCGACGGCGGTAACGTCTTCTCGCTGGTAGGAGGCTCTGGTCCGACGCATGGCGGCATCGTGTTCAACAGCGATGGCACCTTCACCTACACCCCAAGCGCTAACTACAACGGACCTGACTCGTTCTCTTACTCGATCACCGATGCGAACGGCGATGTCTCGACTGCTCTGGTCTCCGTCGGCGTCGCGTCGGTCAACGATGTGCCGACTGCGGTCGCGGACTCGGTCGCCGCAGTCGAAGACACCCCCTTCGTGGGATCGGTCGCAGGCAATGACACGCTGTCCGGTGACGGCGGCAACGTCTTCTCCCTGGTCGGCGGCTTAGGCCCGACGCACGGTGGACTGGTGTTCAACGCCGATGGCACCTTCACCTACACCCCGAGCGCCAACTACAACGGACCGGACGGCTTCAGCTACTCGATCACCGACGCAAATGGTGATGTCTCGACAGCGCTGGTGACCATCGGCGTAGCAAGCGTCAACGACGTGCCTACGGCTGTCGCAGACTCTGTGGCTGCGGTCGAGGACACAACATTCGTAGGCAGCGTCGCCGGCAACGACACGCTGTCGGGAGACGGCGGCAACATCTTCTCTCTGGTCGGCGGCTCAGGCCCGACGCATGGCGGCATCGTGTTTAACGCCAACGGGACGTTCACGTACACGCCGAGCGCGAACTACAACGGACCGGACAGCTTCAGCTACTCCATCACCGACGTGAACGGTGACGTTTCCACTGCGCTGGTGAGCATCGGCGTGGCGTCGGTCAACGACGTTCCGACGGCAGTCGCGGATTCCGTGGCTGCGGTGGAAGACACACCGTTCGTCGGCAGCGTTGCGGGCAACGACACGTTGTCCGGTGACGGCGGCAACGTGTTCTCGCTGGTTGGCGGGTCCGGCCCGACGCATGGCGGCATCGTCTTCAATGCCGACGGCACGTTCACGTACACGCCCAGCGCCAACTACAACGGCCCAGACGCGTTCTCGTACTCGATCACAGACACCAACGGCGATGTGTCTACAGCTCTGGTCACTATTGGAGTGGCCTCGGTCAACGATGTGCCGACCGCGGTGGCTGACTCGGTGGCTGCCACTGAAGACACACCCTTCGTCGGCAGCGTTGCGGGCAACGACACACTGTCCGGCGACGGCGGTAACGTCTTCTCGCTGGTAGGAGGCTCTGGTCCGACGCATGGCGGCATCGTGTTCAACACGAATGGAACGTTCACCTACACGCCGAGCGCGAACTACAACGGCGCCGACAGCTTCAGCTACTCGATCACCGATGCGAACGGCGATGTGTCGACAGCGCTGGTGACGATTGGTGTGGCTCTAGTGAACGACGCGCCCATCGCCACTGGTTCGGCCACATTGGCCCCGGTGTCCGAAGACGCTGCGAATCCGGCCGGCGCCACGGTCAGCTCGCTGTTCCTGGCCAACTTCAGCGACTCTGCCGACGTCAACAACAGCAGCCAGAACCAGTTTGCCGGCGTCGCTGTGCGCGGCGACTTGGTGTCGGCAACCCAAGGCCGCTGGCAGTACTCCACCAACGCTGGCAGCACCTGGCAGCAATTCAGCGCGCTCTCGGACGCGGCGGCCCTGACGCTGCGCACCAGCGACCTGCTTCGCTTCCTGCCTGCCGCCAACTTCAACGGCGTGCCGAGCGCCCTCTCGGTGCGCCTGATCGACAACTCCGCCACGGTGGTGGCAGGTGCGACGGTGAACGTGTCGACCTTCGGCGGCGTCACGCCCTACAGCAGCAACATCGTCGCGGTCAGCACCTCGGTCAGTTCGGTGAACGACACGCCTGTCAACACCACACTGGCATCGGTCAGCGTTCTCGAAGACACAACCACCGCGATCACCGGCGTCTCGGTGGCCGACCCCGACGAAACCAACGGCCCGGCCAACAACCGCATTGCCACGGTGCAGTTGGCGGTGTCCAACGGCACGCTGCAAATCATTCTGTCCGGCGGCACGACGATCAGCGCCGGAGCGAACAGCATCGCCACCTTCACGCTGTCGGGTTCGCAGACCGACATCAACGCGACGCTGGCTTCGTTGCAATACCGCGGCAACGCCAACTACTTCGGCGGCGACACCCTGGTGGTCACCAGCCGAGACGGCCTTGGCCTGATCGACGCCGACTCGGTGCCGATCACCGTCGTCTCGGTGAACGACGCGCCGGTGGCCAACGCCGACACCAACAGCCTGCTGGCCGGCGCGAGCGTCAGCAAAGCGGCAGCGGACGGTGTCATTCTTGCCAGCGGCGGCGTGGGTCAGGACACCGACCCCGACGTGGGCGACGTGCTGGTTGTCTCGCGCGCAGTGGCGGGCACCGGATCGCCCAGCGTGGCCATCACGGCCGCCGGTGTGATGCTGGCCGGCACCTACGGCGACCTGGTTCTGCGCAGCAACGGCAGTTACGACTACACCGCCAACCGCGCCGACAGCGTGGCCACCGGCAGCACGGTCAACGAAGTATTTACCTACGAAGTGTCCGATGGCAACGGCGGCGCGGCCACCACCACCTTGACCATTCGCGTGGCCGGCATTGCCGACACGCTCGTCGCTGTGGCGCCCACCACCACCGCGTTGGCGAACCCGCTGGGTCTGGCCGCCGACTACTACGGCTACAACGACTTCAACCCGAGCGGCAACAACACCAACCGCCGCCACGCCGACGACGGAACGGTGGGCAACCTCGACACCACGGCAGACTTCAACACGCTCGTC
This sequence comes from Burkholderiales bacterium, assembly GCA_031386065.1. Lineage (GTDB taxonomy): Bacteria > Pseudomonadota > Gammaproteobacteria > Burkholderiales > Burkholderiaceae_C > JANYJJ01. Next base: position 25,133 of record JANNBZ010000190.1, read on the forward strand.
AATGCACGCAACGTGACGGCCGGCGGCAGCGGCAGCATCCTGGGCACCTCGATCGCCGGCGTAGCCAATGCCGCCGACGCGCACTTCGTGGCACGCACCGTCGACTACGGCGCGTCGCCCAATGTGAGCGCATCGCTCGGCAGTAACGTGAACGTGGCGGCAGGCGGGTCGACGGCGTCGTTGACTGACACCAACAGCCAGCTCTTCAAGTTTTTGAACCGCACGGCGGGCAGCGACGCCGCCAGCCTGACCGTGACTCAGGGCACGGCCGACAACGACACTGGCGGCAAAGGCCCGACCAGCGGCCTGGGCAGCACCAGCGACGCCGGCGTGCGCATCACCGGTGAGCTTTACGCCGCTGCAGGTGTCTACGACATTCGGGTCACCGCAGACGACGGCTTCCGGCTCAGGCTCGGCGGAAACACCGTGGCCATCTTCGACAACATCCAGTCGCCCACCACGCGCGTTTACACCGGCGTGCCGCTGGTAGGCGGCATGACACCGATGGAGTTGCTGTACTGGGAACAGGGCGGCAATGCGGCGCTGCGTGTCGAGTACAAACTCAGCGGCACGCCCGACACCAGCTACAAGCTGCTGGCCAACGACAACCTGGCCATGTTCTCCGAGGCGAACACCCCAGTGCTGTCGGACGTGCAGCACATCGTCACGGGTGCTACCGCCGGCACCTACGTGATCGAGACCGGTGCAGTGCTAGACGGCGGTGGCGGTAACGACACGCTGACCGGCGCCGCCGGTGGCGACAAGCTGATCGGTGGCACTGGAAACGACACGCTTTCGGGCGGTGCCGGTGACGACATCCTGATCGGCAGCGCCGGGAACGACGTGCTTGTCGGCGGCCTGGGCCACGACGTGTTCCGCTGGCAACTGGCCGACAGCGCCGCGCCCGGTGCGCCGGCGCGTGACGTGATCTCTGACTTCGACAACGCCAGTTTCTCGGGCGACGTGCTCGACCTGCGCGACCTGTTGACCGGCGAGACGCACGCGGCCAACAACGTGGCTCTGCCGGCGGCCATCGGGTTGAACAATGCCATCACCGTCACGGCCGACAGCGGCAACCTCGGCAGCTACCTTCACTTTTCGCTGAGCGGTGGCAACACGGTGGTCGAGATCAGCTCGACCGGCGGCTTCTCTGGCGGCTACACCAGCGGCGCGGTGAACCAGGTCATCACCCTCACCGGCGTTGACCTCATCGGCTCGTTCAGTTCGGACAACCAGATCCTGGCCGACCTGTTCAAGCGGGGCAAGCTGATCACCGACGGACCTTGATGTCGGCCCCCGCCGCACTGCGCGGCGGGCGCCGCTTCGTCAGCCCAGCAAGTCGCCTCGCAACGCGCTCGCCCATGGCCCGGTGATGCCGTCGACGCCGCACTTCCACAAGGCCCGGGCGTCGGCCGGTTCGACCACGCCTTCGGCGAACACCTGCACCGCAAGGCCGTGCAGCATGACGACCATGCCCCTGACGAAGTTCATGCGGCCGGCGTCGCCCGCCACGCCTTGCGTGACCGCTGCGTCGAGCTTCACGTAGTCCAGCCCCGCCTCGAACAGCCGGTCGATCCGGCCGAGCTGCGGGCCGGCGTGTTCGAGCCCGAAGCGTGCGCCGGTCGGCCGCAGCTGGCGGCCCAGTTCCTGAACCAGCGCGAACTGCTCTGCCGCAGCCGACTCGGGCACCTCCAGCCACAGGCTGCGCGCGGCCCGCGGCGCGTCCATCAAGCGCGCCCGCAGGCGCGAGGCAAAGCCGCTGTCGGCCAGTGAGGCTGCGCTGAGGTTCACGCAGCGCGACATGCCGTCGCGTGCGATGTCGTCCAGCGCAAGGCTGACGCCGCGTTCGTCGACCGTCGCCGTCATGCGGCTGCGCAAGGCTAATGGCAACCAGCGCGCAGCGGGCTCGAACGGGCCGTCGACCTCCAACTGCAAACGCAGCGGACATTCGAGGTGCACCAGTTCGTGCGCGGCGTCCAGCAGCGGGTAGCGCGCCAGCCGCACGCCGCCGATCTGCAGCGCGTCGTCGATGTGCTGGCGCCAGGCTTCGGCGCCGAGCAGGGTCACGCCCAGCGCCGGTTCGCTGCCCACGTCGACTGCAAATGCACCGCGTGCCTCGGCGCGGGCCAGCGCGGCGTCGGCGGTGCTCATCACCTGCCCCACCGGGCGCAAGCGCTGGGTTTCGACCGCGCCCACGGCCACACCCATGCCGGCGCCGAAGCTCGGCAACAGCAAGCTCAGCGCATCGGCCAGCGTGCGTGCCGTTTCGGCGGCCACGCGACCGACCGGCAGGAACAGCGCGAAGTCCGAGCCGTTCAACCGGCCCAGGTGGCAGCCTCGAATCTGCTCGGTGTAGCCCTGCAGGGCGTTGGCCACGGCAACGATCATCCGGTCGGTGGCTTCGTGGCCGATCTCGCGGTTCACACGCGACAGGTCCATCACCCGCAACAGCACCAGGCCGCCGTGCGTCGGCCCGTCCTCGCGCTCCAGCGCGCTCGCCAGCTGCGCCAGGAAGTGTTTGCGGTTGGCCAGGCCGGTCACGCTGTCGCACGTGGCCTGCTGGCGCAGGTTTTCAAGCTGGCCGGCCTGCGCCTCGAAGGTCAGCTTCAGGCGCGCGACCATGCTGTTCATCGCGCGTGTCACGCGGCGCAGCTCGGGCACGCCGGGCTCCGGCATGGTGACGAACTGTCCATTGACCAGGCTGCGCGCCTGCTCGACCGTGTCGTCCAGCGGCTGGCGAATGCGCCGCACCACGGCGTTTGCGATCACCCCGGCCAGCAGGCCGATCGCCAACAGCACGGCCGTGGCGCGCAGGCTGGCCAGCCACAGGTCGTCGTGTGCGAACGAGGTGTGGCTTTGCACCTCAATCGAGCCGACGGCGCGCCACCCGTCTGAGACCTGCGCCACGCCAGCGGGCGCGGCTATGGGCAGCACCGCGACGAACCAGCCGGGCGCGCGGCGCGGCGCCGCATCGGCCTCGCGCAGCAACAGCAGCTTGCCGTCCGCCGCGAGCAATCGAATGCGACGGTAGTAGCCGGTGTCGAACTGCGACGACACCACCAGCCCCATCAATTCGACATCGCCCTTTTGCTGCGACAGCACCAGCGCCAGCGAGCTCGCGTTGTCGCTGTTCTTCAAGCGCAGTTGCGTCTGGAAGGTATCGCGCGTCGAGGCGACGGTGACGACCGCACTGCCGGCAAACGCCAGCAGCAAGGTGGCCAGCAAGAGCAACCAGATCTGGCGGATCAGCGACATGAAATTTCCCTTCGGGGGTGGGCCGCGGCGCCATGCCAGGCCCGCAAATTCAGCAACACGCTCAGCCTGTCGATCATCACAGGAATCCTTCCACACGGGCCTTGGCCAACACCTCGCGCCAGCGCGACAGACGCACCAGCGGATCACCCGCCGTCGCGCCGCCCACACCTTGCCACAGGCCGTCGCTGTTGAAGCTGAAGACGGGGGTGAGGTCGGGCCGGCGCGAGGCCGGGCGAAGCTCGGTGATCAGGTTGTCCAGGATCAACGGCTCCGCCAGCGGCTGCGCGTAGTAGGCCAGCACCATGTGGGCCTGCACCACGCCGCCCGGCCCGCCCAACTGGGCACGCACGTACACCAACCTCAGCTTCGCGACGGGCATGCCCAGCGACACCAGGCTCAGGTACTTCGCGATCGCGAAGTCCTCGCAGTCGCCCTGCCCTTTTTCCAGCATCTCCAGCGGGCTGGCCCAGTAGTCGGCCTGGCCCCAGACCTCGATGTCGTCGCGGAACTGGATTCGGCGGTTGAAGAATTGATTGACTGCCTTCAGGCGGGTCTCGTCGTCGGCATCGAGTGCGGTGGTCAGCAGAACCTGCAGCGCACGAACGCCGTCCATCGCCTTGGGCCCTTGCCGCTGCGCCGCCTGCGACATGCGCTCGGCGTCCCACGCCCTGGGTTGCAGCGCGACCAGCAAGGCCGCGCAAACCATCAGGCGAGGCATCCATCGCAACCACGCTGCCCACCAGCGCTGCGACACGCCGCGCACCACGCGGTGATGGCTCACGTTCGGTCGGGCCCCGGCGGAAAGCGGCATGCAGTGGAGCGCGGCGTGGGACACAGGTTCGGGCGGGGGGCAAGCCAACGCCTGGTTTTCGTCGCATAACGGATCAACTTGAGCCAGCCCTTTGGCACGCCGCGTGACGCAGTGCAGCGTTGCGTCGCATGCACGCGTCGCGGCAGACGAACACCGGTTTCCAATTGCGTGACATGAGGCACGGCAGACTTGAAATACTGTGTCAATGTGCTGCTGTTCTGCTCGTGGCGGGCCCGGCGCTTCTACACTTCCCCGCGGCACCGACTTGTCCTGGCGCACTGCAGACCTTCTGCGGTACTGCGTGCCACCCACCCCGATCTGCCCCGACCACACCATGACCATGATGCGAATCAACGCCCCCTCGACCGTGAGCGCCCTGCTGCTGGCCCTGGCCGCAGCCTCGGCCTCGGCGCAGACGGGGGACGCACTGAAGCTGGCTGCCGAGAGGGCTGTTTCCTCCAACCCCGATGTCGCGGCGCGATTCAACGCCTACCGCGCCTCGATCGACGCCGTCGACGTGGCCCGTGCCGCCTTCCGGCCGCGTGTCGATGTCACCGCCAGCGTCGGCCACGATGCTGATCGCATCACCTCGCGCAGCCCCGAGTCGCAGTCGCTGTCGCGCAATGGCGTGGCGTTGAACGTCACCCAGTTGCTGTGGGACGGGCTGGGCACGCGCAACGAAGTCAGCCGGCTCGGCCACGACAAGTTGACGCGTTATTTCGAGCTGCTCGACGTGACCGAGCAAACCGCACTCGAAGCCGCGCGCGCGCACTACGACGTGCAGCGCTTTCGTCGCCTGGTCGCGCTGGCCGAGGACAACTACGTGCAGCACAAATACGCCTCGCTGCAGATCCAGTCGCGCTTCAAGGCCGGCGTGGGCCGCGGGGTCGACCTGGAGCAGGCGAATGCACGGCTGGCCCTGGCCGAATCGAACCTGACCACCGAGATTGCGAACCTGCACGACGTAACGGCCCGCTACCAGCGCGTGGTCGGCGAAGCGCCGCCGAATACGGCAGCCGCAGCGGCAGCGAAATCACTTTCGAACGGTGTTCCGCTGAACGCCGAGGCGGTGGTGGCCACGGCGATTCGCCAGAGCGCAGGCGTCAGCGCCGGCATCGAAGGGCTGCGAGCGGCGCGCAGTTCGGCCGAGTCGCGACAGTCCGCGTTTCAGCCGCGCGTCGAGGCGCGTCTGCGCAGCGGCGGTGGCAACAACTTCGATGGCGTGCGCGACCAGAAGCGCGACTCCAGCGCCGAGATCGTGCTGAACTGGAACCTGTACAACGGCGGCGCCGACCAGGCCCGCGTGCGTCAACAACTGAACGTCGTCAACCAGGCCGGCGACTTGCGCGACAAGGCCTGCCGCGATGTGCGCCAGACCTCGGTGATTGCTTACAACGACACGCGCAAGCTGGTCGAACAACTGCAGTTCCTGGACCGCAACACGCTGGCCATCGAGAAGGCGCGCGACGCGTATCGGCAGCAGTTCGACATCGGCCAGCGCAGCCTGCTCGACCTGCTGAATTCCGAGAACGAGGTCTACACCGCCAAGCGCGCCTACGCGAATGCCGAGGTCGACTTGGGCATCGCCTACGCCCGCACGCACGCGGCCATGAACCAGCTCACCTCGCAGCTGGGCATTGCGCGTGTCGACAGCGTGGCGGCCGAGGCCAGCGGTTGGACGATGGGCGAAGACGCGCCGCAGCGTTGCCCGGTGCTGGTGGCCGAAGCCACAGGTGTGGACAAGGCCGCGCTTGACGTTCGAGCACAGCGCATCTCGGCCAGCGTGCCGCCGCTGGCGGCGCCGGTGCCCGCCCCAGTACCGCCCGCAGCACCCACCAGGAAGCCCTGACGCCGCTCGACGGCCGGCAAGCGCCGCAGAAGAAAAAAAGGACCCGGCGACGGGTCCTTTTTCTTTAGCGCGCGGTCTTCATCTTTTCATCGGCGGCAGGTCGGTGCAGGCACCTTCGAAGGCCTCGGCCGCCAGCCCTATGGTTTCGCCCAGCGTGGGGTGCGGGTGGATGGTCTTGCCGATGTCGACCGCATCGGCGCCCATCTCGATGGCCAGCGCAATCTCGCCGATCATGTCGCCCGCATGCGTGCCGACGATGCCGCCGCCGACGATGGCGTGGGTGGTCTCGTCGAACAGCAGCTTGGTGAATCCTTCGTCGCGGCCATTGGCAATCGCACGGCCCGAGGCGTTCCACGGGAACAGGCCCTTCCTGACCTTCACGCCCTGCGCCTTTGCCTCGTCTTCGGTGATGCCGACCCAGGCCACTTCGGGGTCGGTGTAGGCCACGCTCGGGATCACGCGCGCATCGAACGCGGCCTTGCTCAGGTGCGCGTCGCCCAACTGCTCGCCTGCCGCCACTTCGGCCGCCACATGGGCCTCGTGCACTGCCTTGTGCGCCAGCATCGGCTGGCCGATGATGTCGCCGATGGCGAAGATGTGCGGCACGTTGGTGCGCATCTGCACGTCGACGGCGATGAAGCCGCGCTCGCTGACGGCCACGCCGGCCTTGTCGGCACCCACGCGCTTGCCGTTCGGCACCCGGCCCACGGCCTGCAGCACCATGTCGTAGAGCTGCTCCTTCACGACTGCGGCCGAGCCATCGGCCGATTCGAACTTGACGAGGATGCCGTCCTTCGTGGCCTCGGCACCGACCGTCTTGGTCTTCAACATGATGTTGTCGAAGCGCGGCGCGTTCATCTTCTGCCACACCTTCACCAAGTCGCGGTCGGCGCCCTGCATCAGGCTGTCGAGCATCTCGACCACGTCGAGCCGCGCGCCCAGCGTGGAGTAGACGGTGCCCATCTCCAGGCCGATGATGCCGCCGCCGATGACCAGCATGCGCTTGGGTTGCTGACGCAATTCGAGCGCGCCGGTGCTGGTGACGACGCGCGGATCATCCTTCGGCAAGAACGGCAGCTTCACCGCTTCGGAGCCGGCCGCGATGATGGCGCGCTTGAACTTGATGGTCTGGATTTTTCCGTCGGCCAGCGTCACGCGCAGATGAAACGGGTCGACGAATTCGCCGCTGCCCTGCACCACCGTGACCTTGCGCATCTTCGCCATCGCGGCCAGGCCACCGGTCAATTTTCCAACGACCTTCTCCTTGTGCGTTCGCAGCTTGGTGAGGTCGACTGTCGGCGGCTGGAAGCTGATGCCCATGGTGTCGAAGTGCTTGACTTCGTCCATCACCGCAGCCACGTGCAGCAGCGCCTTCGACGGAATGCAGCCGACATTCAGGCACACGCCGCCGAGTTTGGCGAAGCGTTCGACCAACACCACCTTCAGACCGAGGTCGGCCGCGCGGAAAGCGGCCGAGTAGCCACCGGGGCCGGCGCCGAGCACGAGCAGGTCACAGTCGCTGTCGGCAGCACCCGAGTACTGCGCAGCGACCGGTGCGGCCGCGTGTGCAACCGCCGCCGGTGGTGGACTTGCGGGAACAGCAGATGCCACCGCTGGGGTTGGCGTGGGTGCGGCAGCGGGCTGTGCAGCGTCGACCTCCAACGACAGCATCACCGTGCCCTGATTCACCACATCGCCGACCTTCAGCTTCAGCTCTTTGACGATGCCTGCATGCGACGACGGAATTTCCATCGACGCCTTGTCGCTTTCCACCGTGATCAACGACTGCTCGGCCTTCACGCTGTCGCCGGGCTTGACCAGCAGTTCGATGACGGCCACGTCCTTGAAGTCGCCGATGTCGGGCACCTGGATGTCGATGAGGGCCATGGTCAGTCTTTCGCTTTCAGTTTGATCGTGTGAACCCGCACCGGGCCCGCCGAATTCTTGTCGAACTCACAACCGGCACGCACGCCGATCTCGGCCAGTTCGCGCGCCGTCTTGGTTCGGTCGCAGGCCGCGTGCATGGCGCCCAGTGCAAACGCGCGACCGGTGCCGATGCCCCAGAAGCGGTCGAACTCGAACACCTCGCGGTACGAGTACACGCCGAAGATGCCGGCCGGGTTGGCGATCACTGCGGTGAACTGCATGCTCTCGTACGGGTCGGCGTCTTCTTCCTTGGCATTCATGAAGAAGTTCTCTTTCAGCTTCGGATGCAGCTTGAGAAAAGTGTCGAACACCTCGTCGCGCGAATGCAGCTTCAGCTCGTCGGGCGGCAGCGCATTCAGCGCGCGGCGCAGCACCGGGAAGTGCGCCACCGTGCCGGCCATGCCGATCCAGGAATCGCCCACCTTGAACAGCTTCTCGTTCGCTTCGTAGCCGTGCGGCAGGCGCGTGTCGCCGAAGGTCACCAGGCTGTCGGCGGCGATGGCCACCGTGCCACCTTGACGCACCACCACCACCGTCGTCACAGCAAGACACGGCGAAAGTCGCCGAGGATCGCGCCAAGGTAGGCGTTGAAGCGCGCCGCCGAGGCGCCGTCGATCACGCGGTGGTCCCAGCTCAGGCTGAGCGGCAGCATCAGGCGCGGCTGGAAAACCTTGCCGTCCCACACCGGCTCGGTGCTGCTTTTGCAGACGCCCAGAATCGCAACTTCGGGCGCATTGATGATGGGCGTGAAATAGCGCCCGCCGATGCCGCCGAGCGAGCTGATCGAGAAGCAGCCGCCGCTCATCTCGGCCGGGCTCAGCTTGCCGTCGCGCGCCTTCTTGGCGAGCTCGCTCATTTCCTGCGAGATCTGCATCACGCCCTTCTTGTCGGCATCCTTGATGACCGGCACCATCAAGCCGTTCGGGGTGTCCGCCGCGAAGCCGATGTGGAAGTACTGCTTCAAGACGATCTGGTCGCCATCGAGCGAGGCGTTGAAGTCGGGAAACTTCTTCAACGCCGCCACGCTGGCCTTGATCAGGAAGGCGAGCATCGTGATCTTGACGCCCGACTTTTCGTTTTCCTTGTTCGTCAGAACGCGGAACGCTTCCAGGTCGGTGATGTCGGCGTCGTCGTGGTTGGTCACATGCGGAATGACGACCCAGTTGCGGTGCAGGTTGGCGCCGCTGATCTTCTTGATGCGCGACAGGTCCTTGCGTTCGACCGGTCCGAATTTTGCGAAATCGACCTGCGGCCACGCGAGCAGACCGGGGAAGCTGCCGCCGCCGGACACGGCTGCGGCCGGCGCCTTCGCAGCCTGCGCCTGCGTTTGCGCGGTGCCGGCCATCACGCTCTTCACGAAGCCGTGAACGTCGTCCTGGGTGATGCGCGACTTCGGTCCGCTGCCCTTGACCTCGACCAGCGGCACCCCCAGCTCGCGGGCGAGTTTGCGAATGCTGGGTGAGGCGTGCGGCAGCGCGCCTTTGGCCGCCATCGGCTCGTGCGCAGGCAAGGCCGCCGTGGGCACCACGCGGTCGGGCGGCGCAGCGGTGGCGGGCGCCGCGGCTGCGGGCGAAGGTGTGGCGGCTGAAGCGGCTGGGGCGGCCGCCGGCATCGTAGGAGCGGCAGCGGCGCCGCTCGCTTCGACGACGGCAACCAGGCTGCCCTTGGCCACCTTGTCGCCGACCTTGACGCGCACCTCCTTCACCACGCCGGCATGCGACGACGGGATTTCCATCGACGCCTTGTCGCTTTCCACCGTGATCAGGCTTTGCTCGACCTTCAGCACGTCGCCTGCCTTGACCATGACCTCGATCACGGTGACTCCGTCGAAGTCGCCGATGTCGGGCACCAGCACTTCGACCGGGCCGGCGCCAGCGGGCGCAGCGGCGGCAGCAGGTGCTGCGGCCGCTGGCAGAGCGGCAACCGCAGCGCTGGCGGGTGCCGCAGCGGCTGCCGGCGAAGCCACCGCGGCGGTGGCAGCCACCTCGACCATCAATACCAGCGATCCCTCGGCCACCTTGTCGCCGATCTTCACCTTCAACTCCTTCACCACGCCGGCATGCGACGACGGGATTTCCATCGAGGCCTTGTCGGACTCCACCGTGATTAGCGACTGCTCGGCGGTGACGGTGTCGCCCACCTTGACCAGCAGTTCGATGTCTTCCACTTCCTTGAAGTCGCCGATGTCGGGGACCTTGACTTCCACCAATGCCATGTTGTGTCTCCGTCGAATTCTTGTGCTTATGCGTACAGCGGATTGACCTTGTCGGCATTGATGCCGTACTTCGCAATCGCCTCTGCCACCTTGGCCATCGGCAACGTGCCTTCGTCGGCCAGCGTCTTCAGCGCCGCCACCACGATGTAGTGGCGATCGATCTCGAAGTGCTCGCGCAGCTTGCGGCGGAAGTCGCTGCGTCCGAAGCCGTCGGTGCCCAGCACCTTGTAGGTCCGGCCCTTGGGAATGAAGGCGCGAATCTGCTCTGCGTAGTTCTTCATGTAGTCGGTCGACGCGATCACCGGGCCGGCGAACTTGTCGAGCTGTTGCGTCACGAAAGGCACGCGCGCTTTCTCCAGCGGATGCAGCAGGTTCCAGCGCTCGGCGTCCTGGCCATCGCGCGCGAGTTCGTTGAAGCTCGGGCAGCTCCAGATGTTGGCCGAGACGCCCCATTCCGCCTCAAGCAGGACTTTCGCTGCAATGCTTTCACGCAGGATGGTGCCGCTGCCCAGCAGGTTGACGCGCGGCACGGATCCGGAGGGGCCCTTCGGTAAGCCTTTCTTGCTGCCCTCTTGCAGCAGGTACATGCCCTTGATGATCTGCGCCTCGGTGCCGGTCTGCAGTCCGGGCATCGGGTAGTTCTCGTTCAGCAGCGTCAGGTAGAAGTAGACGTTCTCCTGTCGCTCGACCATGCGCTGCAGGCCGTGGTGCAGGATCACGCCCACTTCGTGCGCGAAGCTCGGGTCGTAGCTGATGCAGTTGGGAATGGTGCCGGCCAGGATGTGGCTGTGGCCGTCTTCGTGCTGCAGGCCTTCGCCGTTCAGCGTGGTCCGCCCTGATGTGCCGCCCAGCAGGAAGCCGCGCGCCTGCATGTCGCCCGCCGCCCACGCCATGTCGCCGATGCGCTGAAAGCCGAACATCGAGTAGTACACGTAGAACGGAATCATCACCCGGTTGTTGGTGGAATACGAGGTGGCCGCAGCGATCCAGCTGCCCATGCCACCGGCCTCGTTGATGCCTTCCTGCAGCACCTGGCCTTCCTTGCTTTCGCGGTAGTACATCACCTGGTCCTTGTCGACCGGCGTGTAGTTCTGCCCTTCTGGGTTGTAGATACCGATCTGGCGGAACAGGCCTTCCATGCCGAAGGTGCGCGCCTCGTCGACCAGGATCGGCACCGCGCGCGGGCCGAGCTGCTTGTCGCGCAGCAACTGGGTCAGGAAGCGCACGAAGGCTTGCGTGGTCGAGATCTCGCGCCCTTCGGCGGTGGGCTCGAGCACTGCCTTGAAGGTGTCGAGCGGCGGCACGGCGAGCGTCTCGTCGGCCTTGGTGCGGCGCTGCGGCAGGTAGCCGCCCAGGGCCTTGCGGCGCTCGTGCAGGTACTTCATTTCCACCGTGTCGTCAGCCGGCTTGTAGAACGGAATGCCGTTGGCGATCTGCTCGTCGTTGACCGGGATGTTGAAGCGGTCGCGGAAGCTCTTGATGTCGTCGTCGGTCAGCTTCTTGGTCTGGTGCGCGGTGTTCTTGCCCTCGCCGCTCTTGCCCATGCCGAAGCCCTTGACGGTCTTGATCAGCAACACCGTCGGTTGGCCCTTGTGGTTGACCGCGCGGTGGTACGCGGCGTACACCTTTTGCGGGTCGTGGCCGCCGCGGTTCAAGCGCCAGATGTCGTCGTCGCTCATCTTCGCCACCATCTCCAGCAGCTTGGGGTGCTGGCCGAAAAAGTGTTTGCGAACGAAAGCGCCGTCGTTGGCCTTCATGGCCTGGTAGTCGCCGTCGACCGTGTCCATCATCACCTTGCGCAGGATCTCTTCCTTGTCGCGCGCCAGCAGCGGGTCCCAGTAGCTGCCCCACAGCAGCTTGATGACGTTCCAACCCGAGCCGCGGAACTCGCCTTCCAGCTCCTGGATGATCTTGCCGTTGCCGCGCACCGGGCCGTCCAGCCGCTGCAGGTTGCAGTTGATGACGAAGATCAGGTTGTCGAGCTTTTCGCGCGCCGCCAGGCCGATGGCGCCCAGCGATTCGGGCTCGTCCATTTCACCGTCGCCGCAAAACACCCAGACCTTGCGGTTGCTGGTGTCGGCAATGCCGCGCGCATGCAGATATTTCAGGAAGCGCGCCTGGTAGATCGCCATCAACGGGCCGAGTCCCATCGACACCGTGGGGAACTGCCAGAACTCGGGCATCAGCTTCGGGTGCGGGTAGCTGGAAATGCCCTTGCCGTCGACCTCTTGCCGGAAGTTCAGCAGCTGCTCTTCGCTGATGCGGCCTTCCATGAAGGCACGCGCGTAGATGCCGGGCGACGAGTGGCCCTGGATGTACAGCAGGTCGCCGCCGTGCAGTCCGCCGGAAGACGTGTCGTCAGCGTGCCAGAAGTGGTTGAAGCCGGCACCGAACATGGTGGCCAGCGAGGCGAAGCTGCTGATGTGGCCGCCGAGGTCGCCGCCGTCTTCGGGGTTCAGGCGGTTCGCCTTCACGACCATCGCCATTGCGTTCCAGCGCATGTAGGCGCGCAGGCGTTCCTCGATCTCGAGGTTGCCGGGGCAGCGCTCTTCCTGGTCGGTGGGGATGGTGTTGACGTAGGCCGTCTTGGCCGAGAACGGCACGTCGATGCCGGCCTGGCGCGCGTGGTCTATCAGCTGTTCGAGCAGGAAGTGGGCACGCTCGCCACCCTCCTCGCCGATCACTGCCGACAGGGCATCCAGCCACTCCCGGGTTTCCTGTGAATCACTGTCGTTGGCGGCAGCACCGATGAACGATTCAGGCATAGCGGACATGTTGTCTCCTGTGGCGGTTTTGATTTGCGCGAGAGTCTCTCACATCTTTTTCAGAATTTCAAATAGCGCAATCTCATCTCATATTGCGGAATTGCAAACATCTGCTGGAGCACTTCGCAAGGCTGCAGCCCGCCTCCGCCGATAATTCGGCGATGGAAAACCTCGCCCCCGCGAATCGGCCGCCCGGCTCGCCACCGACACTGCCGCGTCGCTTGTTCGGCCGCTGGTGGCGGCGTCAATCGCCGGCCCGCCAGGACTGGTTCGCCACGCTCGCGCCGTTGATCTCGGTGCTGCTTTTTCTGGCTGCCATCATCTCGGCGTTCTGGTACCTGCGCAATGAGGAGTTGGAGCGAGAAACCGAGTCGGTCAAGCGTGACACCGAAATCGCGCAACAGCAGATCCGCCTGCGTTTGATCGTCAACCAGGAACAGCTGGTGCGCATCGCGCGCGAGATCGTCACCCGGGCGATCGACCACGACGACTTCATGGGACAGGCAGCCAGCTTCAGCCGCGAGCGGCCCGAGATCACGCACCTGATCTGGATCAACGCCGCGCGCGTTCGCAAGGCGGCTTATTCGACCATCACCTTTCACCCGGAAACCGGCTTGACCGGCGAGGAAGACTCTGCGTCGGTGCCGAAAGAGGGTCGCGCCAGCGAGCCCGAGACCGCTTTCCTCGCGGCGCGCACGCTGCGCCAACCCGTCTACACCCGGCCGTTCAAAGACATCTACGGCATGCCGGTGATCCAGATCCACGTTCCGTTGATCGACCGCAGCGCCTTCAGCGGCACCCTGATCGCCGAGTACTCGGTGGAAAGCCTGCTGCGCTACTTCGTGCCGGCCGAGGTTTCGACCCGCCACGCGATCAGCCTGATCGACCAGCAGGACCAGGTGCTGGCCAGCACGGTGACGGCCAAGCCGGGCCAGAAAACGCGCCCAGCATCGATCGTTCACGACGTGCCGGTGGCACCGACGGGCGACGGTCTGGTACTGCGCGGGCAAGGCTACCGAACCTCGATCGGCCTGATCAGCAACACGCTGTTCTGGATGGTGGTGGCGCTCAGTGTGCTGACGGTGTGGATGCTGCTGGGCACCTGGCGTCACATGCGGCGCCGTGCGCAAATGCAAAGCGCGCTGGTGTCCGAGGCCAACTTCCGGCGCGCGATGGAAAACTCGATGCTGACCGGCATGCGCGCCATGGACATGGAAGGCCGCATCACCTACGTGAACCCGGCCTTCTGCGCGATGACCGGCTTTTCCGACACCGAGCTGATTGGCCGCCGGCCACCGTTTCCGCACTGGCCGCCGGACCGGCACGAAGAGAACGGCCGCCTGTTGCAGCAGGAGCTGCAGGGCCGCAGCCCGGCCGACGGCATCGAGGTGAAGATCATGCGCAAGGACGGCACGCTGTTCGACGCGCGCATGTACGTGTCGCCGCTGATCGACCCGAAGAACCACCAGACCGGCTGGATGACGTCGATGACGAACATCACCGAAGCCAAGCGCATTCGCGACCAGTTGTCGGCATCGCACGAACGCTTCACCACCGTGCTCGAAGGCCTGGACGCCGCCGTGTCGGTGCTGTCGGTGCAGCAGGGCGAACTGCTGTTCGCGAACCGCTCGTACCGCTTGTGGTTCGGCGCCGAATCGCGCGGTCACGACCTGCTGGCGGGCGACGAACCCGGGCTGCTGCGCATGACGGGCCTGGACGACACCGTGGACGACCTGGGCGGCCTGCCGACGCAGCAACTGACCGAGGCCGGGTCCGACCCGCGCGAGGTCTTCGTCGAGTCGCTGCAGAAGTGGTTTGACGTGCGGGCGCGCTACCTTCAATGGACCGACGGCCGTCTGGCGCAGATGCTGATCGCCACCGACATCACGGCCCGCCTGAGCGCCGAAAGCCTGGCCGCCAACCAAGCCGAAAAGGCGCAGGTCACGAGCCGGCTGGTGACGATGGGCGAAATGGCGTCGTCGGTGGCGCACGAGTTGAATCAACCGTTGACGGCGATCACCAACTATTGCAACGGCATGGTCTCGCGCGTGAAGGCCGACGCGATCGAAAAGGCCGACCTGATCGCCGCGCTTGAAAAGACCTCTCGCCAGGCCCAGCGTGCCGGGCAGATCATCCACCGTATCCGCGCCTTCGTGAAACGCAGCGAGCCGCAGCGACAGGCCGCCGACGCCCGAACCATCGTCGAGGACGCGGTCGATCTGGCCAGCATCGAACTGCGCCGGCGCAACGTCGGCATCCACACCTACGTGGCGCAGCGGCTGCCCACGCTGATGGTGGACCCGATCCTGATCGAGCAGGTGGTGCTGAACCTGTTGAAGAACGCGGCCGAAGCCATCGACTCGGCGCACCTGCCCTCGGCGCGCCGCAACATCGAGCTGCGCGTGGTGCCCCGACACACGCCGGATGAAGGCGGCGTGATCGAGTTCAGCGTCACCGACATGGGCCCGGGCATCAAGGACGAAGTGATAGGCCGGCTGTATGAAGCCTTCTTCTCCACCAAGGCCGAAGGGCTGGGCATCGGCCTGAGCCTTTGCCGCTCGATCATCGAGTCCCACCGGGGCCGGATCCGAGCCCAGAACCTCTACAATGGAGAGTCTGTTGTGGGCTGTCGTTTTACCTTCACGCTGCCCATCGAAGCTTCGCGACCCGAAGCTCATCTGTCCACCAACGCGGCCGTCACCACATGAGTTTGATTCCCAAGAAAGGCACCGTCTACGTTGTCGACGACGACGAGGCAGTGCGCGACTCTTTGCAGTGGCTGCTCGAAGGAAAAGACTACCGCGTCAAGTGCTTCGATTCTTCGGAGTCGTTCCTTTCGCGCTTCGACCCGCGCGAGGTGGCTTGCCTGATTGCCGACATCCGCATGGACGGCATGAGCGGGCTCGAATTGCAAGACCGCCTGATGGAGCGCCGCTCGCCGCTGCCCATCGTCTTCATCACCGGCCACGGCGATGTACCGATGGCCGTCACGACGATGAAGAAAGGCGCGATGGACTTCATCGAGAAGCCGTTCAAGGAAGAGGAACTGCTGGGCCTCGTCGAGCGCATGCTGGACCAGGCGCGTTCGGCGTTCTCGCAGCACCAGGAAGCCGCCAGCCGCGACGCCTTGCTGTCGCGTCTGACCACGCGCGAGGCGCAGGTGCTCGAGCGCATCGTCGCCGGCCGGCTGAACAAGCAGATCGCCGACGACCTGGGCATCAGCATCAAGACGGTCGAAGCGCACCGCGCCAACATCATGGAAAAACTCAACGCCAACACGGTCGCCGACCTGCTGAAAATCGCGCTCGGCGCGCAGGCGAAGGCCTGATCAGGTTGCACCTCGCAAAGGCCGCCCACGAGCGGCCTTTGTCGTTTCACGGACGAACCCCATGACGGCCCAGCGCATCGACGGCAACGCACTTTCAAAACAGATCCGCGCCGAGATCGCGCAGCGGGCTGCCAGCCTGACCGCGCGCGGCACTCAGCCTGGCCTTGCCGTGCTGCTGGTGGGCGAAGACCCGGCCAGCCAGGTCTATGTGCGCAACAAGGTCAAGGCCTGCCTGGAAGCCGGCATTCACTCGGTGTTCGAGGCGCACGACGCTGCCTTCACCGAGGCCGCCTTGCTGGACCGCATTGCCGCGCTCAATTCCGACCCGACAATCCACGGCATCCTGGTGCAGATGCCGCTGCCCAAGCACATCAACCCGCACCGCGTGATCGAATCCATCGCCACGCACAAGGATGTCGACGGCTATTCCACCCTCAGCGCCGGCGAGCTGATGACCGGCGCACCGGGCTTCCGCCCCTGCACGCCTGCCGGTTGCATGAAGCTGATCGCCAGCACCGGGATCGACCTGCGTGGCAAGCATGCGGTGGTGATCGGGCGCAGCAACACCGTGGGCAAGCCGATGGCCCTGCTGCTCTTGCAAGCCAATGCCAGCGTCACCATTTGCCACAGCGCGACGGTCGATATCGGGCACCATACAAGGCAGGCCGATGTGGTGGTCGCGGCCGTGGGTCGGCGCAACACGCTGACCGCAGACATGGTCAAACCGGGAGCCATCGTGATCGATGTGGGAATCAACCGAGACGAAGCCGGCAAGCTGTGCGGCGATGTGGACTTTGCAGCCGTATCCGAAGTGGCCTCTGCCATCACGCCGGTGCCGGGCGGCGTCGGCCCCATGACCATCACCATGCTGCTGATGAACACCCTCGAATCCGCTGAACGAGCCTGCAAATCATGACCAATCCCTTGCTGCAAGACGACGGCCTGCCCGACTTCCACGCCATTCAACCCGGGCATGTTGCGCCGGCCATCGACGCGCTGTTGAAGTCGGCCGACGAAGCGCTGGAGCGCGCGGTCGGCCCCGGTGTGCCGGCCGAGTACGACGCGATGTCGGCGGTGCTCGACGTGGCGGGCGAACGGCTGAAGTTCGCCTGGGGCGCGGTCGGGCACCTGAACGCGGTTGCCGACACGCCCGAACTGCGCGCCGCCTACAACGAGGCGCTGCCTCGGGTGATCGAGCTGAGCACGCGCCACGCCAGCGACGAGCGCATGTACGCTAAATACAAGGCCATCAGCACCGCGCCATCGGCGCACGGACTGACGCCGCCGCGCCGCAAGGTGTTGTCCAACGCGATGCGCGATTTCGTGTTGTCGGGGGCCGAGCTTCGCGGCGAGGCCAAGCAGCGATTCATGCAGTTGCAGGAAGCGCAAGCCGAACTCTCGCAGCGGTTCTCGGAACACGTGATGGACGCGACCGATCAATTCGCGTACTTCGCCAGCCAGACTGAGATGGTCGGCGTGCCTGCCGACGCACAGCAAGCGGCCCGCCAGGCGGCGCAGGCCGAGGGCAAGGACGGCTACAAGCTCACGCTGCATTTCCCCAGCTATTTCCCGGTCCTGCAGTACGGTGAGGACCGGGCGCTGCGCGAGCGCATGTACACCGCCTACGCAACGCGGGCCACTGAGCTGGGCGACGCCAACCTGGACAACTCCTCGCTGATGCAAGAGCTGATGAATCTTCGCCACGAAGAGGCTCGCCTGCTGGGCTACGCCAACTACGCCGAGGTGTCGCTGGTGCCGAAGATGGCCGATTCACCGGCACAGGTGATGGATTTCCTGCGCGACCTCGGGCGCCGCGCCCGCCCGTACGCCGAACGCGACCTGGCCGAGCTGAAGGCTTTCGCTCGTGACGAGCTTTCGCTGGCCGACCTGCGGGCCTGGGACATGGTCTTCGCGAGTGAAAAGCTGAAGGAGGCACGCTACGCCTTCAGCGACCAGGAAGTTAAGCAGTACTTCACCGAGGCCAAGGTTCTGGAAGGCCTGTTTCGCATCATCGAAACCTTGTTCGAGGTCAGCATCCGGCCCGACACCGCGCCGGTGTGGCATCCCAGCGTGCGCTTCTTCCGGATCGAACGCGCTGGCGCGCTGGTCGGGCAGTTCTACCTCGACCCATATGCCCGCAGTGGCAAGCGGCCCGGCGCCTGGATGGACGACGTGCGTGGCCGCTGGGCGCGACCCGAAGGCCCGGTGCAGACACCGGTGGCGCACCTGGTGTGCAACTTCACACCGCCGCCCGAAGTCGACGGCCAAGTGCAACCCGCCCTGCTCTCGCACGACGACGTCGTCACGCTGTTCCACGAGTTCGGGCACGGCCTGCACCACATGCTGACCCAGATCAGCGACATCGGCGTGTCGGGCATCTCGGGTGTCGAGTGGGACGCCGTTGAATTGCCCAGCCAGTTCATGGAGAACTTCTGCTGGGAATGGGACGTGTTGAAGCGGCTCACCGCCCACGTCGACACCGGCCTGCCGCTGCCACGCGAGTTGTTCGATCGCATGCTGGCTGCGAAGAACTTTCAGACCGGGCTGCAGACGCTGCGCCAGGTCGAGCTGTCTCTGTTCGACATGCGCCTGCACGCCGAACCCGGCAGCGAGGCCGACATCCAGGCCCTGGTCGACGAGGTGCGCGCCGAGGTGGCGGTGCTGGTGCCGCCCGCCTTCTCGAAGTTCCAGCACAGCTTTTCGCACATTTTCGCGGGCGGCTATTCGGCCGGCTACTACAGCTACAAGTGGGCCGAGGTGCTGTCGGCCGATGCCTGGGCGGCGTTCGAAGAGACGGCCGACGAAGGCAGCGGCGTGTTGAACGTGCAAACCGGGCGCCGCTACCGTGAAGCCGTGCTCGAAGCCGGCGGCAGCCGCAGCGCGATGGACAGCTTCAAGGCCTTCCGTGGCCGCGAGCCGCGCATCGACGCGCTGCTGCGCCACCAAGGAATGGTTTGATTCGGCGGCGTGCTGCCGATAACCTGCATGGTTGCTGAGAGACTGGAGTTGGCATGAGCACACGAAAAAGCACACGAAATAGCGCTGCGACACGGGCGATGGCCATCGCGGCCTTGGCACTCGCCAGCGGCGCCAGCCACGCGCTGTTCAAGGTCGTCGGCCCCGATGGCAAGGTCACCTACACCGATGTGCCGCCCAGCTCGGCCGCGGCCGGCAAGGTCACGTCGCTGGGCGCGGCCGGCGCAGCACAGTCCGAAGTGGCGCTGCCGCTCGAACTGCGGCAGGCCGTGTCCCGCTATCCGGTCACGCTGTTCGTCACCGGTTCCTGCGAGCCCTGCGACAGCGGACGCCAGTTGCTGCGCCAGCGCGGCATCCCGTTCAACGAACGCCAGGTCAGCACCACCGAAGACGTCGATGCGCTGCAACGGCTGACGGGCGGCCGCGAGGCGCCTGCACTGACCATCGGTGCCCAAACCGTGCGCGGCATGTCGCAAGAGCTGTGGAACAGCTACCTCGACGCCGCCGGCTACCCGCGCGAGTCGCGCTTGCCGCCGAACTTCCAGTTCGCAGGCGCCACGCCGCTGACCGAACGCCGCGAGGCGAGCCGCCCGGCCGTGCCCCAGCGCGCTGCCACACCGACCGCCAGCGAAGTGCCCACCGAAACACCCGCGCCGTCCAGCATCAAGTTCTGAACACGGCTGGCGCGCGGATCTGCCGTGCCGGAAAACTGCCGGCGCTGACCGCCGCGCTCATCAACCAGAACAGCGAGCCCGCGCCGATGGCGCTGCCCAGCAGCCCGAACAGCAGCGGCATCAACGCGCTGGCGGTGTTGATGGTCATCGAGCGCAGTGCGATCGCTTCGCCGTGGCGGTCACGCGGTGTGAGCTGGTGCAGTGTGGTCATGATCATCGGCTGCACCGAGCCCAGCGCCAGGCCCAGCATCGCCGCGCACACGGCCATCAGCCAGGCCGAGCCGGCCCACGGATAGGCCACGAAGATCGCCGCCGTCACCAGCATCGCCCCGGCCAGCACCTGGCCTTCGCGCAGGCGGTGCGCAAGCAGCGGGATGGCCAGCCTCACCAGCGCCACGCAGGCCGCGAACGCCCCCAGGATCAGGCCGATCGCCGACGCGCTGAAGCCGCGCTCGTGACCGAGTATCGGCACCACGAAGGCGTGCAGGTCCCAGCTCGACGAGAGCAGCCAGTTCACCAGCAGCAATCGCCGCAGGCCGGGGGTGGCGAACAGGTCCCAGGCGGTGCGCACGGTGGACGACGCGGGCCGGGCCGGCGGCCGCTCGGCAGGCACTTGCCGCGCCCACCACAGGCCCAGCAGCGGCAGCAGCGTGAGTGCGATGAAGGCGCCGCGAAAGCCCGACAGGTCGATCATCAGCCCGGCGATCACCGGCCCCACCATGTTCGACAGCGCCGGCGCCAGCCCCAGCCAGCTGAACACCCGCGTCAGCTCGACGCTGCTGCCGGAGGTCATGCGCCCGGCAGTGCGCTGGATCGCGATGAGGCCGAAATTCGCGCCGACGCCGCACAGCGTAGCGGCCACGCACAAGACCGGAAACTGCAGCGCGACCAGCCAGGTCGACGCCACCGCGAGCAGGCCGCCGGCGGTAGTTAAGGCTACCGCCAGCCGCATCGGGAAGTGGTAGCCGTGGCTGTCGGCCAGGCGCCCGGCGCGCATCGACAACAGCACCGGCGCGGCTGCAAACAGGCCCAGCAGAATGCCCACCGCCCACTGCGCATGACCTGCCCGCAGCGCCAGCAACGGGGCTGCCACGCGCACGCCGGTCATGCAGGAATGCAGGCAGACCTGGCCGATGATCAAGGCCAGCAGCGGCCTGGAGAACGTGGCCACCTCAGGCCGTTTCTTCTTCGCCAAGATCGGCTTCAGGGCCTGGCAACAGGGTCTGCGTGCGCACCTCGCTCAAGCCTTCGACCGACTTGAGCCGGCGCGTCATCACGTTGGTGCGGGTCTGCGCGGCATCGATGGC
>JANNBZ010000217.1:0-7089 GCA_031386065.1 Burkholderiales bacterium
CGGTGCGCGTAGTAGATCGGCGCGGGCATCAGCTCGGGCGTCTCGTTGCAGGCGTAGCCGAACATCAGGCCCTGGTCGCCGGCGCCGGTGTTCATGACATCGTCGCTGGCGTGGTCGACGCCCTGCGCGATGTCGTTGCTCTGCTTGTCGTAGGCCACCAGCACGGCGCAGCCTTTGTAGTCGATGCCGTAGTCGGTGTTGTCGTAGCCGATGCGCTTGATGGTGTCGCGCGCGACCTGGATGTAGTCGACGTGCGCGTTGGTGGTGATCTCGCCGGCCAGCACCACCAGACCGGTGTTGCACAGGGTCTCGGCGGCCACGCGGGACAGCGGGTCCTGCTTGAAGATGGCGTCGAGAATGGCGTCGGAAATCTGGTCGGCCACCTTGTCGGGGTGGCCCTCAGAGACGGATTCGGAAGTGAAAAGGAAGTCGTTCGACACGCTGAAGCTCCAAAGAAAGATGAACCAGGTTGCACACTGCGTTGCCGACCTGAAACCCCTTGGAGGAGCGGCGAACGCTTTAGCAGAATTTTTTGAGCTTGCGCCCGGCAGAATGCGTGCACCCTGCGTCGCCCTGCAAGTAGTTCATAACTCGGCGATGGACTGATTATAGGAAACATGCCGACCGTCTTTCGCTGGGTTGCCCGCTGCCCGTTGTGGTTGCTCCATTGGCTGGGTTTCGTCGTCGGCTGGATGAGCTACGCCTTGTCGCCCACGTACCGGCGCCGCTTCATCGCCAACGCGGCGCAGGCGGGCGTGGCGCCGGCTGCGGCTCGCCAGGCCATCGCTGAAGCCGGGCGGGTGTTGATGGAGCTGCCCTACCTGTGGCTGCGGCCTGCGAATCAACGCATCCATCCGCAGGTCGTGTGGCAGGGTGACGCCTTGATAGACGCAGCACATGCCCAGGGCCGCAGCATCGTTTTCCTGACACCGCACCTGGGCTGCTTCGAGGTCACCGCGCAGGCCTATGCCGAACGCCACGGGCCGATCACGGTGCTGTACCGGCCGGCGCGCAAGGCATGGTTGCGCGACCTGGTCGACAGCGGGCGCAACCGGCCCGGGCTGGTGGCCGCGCCCGCCAACCTGGCGGGTGTGCGCCAGATGCTGCGCGCCTTGAAGCGCGGCGAGGCGGTCGGTCTGCTGCCCGACCAGGTGCCACCCGACGGCATGGGCGTGTGGGCGCCTTTCTTCGGCCGCCCCGCCTACACGATGACGCTGGCGGCGCGCCTGGCGCAGCAAAGCGGCGCGCTGCCGCTGTTGATCTGGGGCGAGCGCTTGCCTCACGGGCGCGGCTACGTGGTGCGCGTGTCGGCCTTCGACGAGGCGTTGCCGATAGGCGCAGCGGCTCAGGCAGAATCCGCCGCGGCCGTGAACCGCGCCATGGAAGGCTTGATCCGCCAGTGCCCGCAGCAGTATTTGTGGGGCTACGACCGCTACAAACACGCAGCCGAGGTCGCCACCGCAGACCGCGCTGAACAAGAGGCCTGAGCGCGTTGACATCCCGTCTGTTCCTGGCCGCGCTGTGGCTCGCCCACTGGTTGCCGCTGCCGCTGCTGGCGGGCGCCGGGCGAATGCTCGGCCGCTTGCTGCATGCCACCGCCGCCTCGCGCCGCAGCGTGGCGCTGCGCAACGTGGCGATCTGTTTTCCGCAGTGGTCGCAGCCTGAACGCGACGCGCTGGTGCACGAGCACTTTCAATGGCTGGGCCGCAGTCTGCTCGAACGCGGGCTGCTTTGGTACGCACCGGTGTCGCGCCTGAAGCGGCTGATCCATGTGGAAGGCGATGTGTCGCTGGCCGAACGCAGCGAACGCCCGGTGATGTGGCTGGTGCCGCATTTCATGGGCCTCGACGTGGCGGGTGCCGCCACGCAGTTGTTCCAGACCCGGCGCGTCGGCTCCATCTACCAGGCGCAGAGCGATCCGGTGATGGACGCAGCCATTCGCGCGGGCCGCTTGCGCTTCGACCAGGGCGAGGTGTTCGCGCGCAGCGATTCGGCCAAGCCGCTGATCCGTGCCATCAAGCGCGGCGATGCGTTCTTCAACCTGCCCGACATGGACTTCGGTGCCCGCGACGCCGCGTTCGTGCCCTTCTTCGGCGTGCCTGCTGCCACCCTGCTCGCGCCGTCGCGCATGGCGCGCGCGCTGAACATGGTGGTGCAGCCGGTGCTGGCCGAAATGCTACCGGGCGGCCAGGGCTACCGGGTGCGCTTTCTGCCCGCGTGGACCGATTTCCCCAGCGACGACGCGCTGGCCGACACCGCCGCGATGAACCGCTGGATCGAGTCCGAGATTCGCGCCAACCCGGCGCAGTACCTGTGGGTGCACAAGCGCTTCAAGACGCGTCCGCCGGGTGAGGCCGGGCTTTATTGAGTGCCCCCAGGCCGACGACATACGCCGTCCGCCCCCCCGAGGGGATGCCGGAAAGTGGCAGAGCCACATTTCCTTGACGGCGCCGATAATCCGCACATGAAATTGCGCTTCACCAAGATGCAGGGCGCGGGCAACGACTTCGTCGTGCTCGACGCCACGCAGTCGCCGCTGGCGTTGTCGGCGACGCAGTTGCGCCGGTTGGGCGACCGGCACTTCGGCGTCGGGGCCGACCAGATTCTGGTGGTCGAGCGCAGCGCCACCGCAGGGGTCGACTTTCGTTACCGCATTTTCAACGGCGGCAGCGGCGAAGAGGTCGAGCACTGCGGCAACGGCGCGCGCTGCTTTGTCCATTTCGTGCGGAGTCGCGGCCTGACCGACAAAACCCAGCTGCGGGTCGAGACGGTCAACAAGCTGCTCGAACTGCGACTGCAAACCGATGGCCGCGTGACGGTCGACATGAACGCGCCGGTGTTCGACCTGGCTCAGGTGCCGTTCGACGCCGAGGGTTTGTCGCCGCACCCGTTGGGCGGCTTCGAGCGCTGGCCGCTCGATGTGGGCGGTGAGGTGCGCGAAGTCGCGGTGCTGTCGATGGGCAACCCGCACGCGGTGCAGATCGTGGCCGATGTGGACAGTGCGCCCGTCGCCACCGAAGGCGCGTCGATTCAGCAGCACCCGCGATTTCCGCAAGGCGTCAACGCCGGCTTCATGCAGATCGTCAGCCGCAGCCACATTCGCCTGCGCGTGTTCGAGCGCGGTGCCGGTGAAACGCTGGCCTGCGGCACCGGCGCCTGCGCGGCGGTGGTGGCCGGCATCCGGCTCGGCCTGCTCGACGCCGGCGTCGACGTGGACGCCCGCGGCGGACAACTGCACATCGAGTGGGCGGGGCTCGGCACTTCGGTGCTGATGACCGGCCCGGCCACGCCCGTTTTTGAAGGAGAGATCGAACTGTGAACAAGAGCGCTGGGGTGCAAGGCATCACCGAAGAAGACATTGCCAACTACCTGGCCAACACGCCAGCGTTTTTCGAGCGCCACGCCGAATTGCTGAGCGCGGTGCAGCTGACCAGCCCGCACGGTGCGCGCGCCGTGTCGCTGCAGGAACGGCAGATGGAAATGCTGCGCGACAAGCTGAAAGGCATGGAGCAAAAGGTGATGGAGATGATTCGCCACGGCCAGGAAAACGTGGCCATCGCCGACAAGCTGCACCGCGTCACGCGCGCTGTGCTGCTCACCGCTGACCCGGCCGACTTGCCTGCGGTGCTGGTGAGCGAGCTGTCGCACCAGTTCTTGATCCCGCAGGCCGGCATCCGTGTCTGGGGCGCCGCACCCGCGTACGCCGACCTGCCGTTCGCCGTCAAGGTGACCGACGACGCCAAGAGCTTCGCCGGCAGCCTGACGCTGCCGTACTGCGGCGTCAATTCCGGCTTCGAGGCCGCGGCCTGGCTCGGCGAGCCGACGGCCGCCGCGTCGCTGGCACTGATTCCGCTGCGCCACGGCGCGGGCTCGGTTGACGGCTCAGGGGCATTCTCTGGTGCATTCGGCATGCTGGTACTCGGCTCGCCCGACCCGACCCGCTACAGCGCCGACATGGGCACCGAGTTCCTGATGCGCATCGGCGAAATCGCCAGCGCCAGCCTGTCGCGCCTGCTGCCCGCCGGCTGACCGCGACCCCGCGCGCGGTGACTGCGATGGAGTTCGACGCCGACATCCGCCGCCACCTGTTGCACCTGCAAGTGGAACGGCGCCTCGCCGCGCGCACGCTGGCGATGTACACCGAGGCCTTCACCCGCCTGCAAACCTTTGCTGCGGCCGCGCCGGTGGCCCTGCGCGACGTGCAGCCGCAGCATGTTCGGCATTGGGCCGGCGCCCTGCACCGGCAAGGCCTGGCGCCGGGCAGCATTGCGATCGTGCTGTCGGCCTGGCGCGGGCTGTACCGCTGGCTGGGCCGCGACGGCCACGTGGCGCTGAACCCGGTCGAAGGGGTGCGCGCGCCGAAGGCGCCCAAACCGTTGCCGAAAGCCTTGCCGGTAGACCAAGCCGTGCTGCTGGCCGAGCAGACCGACGCCACCGACTCGCCGCTGATGGCCGCGCGCGACCGCTGCCTGACCGAGCTGCTGTACGGCTGCGGCCTGCGGGTGGCCGAGCTGGTCGGGCTGGACGTGCAGGCCGGCGCTGCGGCGGCTGGCTGGATCGACGCCGCCGACGCGACCGCCCATGTGCTGGGCAAGGGCGGCAAGCGCCGCAGCGTGCCGGTCGGTGCAGCAGCGCTGCGGTCACTCGCTGCGTGGCTGCCACTGCGCGAGGGCATGGCCCACGCGGGCGAGCCGGCGCTGTTCGTCAGCAACCGCGGCACGCGGCTGACGCCCAGCCAGGTGCGCTCGCGCCTGAAGCTGCGCGCGCTGAAGGCCGGCCTGCCGACCCACCTTCACCCGCACATGCTGCGCCATTCGTTCGCCTCGCACCTGCTGCAGTCGAGCGGTGATCTGCGCGCGGTGCAAGAGCTGCTGGGCCACGCCAGCATCGCCACCACGCAGGTCTACACCAAGCTGGATTTCGGGCACCTGTCGAAGGTGTATGACGCCGCCCATCCAAGAGCAAAGAAACGTTAGCCCCCACGTCGCTCGCGCTCCTGCCATGGGGCTTGCAAGCCCCATGGCCCTCACCAGCCAATCGCGAGCGCGCAGGCGCTCGCTCGGTGCGGGCTCGGCCCGCCCAAGGGGGCGCCAACCCAGCAGCCGGGAGACCCGGCCACGGTTGTTGCTTGAGGGGAGCTTCGCTGCGCTTGCTCGTCTGCTCGTCCACCACAATCCCGGCATGAAAATCATCAAGCTTCGCGAGGGCAAGGACCGCTCGCTGCTGCGGCGGCATCCGTGGGTTTTTGCGGGCAGCGTGGCGAGCGGCAAGGCGGACGCGGGGGAGACGGTGCGGGTCGAGTCGCACGACGCGCGGTTTCTGGCGTGGGGGGCTTACAGCGCCGAGTCGATGATCCGCGTGCGGGCGTGGAGCTTTGTGGAAACCGAGCGCATCGACGCTGCGTTTTTCGAGCGGCGCGTGGCGCGTGCGCTGGCGGTGCGGGCCCGGCTGCCGATCACCAGCGACGCGATGCGGCTGATCCACGGCGAGGCCGACGGGCTGCCAGGGTTGATCGTCGACCGCTACGGCGACACGCTGTGCGCGCAGTTTCTGTCGGCCGGAAGCGAGCGCTGGAAGGCCACGCTGGCCGACGCGCTGTTGAAGCTCACCGGCCTGTCGCGGCTGTATGAACGCAGCGACACCGGCGCGCGGGCGCTCGAAGGCTTGCCTGCGGTCGCCGGCTGGCTGCGCGGTGACGGGCCCACCGAGGTGGCGATTCGCGAACACGACTGGCACCTCACGCTCGATGTGGCCGAAGGTCACAAGACCGGCTTCTACCTCGACCAGCGCGACAACCGAAAGCTGTTCGCCGACAGCGTGCAGCACTTCGGTTTTCAGCGCGTGCTGAACTGCTATTGCTACACCGGCGGCTTCAGCGTGGCGGCGCTGGCGGGCGGTGCGGCGCACGTGACCAGCATCGATTCGTCGGGGCCGGCCTTGCTGCGCGCCGCCGACCACGTGCGGCTCAACGGATTCGACGAATCACGCCACACCACGCTGGACGCCGACGTGAACCAGACCTTGCGCGACTGCATCAAGCAGGGCCACACGTTCGATGCCATCGTGCTCGACCCACCCAAGTTCGCGCCCACCGCCGCCCACGCCGAGCGCGCCGCGCGGGCCTACAAAGACATCAACCGGCTCGCCTTCATGCTGCTGGAGCCGGGCGGCGCGCTGTTCACTTTTTCGTGCTCGGGCGGCATCAGCGCCGACCTGTTTCACAAGATCGTCGCCGGCGCCGGACTGGACGCGGGCGTCGATGGGCTGGTGTACGCCCGCCTGGGCGCTGCACCCGATCACCCGATGACGGTCACGTTCCCCGAAGGCGAGTACCTGAAGGGACTGGTGATCCTCAAGCAGTGAGCGGCAACGCCACGGCGGTTTCGAACTTCGCGCGGTGCACGCTGAAGAACGCCTTCACGTTGCGCACATTGGCGTCTTGCGTGAACAGGCGCTGCACCAGGGCGTGGTACGCCGCCATGTCAGCCACCTGCAGCACCAGCATCAGGTCGGGCCCAGGCGAGACCCGGTAGCACTGCTGCACCGCGCGCTCGGCCACGGCGCGCGCCTCGAAAGCCGCCAGGTGCTCGGCACCCTGCCGGTCCAGCGTGACCTCGACCAGCGCCGTCAGCCCGGCCTGCAAATGCAGCGGCGAAAGCAGGGCCACGCGGCGTTCGATGACGCCGGATTCGACCAGCCGCTTGACGCGTCGCAGGCAGGTGGCCGGCGAGGTGTGGGCGGCTTCGGAGAGGGCCTGGTTCGACAGCGACGCGTCTTGCTGAAGGATGTCGAGCAGCCGCAGATCGGTCGCGTCGAGGGTGACGGGTTTGATTGAAGATTCCATTCTTTCAATTCTCGTGAAATATTTTGACTCAATCCGATTTCAGTGCCTTAATATTTCATTGAACAGACTATTTCGCAAGCATAAACCACAGCGTCCTGCCTACTATTCGCGTTCTTTCAGCGAATCAAGGAAGTCAACATGTGTGGAATCGTCGGCGCGGTCAGCTCACGCAACATCGTCCCCATCCTCATCGAAGGCTTGAAACGGCTGGAATACCGGGGCTACGACTCCTGCGGCGTGGCGGT
>JANNBZ010000294.1:0-4160 GCA_031386065.1 Burkholderiales bacterium
TTCTTTCGGCGTCATGCCCAGCAACTTCGCCAACTGGCGGCGCTTCGCGACATCGGTGTCCAGGTCTTTCGGACTTGCCCACAGCGAAGGCATCGGCACGCTGGCCGCGAGGATCAGGCCGTTGCGGTCGACGATGCGGCCTCGGCTGGCCGGCAGCACCAGCGAGCGGGCATAGCGGGCCTCGCCCTGGCGCAGGAAGAAGGCGCTGTCGATGATCTGCACGTACACCGCGCGGCCCAGCAGCACGCAGAAGCTCGCGCCCACCAGCGCGACCAGAAACTTCGAGCGCCACGACGGCGTTTTTGCCGCCAGCAACGGGCTGCTCGAATAGTTCAGGCTGCGCACGTTCAACGCCGCTCCCGAACTCGATTTGCCTTTTCGCAGTTTCATGGCGAGGTTCCTGCCGCGTTGGCGGTCGGCGCGGCCGACGCCGCGCGCGCGTAGGTGACGTACTGCGTGATGGCGGGCGTGGCGGTGCGCATCGCGAGCTTGTCGCGTGCGGTCTTCTCGACCCGCAGCGGCGTGCCCTGCGACTGCTGCTCAGCCTGCAGCCGCTCGTGCTCGGTGTCGAGCCGACGCTCTTCGGTTTGCGCACGGTCGAGATCGGTGAACAGGCGACGCGAGTCGTACGACACACGCACGAGGTAGACGCTGCTGACCAGCAGGATCACCAGCAGCAGCAGGTTGATGCGCGTCATGCGAGGTGCTCCGTGCGCTGCGCGACGCGCATCACCGCCGAGCGCGAGCGCGGGTTCGCGCGCACCTCGGTTTCGCCCGGCTTGACGCGGCCCAGCGATTCGAGCCGCGTCGGCTTCGGCGCGGCGAACGGCGCGCGACGATCGAAAGCGCTCTTGCTTTCGCGCGCGATGAAGGTCTTCACGATGCGGTCTTCCAGCGAATGAAAGCTGATCACCACCAGGCGCCCGCCCGCCACCAGCAAGTCGAGCGATGCGTTCAGGCCTTGTTCGAGCTCCTCGAGCTCGGCGTTGACGAAAATCCGAAGCGCTTGAAAAGTGCGCGTTGCAGGGTTCTGGCCCGGCTCGCGGGTTTTGACCGCGCGAGCCACGACCTCGGAAAGTTCTGCCGTGGTTCGAATGGGGCTCCCGCCATCGCGCCGAGCAACAAGCGCCTTTGCAACCTGGACAGCAAACCGTTCTTCGCCATAGTCTCGTATCACTTCCGCAATCTGGCGCTCGTCGGCGCGGGCCAAAAATTCCGCAGCGCTCTCGCCGCGGCTCGTGTCCATGCGCATGTCCAGCGGCCCGTCGAAACGGAAGCTGAAGCCGCGCTCGGCGCTGTCGATCTGCGGCGACGACACGCCCAGGTCGAGCAACAGCCCGTTCACCCGCGTCACGCCCAGCGCGGCCAACGTCGGCAGCAGCTGGCTGAAAGCGGTGTGGTGGATAGAAAAACGCGGGTCATCGACCCGCGTTTGTGATGACGTCGCCGCAGCGATGGCCTGTGGATCGCGGTCGATCGCCACCAGCCTTCCGGCGCGGCCCAGCCGCTGCAGCAGCAGCCGCGAATGTCCGCCACGGCCGTAGGTGCCGTCGACGTAAATGCCGTCCGGGTCGGTGACGAGGGCGTCGACCGCCTCGTTCAGCAGCACCGTGGTGTGCAGATCGCTGTCAGCGTGGCTCATGCTCAAAAGCTGAAATCCTTGAGAGCGTCGGGCATCTCGGACTGCATCACGCTGGCTTCATGCGCAGCGTGCCGTTCGGCGTCCCACAGCTCGAAGTGGTTGCCCATGCCGATCAGCATCACATCGCGCACGAGGCCGGCCGAAGCGCGCAACTCGGGGGCGATCAGCACGCGCGAAGAGGCGTCGATGTCGACATCCACCGCGTTGCCGAGGAAGACGCGCTTCCAGCCGCTGGCGGCCATCGGCAGCGTCATCAGCCGGTCCCGAAAGCCTTCCCACGCCGGGCGCGGAAAGATCATCAGCGAGCCTTCAGGGTTCTTGGTGATCGTCAGTTGGCTGACGCCCATCGCACCCAGGAGTTCGCGGTGACGAGCCGGCATGGCGATTCGCCCCTTGCCGTCCAGCGTCAGCGCCGAAGGTCCCTGAAACACGATAGCTGCCACGAAAACCCACAAAAGTGCACTTAGTTGCACTGTAGCTCATGGCATGACCCCGGGTCAACGAAAGATGTAAAGAAAATCAATGGAATCAAGCACTTAGCGTGGGATTGAAAAGCTAGTCCCGGTCGCAAAACGGCTTCAAAAATAAGGACTTGCGTGGTGCTGTGAAAGTGTTGGGTGAGCTTTTTCAACGCCCACCGGCCGATTCGAGGAAACGCACCATGTCTGCATGACCCGCAGCACGCGCCAGCGCCAGCGGCGTGCGTCCTTCACGGTCGGTGATGCGCAGGTCGGCACCGGCAGCCACCAGAGCCTGCAGCATGGCCACATGACGCGGGCCGCCACGCCCCAGCACGATGGACTCGATGACGGCCGTCCAGTGCAGGTTGTTGATGTGATCCAGTGGCGCGTTGGCGGCAATCAGCTGTCGCACGGCACCGTGGTGGCCCAAATGCGCCGCAGCGATGAGCGCCGTGCCGTCCCACCGGCTGGTGATGTTGCGGGCGCTCGCACCCAGGCGCAACAGCACACGCAACGTGGCCTCGTCGTCGGCGACCGCCGCGATGGTGACGGCGTCGTAGCGGTCGTGATCTAGCGCATCGAGATCGACGCCGGCGGCTGCCAGCAGCTCGACCATCGCCGGCTGCCCGGCGAACACCGCCAGGTGCAACGGCGTGCGGCCATGGCGGTCGCGCGTGGTGGTTGCGGCACCGTCCCTCAGGAGCCTGGCCGCACCTGCCAGATCACGCCGCTGCGCCGCAGCGAGCAGACCGTTGTATTGAGCTGCTTCCGCGGCAGACGGGCCAACCTGGGCCAGGGCAGCGCCCGCAAGGCCGGCACACACAACGGCGATCAAAGCGAGGCTGCGGCGCGTCGACATCAGGTGCACTTTGATTGAGGAGTCGTTGAACCGCAGCCCCGGCAAGCCACGCATCGACTACCGCAGCGGCGACACCCCGATCAGCCATGCATGGGCCCAGATCACGAAGACCGCATACACCAGCAGCCCGCCGACCAGCGCGATCACGTCGTTCATCTGCCTGGCTGCGACGACCGCCACCGCAGGCACCGGGCGCCGCTTGACCGAGATGCGGTCGGCCACCGCCCAGACCAGAAAGCCGCCGAACAGCAGCACGTCGGCCAGGTTGCCGTTGGCCAGCAAATGCGCCACTGCCCACAGCTTGGTGGCCAGCAGCATGGGGTGTTTGGCGGCGGTCTTGATGCGGCCCGGCAGCGACGACGCGAACAGCAGCGGGAACACCGGCAGCATCAGCAACAAGGCCAGGTGCCGCGTCCACGACGGCGGCGTGTAGATCACCACCGGCGACTGCCGCGCCACCGCGTAGCCGTAGACGATGAGCACCAAACCTGCGACCGAGAGCATCGTGTACAGGCCCTTCCAGGCCCCTTCGCCGCGCTGCGCGACCTGGGCATCGCGCCAGCCATTTGCAATGATCGACACCGAGTGGATGCCGAGGAACAGCACGATGCCGAGAAGGAGCCAGGTCATGGTGAAGGCGGGGCCAGTAAGCGGGCTTTCAGTCTAGCGCCGATGCCGGCGCATCGACCTTGATGCGATGCGTGGCGCGCTCTCCCAACCTCGAGAGAGCGCGTTTTGGGCCTATAAAAAGCGGGACACGATCGGGCAGTTGACGATCAAGCCACTGGAGCCGAACGGCACGCCGCCCGGTCCGGTCAGATGACCGGCGCGCACCATGCCGAGGATCTCGAACTCCTCGCGCACCCGTGAGCGGTAGTCGTTGGCCACTGCGGCCGGCGTCCATTCGCCCACGTTCACGTCCCACAGCGGGCTGTAGTCGGTGGCGATGGTGGGGATGCCGCCGAGCACGTTCAACGGGCTTGCGCCGTCGCCCTTGAGCGCGCTGTTGAAGCCCTGGCGCTGCGGATTGATCTCGCCGGGCACGTCGTTGGTCGGGCCATTGATGACAGCGAACAATCGCTCGACCGCACTGAACGCACCGTCGTCGCCGCCGACCTTGATGTCGGTCATCGCGGGCGCAAAGGTGGCTGCTTCGAGCGAGGCCGGCAACGCGTCGCTGGCTTCCAGACTCAGGTAG
>JANNBZ010000327.1:0-2417 GCA_031386065.1 Burkholderiales bacterium
GCAGCAAGGTGCTGATGACCTCGTTCGTGCCGACCTTGGCCTTCAGCACACCGGCCACGCCGCCCCATACGCCCCCCGCCAGCGCGGCCACCAACATCGGCAACAGGAACGACAGCGGCGCGGGCAGAGTGGCCGCGCCGCCGTACAGCGCGACTGCGGTGGCGGTGATACCGCCGGCGGCGATCTGCCCTTCGCCGCCCACGTTGGTCAGGTTGGCGCGGTTCGCGAACACGAAGCCCAGCCCGACCAGGCCCAGCGCCAGCGCCCGGTTGATCGACGCGGCCACCGCATACGGCGAGCCCCACGCGCCTTCGGCAAAGGCCGACAGCGCATCGCCCAGCGGCACGCCGATGGCGATGACCAGCAAGGCGCCGCAGACGCACGCGAACAGCACGGCGGCCAGCGACACCCAGACCGCGCTGTGGCGCTTGAAGACCAGCGGCATCGTCATCGCAGCGCTCATTGGTGCACCCCGATTGCCGAGTACAGCAATCGACCCGCCGGGCGGGTCGGGCCTTGCTTGGGGCGGCCCGGCGCGGCGGCCCGTCGCGGCTGGTGCACCCCGATTGCCGAGTACGGCAATCGACCCGCCGGGCGGGTCGTGCTTTGCTTGGGGCGGCCCGGCGCGGCGGCCCGTCTCCAACGGGTTGACACGGGATGTGTCATCCCAGCTCCTTGCGCAGCCACGCACTGAGCCGGTCGGCCATCGCCACCAGCAGCATGAAGATGATCAGGATGGTGGCGACCTCGCCGCCGGCGAACATCTTGGCGGCGGTGTCGAGTTGCTGGCCCAGGCCGCCCGCGCCGACGAAGCCCAGCACCACCGACGAACGGATCGCGCATTCCCAGCGGTACACGGTGTAGCTGACCAGTTCGGTCGAGCACTGCGGCAGCGTGCCGTAGAAAAACGCCTGCAACCGCCCTGCCCCGTTGCGCAGCAGCGCCTGCGTGGGCGCGGCGTCACCGCTCTCCAGAATCTCGGCATACACCTTGCCCAGCATGCCGCCGTAGGCAATGCCGATGGCGATCACGCCCGAGGTCGGCCCCAGGCCCACCACGCGCACGAAGATCAACGCCCACACCAGTTCGGGAATGCTGCGCAGCACGATGGCCGACCAGCGCGCCGCCTGCCGCAAGGCATACGGCGCAGTCGCCATCGGCCCGGTCAGCGACGACACCGACAAGCGCGCGGTCGACACCAGCGCCAGCGGCACCGCCACCGCGAACGCCAGCGTCAGCCCCGCCGTCGCGATGGCGACTGTGCGCCAGGTTTCGGCCAGCATCAGCATCAAAAATTCGGCGTCGTGGCGCGGCGGCACGAACGACGACAGGAATTTGCCGGTCGACTTCAAGCTGCGCGCATCGAACAGCTCCCAGGGCTTGAACTCGGTCCACACCAGCAGCGGCCACAGCAGCACCGCGCCGATCAACAGGCTGCCCCAGCGGGCGGCCATGGCGGGGTCGCGCAAGGCGCTGGAGGGCAGCACCGCCTGCATGTTCAGCGGCAGGTGACCGGCGCGACCGCGGTGGCCAGCCCCGGGCTTTCGTCGAAGAAGCCGGCCGCGCCTTCAAGGCGTTCGGTCAGTTCGTCTTCATGGTCGGCGTACAGCGCGCGCAGCATGTCGTCGGTCACGTTGGCCGCCGGCGCGTCGAAGGCGATGCGGCCATCGCGCAGCGCCACGATGCGCTCGAAGTGCGCCCGCGCCACCTCGACCTGGTGCAACGAGGTGATCAACGTGGCGCCGCTGACACGCGCCGCACCCACCAGCGCGGTGATGGCCTGGCGCGCGCGCGTCGGATCCAGCGCCGACAGCGGTTCATCCACCAGCATCAACTCCGCGCCCGAGACCAGCGCACGCGCCAGCCCGACGCGTTGTCGTTCGCCGCCCGACAGGCGGTCGACCCGCTCGAACAGCTTTTCGGCCACGTCGAAGCGGGCCAGCGCGTCGCGTGCGTCGGCGATGCCGTGCGGGTAGAACAGCGAGCGCAGGCTGGACCAGAAGCCGCGCTGCGGCAGGCGGCCCGCCAGCACCGACGTGTCCACGCGCTGGCGCGGCGGCAGCGGTGGCACCTGCGGCGCCAAAAACAGCCGGCCGCGCAAGCGATGCAGCCCGCGTCGCGACAGCGCCCAAGGCTGCTGCGCCAGCACCGTCAACTCGCCGCGCACCGGCTTCAGCGCGCAGGCCATGGCCTGCAACAAGGTGGTCTTGCCCGATCCCGACGGGCCGATGATGGCCACCACCTCGCCGCGCCGCACCTGCAGCGTGGCGTCGACGATGGCGAGCACATCAGTGCGCGCGGCGGGGTGCCGCACGCTGACCTGCGTCAGCTGGAGATCGTGCAAGCGCAGTGACCGCTGCGCTTACTTCAGCAGGCCGGCGTTCTCGGCCGCTGCCTTGATGCCGTTGTAGTTTTCG
>JANNBZ010000329.1:0-2235 GCA_031386065.1 Burkholderiales bacterium
GTCCAGCATCAGGTGGCCGATGGTCACCTCGCGCTTGAAGTCGATGTGCGGGAACACCTCGGCCATCATCAGCGCGGCCTGTACCGCCTTGCGCGAGCTGAGGTGCAGCAGGTTGATGTTGGGCAGCGCCGTTTCGTTGGCCAGGTAGCTGGCGATGAACACCGCCAGCCCTTCCGAGTGCGGCGGGCGCGACGCGCTGTAGGCGGCCAGGCCCTTCAGCGATTTGTCTTTCTCGACGATCTTCGTGTACGCCGTCATCACCTCGGCCGTCTCGCAGTGCAGCGACAGCGAGATGTGTTTTGCGCGCTCGGGCATCTTCTCGCGCGCTGCCTGGATGCCGCGCATCACGAATTCGAAGTGCGCATAGTCGTAGCGCTCGTCCTCGCCGATCATCAGGAAGTCGCGCTGCGTGTTGCTGGCACCGTGCAGGCCGTGCGAGCCGTAGAACATGAAGATCTTGAAGCTGGCCACGCCGTGCTTTTCGATCAGCATCGGGATCTCGTCGATGTGCTGCCCGTTCATCGGCGCCAGGTGAAAACCGTAGTCGACGTGGAAGCGGTCTTTCGATATTTTCAGCACTTCGGGAAAGAATTTCTTGTACGGCCCGCCCTGGTTCAGGTAGTACTGGCCGGTGCGGAAATAGTTCAGGCTCGACGTCACGCCGCCCATCGCCGCGGCCTTGCTTTCACTCACCGCGTCTTCGGCCAGCGGCGAGTAGATGCCGCTGTGCATGTGGGCGTCCACCACGCCGGGAAAGGCGAGCCGGCCGCAGCCGTCGTAGATGGTTTTCGCGCGCGTTGCATCGATTCCCGGCGCCACTTTGGCGACGCGGCCGTCGGTGACGGCAATGTCGCCGTCATGCACCACGTTGCCGTGCGGGCGCACGACGCGAACGTTCTTGATCAGCAGGTCGAACTCAGGCGCGCTCATCTTTTTTCTCCAGGCGTTTTTTCAGTTGGGGCAACAGGCCGCCCGCCTCGACCATGTCGAGCAGGAAGCCGGCAATCGGTTCGCAGGCCAGGGTGGCATCGGCACCGGTCACGCCGATGCGCGTGATCACGCCGGCGCGCGCGTCGAAACAGATCGCTTCCCCGTCGGCCACCAACTCGGCGCGCGGGCAGGTCAGCAGCAGCAGGCCGACGTTGAAGGCGTTGCGAAAGTACAGGCCGCTGTAGTTCGGTGCAATCACCGCCGCCACGCCCAGGTGCACCAGCACCGAGGCCGCCTGTTCGCGCGACGAGCCGATGCCGAAGTGCGCGCCGGCCACGATCACGTCGCCTCGCTGCACTTCCCGCGCGAACTCGGGCCTGAGGGTTTCCAGGCAATGCCGCGCGGTGACCTCGATGCCGAATTTCATCGTGCCGCCCGGCGCGAGCTGGTCGGTGTCCACGTCGGCCGGCAAGCGCCAGACCCTCACGACAAAATCTCCCGCGCGTCCGCAATCCGCCCGCGCAAGGCCGACGCCGCCACCGTGTACGGCGAGGCCAGAAACACCTGTGCGGTCGCCGAACCCATGCGGCCCTTGAAGTTACGGGCGGTGGACGAAATGACGGTGGCGCCGTCGGGGATGGCGCTGCCGTAGCCGGCGCAGGCACCGCAGGCGCTGGGCAGCAGCGTGGCACCGGCTTCAAGCAGGCGGCGCAGGATGCCTTCGCGTTCGGCAGCGGCGGCGTCGTGCACGCTGGCCGGTGCCACCAGCAACTGCACGCCGCGCGCGATGTGAAAGCCGGCCAGCACGCGCGCTGCGGCGCGCATGTCGTCGAGCTTGGCGCCGGTGCAGGCACCGATGTAGGCCACGTCGATGCGCGTCGGTTCCAGGTCGTCCACCGAGCGCACGTTGGCCGGGCTGTGCGGCAGTGCCACCTGCGGCGCGAGTGCCGAGGCGTCGAAGGTGTGGCGCACGCCGGGCGCGCCTTCGTCGCTGTGCCAGCGCGCGGTTTCAACGCCGGGCGCGCCATGCGCCTGCAGCCAGGCGCGCGTGGTTTCGTCGGGTGCGACCAGGCCCACCTGCGCGCCGAGTTCGGCGCTCATGTTGGCCAGCGTCATGCGATCGGCCATGCCCAGCGCGGCCACCGCCTCGCCACAGAATTCGACCGCCTGGTACTGGCCGCCGTTCATGCCGAAGCGGCCGATCATCGCCAGCATCATGTCCTTCGCGCTGACGCCGTCGGCCAGCCTGCCGCTCCAGCGCATGAAGAGGGTTTGCGGCACCTTCAGCCAGATTTCGCCGGTGGT
>JANNBZ010000341.1:0-27572 GCA_031386065.1 Burkholderiales bacterium
CGCAGGGTGTTGACGAGCACGTTCAGCCGGCCCCGATGCGCCATGCCGATGACGATTTCCTGCACGCCCTTGACGCCGCCGCGCTGCACCAGTTCATCCATCGAAGCGATGAAACTCTCGCTGCCTTCGAGCGAAAAGCGCTTTTGCCCGACGTACTTGGTGTGCAGGTAGCGCTCGAGTCCTTCAGCGGCCGTCAGGCGCTCGAGGATGTGCGTCTTTTCAGCGGCGCTGAAATTGGGTTTCGAGCGAATCGTCTCCAGCCGCTGCTGCCACCAGCGCTTTTCGGCCGGCTCGGTGATGTGCATGTACTCGGCGCCGATCGAGCCGCAATACGTCTCGCGCAAGGCTTGCACGATCTGCCGCAGGCTCATGTTCTCGGCGGTCGAGAAGTAGGTGTTGCTGGCGCTGAACGGGATGTCCATGTCGGACTCGCTCAGGTCGTAGAACGCTGGCTCCAACTCGGGAATCTTCGGACGCTCCTGGCGTTTCAGCGGGTCGAGGTCGGCCCAGCGCGAGCCGAGGAAGCGGTAGGCCGCGATCAGCGACTGGACATGCACCTGCTTGCGCGCGACGGCCAGATCGGTGCCGCTGGCCTTGTTGCCGAAGGCGTTTGCCTTGGCACGCTGGGCGAACGATTCGACCACCGGCGCATGCGCTACGTCGCGGTCGTTCGAACCATCACCGGCGGGGACGTTTTGCAGCGCATCGAAATACGCGCGCCATTTTTCGTCGACCGAGCCGGGGTTGTCGAGGTAGGCCTCGTACATTTCCTCGACGTACGGAGCATTGCCTCCGAACAGGTACGAGTTCGACCTGTATTCCTGCATCATTTCGCTCACCTCTTGCGCCGGTTTCCAGCGCGACAGTGGGTTAAAAACCTTCCGCGACCCGGTTCTACCGGTGGCGGACTAGCGACCCGCCTTTGCTGTTGCCAGAAAAGGGGACGGGAAGGACCTGAAAAGTCACCGCGATGACTGTAACACCCACCCTTATCGGCCCTCACTTCCGCAGCTGAAGGTTGGCGGGGTGCGGCACCATCGCGACTGGGCTTCCGCCATGCACCAGACCATCCGCATCCATCTCGCCGCCCCCGCCAAACCGCCGCAGGGCCAGGCCTGCAACGGTTGCGGCGTGTGCTGCGCGGCCGAGCCGTGCCCAGTGGGTGCGCTGGTGTCACGCCGCCGCAGCGGCGCCTGCTCGGCACTGCTGTGGAACGAGAAAGCCAGCCGCTACACGTGCGGGCTGATCAGCGAGCCGCAACAGGTCCTCGGCCTTCGCTGGCGCGTGGCAACGCGGCTGATTTCGGCGCTGGCGACGCGGCTGGTGTCGGCGGGCAAAGGCTGCGATTCGGACGCCGAATGCCTGCCTTGAGCGAGACGATCAACCCAAGGTCAGACGCCGCCGGGCTTGCACGTACTCGGCCTTGAGGCGGTCAATCAGGTCGGCCGCAGGCAGCACCTGCTTGACGGCGCCTATGCCCTGGCCACAGCCCCAGATGTCCTTCCAGGCCTTCTTCGCGTCACCGCCGAAGTTCATGGCGCTGGGGTCGCTCTCGGGCAACTTCTCGGGGTCGAGTCCGGCGCTGCGCACCGAGCCCTTGAGGTAGTTGCCGTGCACGCCGGTGAACAGATTGCTGTAGACGATGTCGTCGCTCGAACTGTCGACGATCATTTGCTTGTAGCCCTCGACCGCGCGCGCTTCGTCGGTCGCGATGAACGCCGAGCCGATGTACGCGAAGTCGGCGCCCATGGCCAGCGCCGACAGCACTGCGTCGCCGGTGGCGATGGCGCCGCTCAGCGCCACCGGTCCGTCGAACCATTCGCGAATTTCCTGGATCAACGCGAACGGGCTCTTCACACCCGCGTGACCGCCCGCACCGGCGGCCACAGCGATGAGACCGTCGGCGCCCTTCTCGATCGCCTTCTTGGCGAAGAAGTTGTTGATGATGTCGTGCAGCACCACACCACCCCAGGCGTGCACCGCGTCGTTGACATCGGTGCGCGCGCCCAGCGAGGTGATGATGATGGGCACCTTGTACTTGGCGCACACCGCCATGTCGTGGTCCAGCCGGTCATTGCTCTTGTGCACGATCTGGTTGATGGCAAACGGCGCCGCCGGCGCGTCGGGATGCGCCTTGTCGTGGGCCGCGAGAGCCTCGGTGATCTCGGCCAACCAGTCGTCCAGTTGCTCGGCCGGCCGCGCATTCAACGATGGCATGGCACCCACCACGCCCGCCTTGCACTGCGCGATCACCAGCTTGGGATTGCTGATGATGAACAGCGGTGAACCGATGATGGGCAGTGGCAGGTTTTTGAGAACAGCAGGCAAAGGCACAGACAACTCCAGGGGTCAAGGGGCTACAGGAAAACGACCGCAGTGTGGGCACCGCAGCGCGACAGCGCAGTCACGCGCGAGACAATCTCAGAACGACTCCAACGCCATCGCGGTCACGCTGTCGGCTCCGTCGATGACGGCGTCGCGCATGCCAGGCACGGTGCTCAGGATGTGCTCGGCGTAGAAGCGCGCGGTGGCCACCTTGGCCTGCAGGAAGGCGGCGTCGCCGCTGCCGGCTGCCAGTTGCTGCTCGGCAATCAGCAGGGCGCGCGCCATCTGCCAGCCTGCCATCAACTTGCCGCCCAGCAGCAGGTACGGCACCGAGCCGGCGAACACCGCATTCGGGTTCGACTTGCCGTGCTCGACCACGAAGTCCACCACCTGCACAAAGGCTTCGCGCGCGGCGCCCAGGCGCTTGCACATGGCCCGCGCGACGGGGCTGTCGCTGGCGCGCAGCGCGGTTTCGGTGACAGCGATCTGCGCCGCGATGGCTTTCGCCGTGCGCCCGCCGTCGCGGCCCGTCTTGCGTCCGACCAGGTCATTCGCCTGGATCGCGGTGGTGCCTTCATAGATGGTCAAAATGCGCGCATCGCGGTAGTACTGCGCTGCACCGGTCTCCTCGATGAAGCCCATGCCACCGTGCACCTGCACGCCCAGGCTGGCCACCTCGATGCCCATCTCGGTGCTGAAGCCCTTGATCAGCGGCACCATGAATTCGTAGAACGCCTGGTTCTGCTTGCGCACGTCGGCATCCGGGTGATGGTGCGCGGCGTCGAACGCGGCAGCGGCGACAAAGGCCATGCTGCGACAACCTTCGGTGCAGGCGCGCATCGTCATCAGCATGCGACGCACGTCCGGGTGGTGAATGATGGCCGCACTGTGCGGCAGCGAGCCGTCGACGGGGCGACTCTGCACGCGGTCTTTCGCGAACTGCGCTGCCTTCTGGTAGGCCATCTCGGCCACCGCGATGCCCTGCATACCCACTGCATAGCGCGCGGCGTTCATCATGATGAACATGTACTCCAGCCCGCGGTTCTCCTCGCCGATGAGTTGGCCCACCGCGCCACCGTGGTCGCCGAACTGCAGCACGGCGGTCGGGCTGGCCTTGATGCCGAGCTTGTGCTCGATGCTGACGCAGTGCGCGTCGTTGCGGCTGCCCAGCGTGCCGTCGGCGTTCACCATGAACTTGGGCACGATGAACAGGCTGATGCC
The DNA here is from genome assembly GCA_031386065.1 of Burkholderiales bacterium. Taxonomy (GTDB): domain Bacteria; phylum Pseudomonadota; class Gammaproteobacteria; order Burkholderiales; family Burkholderiaceae_C; genus JANYJJ01. Next base: position 3,547 of record JANNBZ010000341.1, read on the forward strand.
CTTCACGCCTTCAGGCGCACCCACCACGCGCGCGAGCACCAGGTGGACGATGTTGTCCGCCATGTCGTGCTCGCCGTAGGTGATGTAGATCTTGGTGCCGAAGATGCGGTGGCTGCCGTCGGCCTGCGGCTCGGCCCGCGTGCGCACGGCCGCCAGGTCGCTGCCGGCCTGCGGCTCGGTCAGGTTCATGGTGCCGGTCCATTCGCCGGAAATCATCTTCGGCAAATACAACGCCTGCTGTTCGGGCGAGCCTGCGGTGAGCAGGGCTTCGATGGCACCGTCGGTCAGCAGCGGGCACAGCGCAAAGCTCATGTTGGCGCTGTTCAGCATTTCAATGCAGGCCGCGCCGATGGTCTTGGGCAAACCCTGGCCGCCGAAGTCCGCCGGGTGCTGCAAGCCCTGCCAGCCGCCTTCGCCGAACTGGCGGAAGGCCTCCTTGAACCCCGCTGTGGTCGTGACGCGTCCGTCCTTCCAGGTCGACGGGTTCTTGTCGCCTTCCCAGTTCAGCGGCGCGAGCACGCCTTCGGTGAACTTGGCGCATTCCTCGAGCACGGCCGCAGCCGTGTCTCGCCCGGCGTCTTCGAAGCCGGGAAGTTGGGCCACCTCGTCGAGGGCGGCCAACTCGTTCATGCAGAACAGCATGTCTTTCACGGGGGCGCGGTAGGTCAAGGCGATTCCTTCAAGCGGTTGAAACAGGGACTTCGAGCGGGCGTGAAAAAACCCGTTGGCCAGTGCGATGCGGGCGAACGGGTTCGAGGTTGTCGAACGGAATCAGAGCGCCGCCACCAACTCCGGCACGGCGACGAACAGATCGGCTTCGAGCCCGTAGTCCGCCACGCTGAAGATGGGCGCCTCGGGGTCCTTGTTAATCGCAACGATGACCTTGCTGTCCTTCATGCCGGCCAGGTGCTGGATGGCGCCGCTGATGCCGGCCGCGATGTACAACTGCGGCGCAACAATCTTGCCGGTCTGCCCCACCTGCCAGTCGTTGGGCGCGTAGCCGGCGTCCACTGCCGCGCGGCTGGCACCCAGCGCAGCGCCCAGCTTGTCGGCCAGCGGCGTCAGCACGTCGTTGAACTTGTCGCTGCTGCCCAGCGCCCGGCCGCCGCTGACGATGATCTTCGCCGCCGTCAACTCGGGCCGATCGTTCTTCGCAATTTCACTGCCCACGAAGGTCGACAGGCCGGTGTCTGCGCAGGCATTCAACACCTCGATGGCTGCGCTGCCGCCGCTGGCCGCCGCCGGGTCGAAACCGGTGGTGCGCACGGTGATGACCTTGGTCGCCTCGGTGCTGTGCACGGTTGCAATGGCATTGCCGGCATAGATCGGACGATCAAAGGTGTCGGCGTTTTCAACCCGAATGATGTCGGAGATCTGCGCCACGTCGAGCTTGGCGGCCACCCGCGGCGCGATGTTCTTGCCCGACGCCGTGGCGGCAAACAGGATGTGCCCGTAGCCGCTGGCCAGCGCCAGAATCTGAGCCGCCATGTTCTCGGCCAGTCCGTGCGCAAACGCTTCGCCGTCCGCGTGAAGCACCTTACCAACGCCTGCGATCTGCGCGGCGGCAGCGGCAGCAGACGAGGCGTTCAAACCGGCTACCAGCACGTGCACATCACCGCCGCAAGCCAACGCGGCGGTCACGGTGTTGAAGGTGGCGCCCTTGACGGACGTGTTGTCGTGTTCAGCAATCACCAGGGCCGTCATGTCAGATCACCTTCGCTTCGTTCTTGAGTTTCGCCACCAGCGTGGCCACGTCGGGCACCTTGATGCCGGCACTTCGCTTGGGCGGCTCGCTGACCTTCAGCGTCTTGATGCGCGGCGTCACGTCGACGCCCAGGTCGGCCGGTTTGAACACGTCGAGCGTCTTCTTCTTCGCCTTCATGATGTTGGGCAGCGTGACGTAGCGCGGCTCGTTCAGGCGCAGGTCGGTGGTGATGACCGCGGGCAGCTTGATCTTCAGCGTCTCCAGGCCACCGTCGACCTCACGGGTGACGCTGGCAAACCCGTCGGCGACCTCGACCTTGCTCGCGAACGTGGCTTGCGGCAGGTCGGCCAATGCCGCGAGCATCTGCCCGGTCTGATTGCAATCGTCGTCGATGGCCTGCTTGCCCAGGATCACCAGGCCTGGCTGCTCCTTGTCCATCAAGGCCTTCAGCAGCTTCGCAACCGCCAGCGGCTGCAGTTCGACGTCGGTCTCGACCAAAATTGCACGGTCGGCACCGATGGCCATCGCGGTGCGCAGAGTTTCCTGGCACTGCGTGACGCCGCACGACACGGCGATGACCTCGGTGACGACGCCCTTCTCGCGAAGCCTGACAGCCTCTTCGACAGCGATCTCGTCGAACGGGTTCATGCTCATCTTGACGTTGGCGATATCGACGCCGCTACCATCGGATTTGACGCGAACCTTGACGTTGTAGTCGACCACCCTTTTGACGGGAACCAGCACCTTCATAGCGCGCACTCCTGCAGCATGTCTGTTGAACTCCGACCGATTTTAGGGTGCGCATCGCGACCCTGCGGCAACGCGGGTAGCACGTAATCGCACGGTCGTTCTATTTTATAGGATTCGCCTTTGTCCACCTCATCACCTGTGCCGCAGGCATTGAAAATGATCGGCGTGTTCGACTCCGGGGTCGGTGGCCTGTCGGTGCTGCGTGCCCTGCACGCCGCGATACCCGGAACACCGCTGTGCTACGTCGCCGACTCGGCGTATGCGCCCTACGGCGAACGGCCGACGGCGGAGGTGCTTGTGCGATCAGCCCTCATCGCGCAGCACCTGGTCTCGCTGGGCGCTGCGGGCATCGTGGTTGCCTGCAATACCGCGACGGCCATCGCCATCGACCACCTTCGCGCGCGATGGCCGAACCTGCCCGTCGTCGGCATCGAGCCCGGCCTGAAGCCGGCCATCGCGGCCACGCGGAACCGGCGCATCGGCGTCATGGCCACGCCCGCAACGCTGGCCAGTGCGCCGTTCGCGAAGCTGGCAGCAGCGCAGGCCGATGGAGCTTTCGTGCTGCTTCAGCCCTGCCCGGGGCTCGCCCAGCACATCGAGACGGGCGATCTGGATGCGCCCGAACTGATCGCGCTGGTGCGCCGGTTCTGCGAGCCGCTCCGGGACGCCAAAGTTGACACGGTCGTACTCGGTTGCACGCACTACCCGCTGATTGCGCGCCACATCCAGGCCGCCGTGGGACCGCACGTCACGCTGATCGACACAGCCGATGCCGTGGCGAGTCATGCAGCAAGACGCTTCGGATCGAACCTTGATGCCTGCGGCCCCAGCGCCGCAAACCCGATGGGCATCGAGTTGCTGAGTACCGGCGATCCCGCCGCACTGCGAAAGATCGCTGCCGCCTGGTTGCCGTTCGCAGCCTCGGTGGCGCGTGTCGAACTGAGTCAGCCCGCCGCGCGAGCCGCCTGAGCACCGCGCTGCACATTCACCGGCGTCAACAGCAACAGACCGAGCATGAAGAACAGCGCGGTGGAAAGAATCGCGATGCGGTGGTTGCCGTCGGTCACGGCGGTCACGATGCCGTAGGTCACCGGGCCGACGATGGCCGACAGACGGGTGGCGAACGTCCACAGACCGAAGAACTCGGCCAGCTGACGGGCCGGCGCGAACAGCCCGACCATGGCCCTGCCCGCAGACTGGCTGGAGCCCATGCACAGTCCGGCAATCACTGCGGCGACCCAGAACACGGCTGCCGTCTGCGCCACGGCAGCCAACAGCGTCATCACGATCCAGCCCGCGAGCGTCAACGCGAGCGCGGGCTTGTGGCCGATGCGGTCCTGCCAGTAGCCGAATGCGAACGCACCCACCGCGGCCGCGATGTTCACCAGGAAGATCAACGCCATCGTCTGCGCCTGCTTGAAACCCAGCGTCTGCTCGGCATACACCGCCGCCAACGCGATCACCACCGAGATCCCGGCCTGGTAGCACGCGCCACAGGCCAGCAGCCATCGAAAATCCCGAAAGCTGCGCGACTGTTTCAGGGTTGCCTGCAAACGCGCCAACGAGGCGCGCCAGCCAGCGCCCCCCAGCGGCGAGGCTTGCGGCACCGCACGTTCGCGCAGCAGTACGAAGGTCACCAGGGCAGCCAGTCCGTAGACCGCCGCTGTGATCAGCATCGTCGCCGGGACGAACGAGGTTGCAGCCTCGCCGCGCTGCTGCGCAGACAACACATACGCCAAGCTGAGGCCCAGCGACAGCATGCCGCCCAGGTAGCCGAAGCTCCAGCCCCAGCCCGACACACGGCCCATCGATTCGGGCCGCGCCAACTCGGGGAGGAACGCTGCCGTCATCGACTCGCCCACCGCGTAGAAGGTGTTCGACAGCACGATCAGCGCGACTGCCCCTGCCAGATCGCCACGCCCCACGAACGCCAGCAGCACGGTGGCGGCCACGCAACCTGCGGTGGCCACCATCAGCACCCGCAGCTTCGAAGCGCACAGATCGGCGTAGGCGCCAATGGCCGGCATCGCCAGCATGACGATCAGGCTCGACAAGGCGAGGGTGAGCGTCCACGCCAGCGTCGCCCAGGCCGCATCGCCCGCCACCACGCCCACGAAATAAGAGTTGAAGACTGCCGTGAGGACGACTGTGGTGTAGCCGGAGTTGGCGAAGTCGTACATCGCCCAGCCGAACACTTCACGCTTGCGAACGCCGTCGTTGAGGGCGGATTGCGGGAACAAATGCATCGAGACTCCGCTGCACAACGTGCGTTGCTCTGGTGCCCGGGACGGGGATCGAACCCGTACGCCCTCTTTCGAGAAGCGGCGGATTTTAAGTCCGCTGTGTCTACCAGCTTCACCACCCGGGCGCCGCTGGGATTATCGACCGGTCGGCCGCGAAACCGGCAGCAGACAAAAGATGAAGCGAAAGCACTGCGGACAGAAAAAAGGCCTCGCCAGTGGCGAGGCCTGAAGAATCTGGAGGCGCGACCCAGAGTCGAACTGGGCTAGACGGATTTGCAATCCGTTGCATAACCGATTTGCTATCGCGCCACTGAGCGAATCCGCTGATCAACACGCAGTTTGAATAGCGCGCTGTGTGCCGTTCATTCTGACAAAAAAGGGAAGCCTGGGCTTCCCTTTTTTCTTGAGACTGGAGCGGGAGAAGAGTCTCGAACTCTCGACCTCAACCTTGGCAAGGTTGCGCTCTACCAACTGAGCTACTCCCGCATTGTGTCGCACTGCTCTGCGCCAGCGCGACAGCCCTGATTATAGGCTGAAAATTTCATCTTACACAAGACCGGTTGACGCCGGCCGAAACTCAATGCGTCAGCAGGTCCGCTCCCGCAGCGGCAGCCGGAGCCACCACCTCGGCCTTGACCTCGACCTTGGCAGGTTCCTCGTCCGGCAAGGCCACCGGCATGCGTTCAAGCGCAATTTCCAACACCCGATCAATCCACTTCACCGGAATGATTTCGAGGTGGTTCTTGACGTTCTCGGGAATGTCTTGCAGGTCCTTGGCGTTCTCTTCCGGAATGATGACTGTCTTGATGCCGCCACGGTGCGCAGCCAGCAGCTTTTCCTTCAGGCCGCCGATGCCTGTCACTTCGCCACGCAAGGTGATCTCGCCGGTCATGGCCACATCGGCTCGCACGGGGATGCCGGTCATGGCCGAGACAAACGCGGTCGTCATCGCCGCACCCGCGCTCGGCCCGTCCTTGGGCGTTGCGCCGTCTGGAACGTGGATGTGGATGTCGCGCTTCTCGAACAACTCGTCCTTGATGCCGAGTCGCCGAGCACGGCTGCGCACCACAGAACGCGCCGCCTCGACCGACTCCTTCATCACATCGCCGAGTGAGCCGGTGCGGATGATCACGCCCTTACCGGGCATCATGGCCGACTCGATGGTGAGCAGGTCGCCGCCCACCTCGGTCCATGCCAGGCCGACCACCTGCCCGACCTGGTTCTGCTTCTCGGCCTGGCCGTAGCTGTACTTGCGCACGCCGAGGAAGTCGTTCAGGTTGTCTTCGGTGACGACCACCTTGTCGGTGAACTGCTTCAGTTGCACGCCCTTGACCACCTTGCGGCAGATCTTGGAAATCTCGCGCTCCAGCGAGCGCACTCCGGCCTCGCGGGTGTAGTAGCGAATGATCCCGCGCAACGCCGATTCAGTGACATCCACCTCGGATTCATGAACCCCGTTGTTCTTCGCCTGCTTGGGCAGCAGATAGCGCTGTGCGATGTTCAGTTTCTCGTCTTCGGTGTAGCCCGACAGGCGGATCACTTCCATCCGGTCGAGCAACGCCGGTGGAATGTTCATCGAGTTCGAGGTGGCGATGAACATCGTGTCGCTGAGGTCGAAGTCGACCTCGACGTAATGGTCGCTGAAGGTGTGGTTCTGCTCGGGGTCGAGCACTTCGAGCAAGGCGCTCGACGGGTCGCCACGAAAGTCCATGCCGAGCTTGTCGATTTCGTCCAGCAGGAACAGCGGGTTGCGGGTGCCGATTTTGCTCAGGCTCTGCAACACCTTTCCCGGCATCGAGCCGATGTAGGTGCGGCGATGCCCGCGAATCTCGGCCTCGTCGCGCACGCCGCCCAGCGCCATGCGAACAAACTTGCGCCCCGTGGCGCGCGCCACGCTCTGCCCCAGCGATGTCTTGCCCACGCCCGGAGGCCCGACCAGACACAGGATGGGTGACTTGACCTTGTCGACCCGCTGCTGCACCGCAAGGTACTCAAGGATGCGGTCCTTGACCTTGTCGAGGCCGTAGTGGTCTTCGTTCAGCACGTTCTCGGCGTTCGTCAGATCGTGCTTGATCTTGGTCTTCTTGGCCCACGGCAGGTTGACCAGGGTGTCGATGTAGTTGCGCACCACCGTCGCTTCGGCCGACATCGGTGACATCAGCTTCAGCTTCTTGAACTCGGCATCGACCTTCTTGCGCGCCTCTTTGGGCATCTTGGCCGCGATGATTTTCTTGTTCAACTCTTCGAGGTCGGCACCCTCTTCGCCGTCGCCGAGTTCCTTTTGAATCGCCTTGACCTGCTCGTTCAGGTAGTACTCGCGCTGGCTCTTTTCCATCTGCCGCTTTACGCGGCCACGGATGCGCTTTTCGACCTGAAGAATGTCGACCTCGTGTTCGAGTTGCTCGAGCAGTTTTTCCAGCCGCTTGTCGACCGCGAACAGGTCGAGCACCGACTGCTTGTTTTCCAGCTTCAGCGGCAGATGTGCGGCGATGGTGTCGGCAAGGCGTCCCGCATCGTCGATACCGGCAATCGACGTGAGGATCTCGGGGGGGATCTTCTTGTTCAGCTTGACGTACTGGTCGAACTGCTGGGTGACGGCGCGACGCAGCGCTTCGATCTCGGGCTTGGCATCGGACTCCGGGACCACCGGCGTCACGTCGGAGACGAAAAACTCGCCGTTGTCGGTGATGCTGTGCGTGTTGGCACGCTGGATGCCTTCGACCAGAACCTTGACGGTTCCGTCGGGCAGCTTGAGCATCTGCAAGATGCTGGAGACGCAGCCCACCTCGAACATGTCGTCGGGTTTGGGTTCGTCCTTGCCGGCCGCCTTCTGCGCGACCAGCATGATCTGGCGGCCTGCTTCCATCGCCGACTCAAGCGCCTTGATCGACTTCGGCCGCCCCACGAACAGCGGTATGACCATGTGGGGAAAGACAACCACATCGCGCAACGGCAACAGCGGCAAGGTGATTTTTTCAGCTGGCAACACGGGATGTCCGGACATGAGGAGACCTCTCTTTCTCGAACCCATCTAGGGTCTGAGCGTTCAATTGCAAGAAGCCGCGCGCTCTGCCGCCGAGGCAGCGCGCGGCACCGGACAGTTCAGGCGCTGGCCTTGTGCTCGCGGTAAACGAGCAGCGGCTTGGCTTCTTCTTCGATGGTGTGTTCGTCCAAGACCACCTTGGCCACCCCTTCGAGGGTGGGAAGTTCGAACATGGTGTCCAGCAGCGACTGCTCCATGATCGAACGTAGACCCCGCGCGCCCGTTTTGCGCGCCAGCGCCTTGCGAGAAATGGCAGCCAATGCCGAGGGGCGGATTTCCAGGTCCACGCCGTCCATCGCGAACAACTTCTGGTACTGCTTGACCAGGGCATTCTTCGGTTCGGTGAGGATCTGAACCAGGGCCTCTTCGTTCAACTCGCCCAAGGTAGCCACCACCGGCAAGCGGCCCACCAATTCCGGGATCAGGCCGAACTTGATCAGATCTTCGGGCTCCACCTCGCGAAACACCTCGCTGATCTTTCGCTCGGACTTCGTTTTCACGTTCGCGCTGAAACCGATGCCGGACTTCTCGGACCGGTTGCGGATCACCTTCTCCAGGCCGTCGAAAGCGCCGCCGCAAATGAACAGGATGTTGGTGGTGTCGATCTGCAAGAAGTCCTGGTTCGGATGCTTGCGTCCGCCCTGTGGCGGCACCGACGCCATCGTGCCCTCGACGAGCTTGAGAAGCGCCTGCTGCACGCCCTCGCCCGACACGTCACGGGTGATCGATGGGTTGTCGGCCTTGCGCGAAATCTTGTCGATCTCGTCGATGTAGACGATGCCGCGCTGCGCGCGCTCGACCTCGTAGTTGCAGTTCTGCAGCAGCTTCTGGATGATGTTCTCGACGTCTTCGCCGACATAGCCCGCTTCGGTCAGCGTGGTGGCGTCGGCAATCACGAAGGGCACATTCAGTAGGCGCGCCAAGGTCTGCGCCAGCAAGGTCTTGCCCGAGCCGGTGGGACCGATCAGCAGGATGTTGCTCTTGGACAGCTCGATGCCGTCTTTAGCCGTGCTCATGTGCTTGAGCCGCTTGTAGTGGTTGTAGACCGCCACCGACAACACGCGCTTCGCAGGCTCCTGCCCGATCACGTACTGATCGAGGCTGGCCTTGATTTCGCTCGGGATCGGAAGGTCGGACTTGGCGGTCTTCGCCTCAGCGCTGTCGGCCGGCACCTCATCGCGAATGATGTCGTTGCACAGTTCGATGCATTCGTCGCAAATGAAAACGGAAGGTCCGGCGATGAGTTTCTTCACTTCATGCTGGCTCTTGCCGCAGAAGGAGCAGTACAAAACCTTTTCGCTCGAAGAACCTTTTTTGTCGGCCATGGGTCGGGGGCAATGCTGCTTGGAATGGAGAAGAGGCGAGTCAAATGATAGAGCAAAAGAAAACGGGGCCTTGCCAAGAAGAAAGACCCCGTTGACTGCCCTGATCAGGCGCTTGAATGGTGGCTCAACGCTTCACGAGCACCTGGTCGACGAGGCCGTAGTCCTTGGCCTCGCTGGCCGACATGAAAAAGTCCCGCTCGGAGTCCGCGCGAATCTTGTCCAATGTCTGGCCGGTGCGCTCGGCCAGGATGATGTTCAGGCTTTCGCGCAGCTTCAAAATCTCTCGGGCCTGGATCTCGATGTCGGTGGCCTGCCCTTGGGCACCGCCGGAAGGCTGGTGAATCATCACGCGCGAATTCGGCAAGGCCAGCCGCTTGCCCTTGGCCCCGGCAGCCAGCAGGAAGGCTCCCATGCTGGCAGCAATGCCCATGCACATGGTCGACACGTCCGGTTTGATGAACTGCATGGTGTCGAAGATCGACATGCCGGCACTCACCGAACCACCCGGCGAGTTGATGTAGAAATGAACGTCCTTGTCCGGATTTTCGCTTTCAAGGAACAGCAACTGCGCCACCACCACGTTGGCCGTCTGGTCGTTGACCGGGCCGACCAGAAAGATGATCCGCTCGCGCAGCAGCCGCGAGTAAATATCGTAGGCGCGCTCACCGCGGCCCGATTGCTCGATGACCATAGGCACCATGCCCAGGCCTTGTGTGTCCAGCGCGCTCATGAGTCGTCCCTTGAAGTTGAGAAGTTGAGGAGTTGATCTTGGGTTGAATTATGTCGCCGCAAGGTCCGGCGCACAGAAATGACGAAGGCACCGTGCTGTGGCGCGGTGCCTTCGATGGAGGGAGGTAGAAATCAGGCGGCCATCAACTCGTCGAATGGCAACGCCTTGTCGGTGACCTTGGCCTGGCCCAGCACGAAATCGGCGACGTTGTTCTCGACCACCACGGCCTCGACCTCGGCCATGCGTTGGCGGTCGCCCAGGTACCAGCGCACCACCTCGGCCGGCTTCTCGTAGCTCTGCGCCATCTCTTCGATGTGCGACTGCAACTGCTCGGGTTTGGCTTGCAGCTTGTGGGTGCGAACCAGTTCGCCGACCACCAGGCCCAGACGCACGCGGCGCTCGGCCTGGTCCTGAAAAATCTCGGCCGGAATCGGCGCTGTCTCGGCGTCCTTGATGCCGCGCTTCTTCAGGTCGGCGCGGGCGCCTTCGACCATGCGCTCGACCTCGCCCTTGACCAGCGCATTCGGCACGTCGAGTTCGGCCACCTTGACCAGCGCCTCCATCACCGACGCCTTGTTGCGGGCCAGCACGCGGAACTTCACTTCGCGCTCCAAGTTGCGTTTGACGTCGGCGCGCAGACCTTCGACCGTGCCTTCCTTGATGCCAAGCGACTTCGCAAACGCCTCGTTCACTTCCGGCAGGTTCTGGGTTTCGATCTTCTTGATGGTGACCAGGAAGTCGGCCTCTTTCCCGGCCACATCCTTGCCCTGGTAGTCATCGGGGAACTGCAGCGGGAAGGTCTTCGATTCACCGGCCTTCATGCCGCGAACCGCCTTGTCGAAGGTCTCCAGCATCTGGCCCTCGCCAATCAGGAACTGGAAGCCGTCGGCTTTGCCGCCGTCGAAGGGGACACCGTCGATCTTGCCTTCGAAGTCGATACTGACGCGGTCACCTTCCTCGGCACCTTCAGCCGCCGGGCGCTGCGCGAACGTGCGGCGCTGCTTGCGCAGGATGTCCAGCGTCTTGTCGATGGCGGCGTCGGTCACCTCGGTGGAGACGCGTTCGACCTCGGCCGCCGACAGGTCACCGAGCTTGACTTCGGGGTAGACCTCGAATGTGGCGTCGAACGACACCTGGCCCGCCTCAGGCGTGCCTTCCCTTTCGGTGATGCGCGGCGCGCCAGCCACCCGCAGCTTGGCTTCGTTGACGGCCTCGGAAAACACCTGGCCGACCTTGTCGTTCATCACTTCGTAGTGGACCGAATAGCCGTAGCGCTGGGCCACCACACTCATCGGAACCTTGCCGGGCCGAAAGCCGTCGGCCTTGACGGTGCGCGACAGCTTCTTGAGGCGCGACTCGACCTCGGTGTTGATGGTGGCGGCTGCCAGCGTCAGCGTGATGCGGCGCTCCAGCTTCTCAAGGGTTTCAACAGTCACAGCCATGATCTAGGGGACTCTCTCGTTTTGTTGCCGATGTGTGTGTGGTGCGCGGGGGGGGACTCGAACCCCCACACCATCGCTGGCGTCAGGACCTAAACCTGGTGCGTCTACCAATTTCGCCACCCGCGCGGGGTGTGGGCCCAGCAACCCGGTATTTTAGCTGCCTCGCGCCAGCGGCTCTTCCGAGGCAGGTTTGACGCGGAACCAGGCCGCGTACATCGCCGGCAGTGCCAGCAGGGTCAGCACGGTGGCAACCACCAGTCCGCCCATGATCGCGACCGCCATCGGGCCCCAGAACACGCTGCGCGACAACGGGATCATCGCCAGCACCGCGGCAGCGGCCGTCAGGATGATCGGCCGACAGCGCCGCACCGCAGCCTCGACGATGGCCGTCCAGGTGGGCACGCCGCGTGCGCGGTCCTGCTCGATCTGGTCGATCAGGATCACCGAGTTGCGCATGATCATGCCCATCAGCGCGATGACGCCCAGCAGCGCGACGAAACCGAACGGCCGGTTCAGCAGCAGCAACGCCGCCGCCACGCCGGCGATCCCCATCGGCGCGGTCAGGAAGACCAACACCGAGCGACTGAAACTGTGCAGTTGCAGCATCAGCAGGGTGAACATGATGAACAGCATCAACGGCGCGCCGGCAGCAATCGAGCCGGTGCCCTTGCTGCTTTCTTCCACCGCGCCGGCCACTTCGATCCGGTAGCCGGGCAGCATGCGTGCCCGCAGCGGCGCGAACAGCGGATCGAGTTGCCCGGTCACCGTGGCGCCTTGCAGGCCGTCGACGATGTCGCCCTGAACGGTGGCTGCGTAGTCGCGCCCTTCGCGCCACAGCACGCCCGGTTCCCAAGAAAAGTTGGACCTGACGATCTGGCCGATCGGGATGCTGCGTCCGGTGGTGGTGGGCACGTAGGCATTGGCCAGATCGGTGACGGTGTCGCGTTCCGACAGCGGCTGACGCAGCACGATGTCGATCAGCCGGTCCCCGTCGCGGTACTGGCCTATCGTGCTGCCGCTGTTGATGGTGCGTGCCGCTTGCGCAATGGCCTGACTCGACACGCCCAATGCGCGCGCCTTGTCCTGGTCGACCTCCAGCCGCAACACCTTGACCGATTCATTCCAGTTGTCGTTGATGCCGCGCAGGTTCGGGTTGGTCCGCATCACGGCCTTCACCTCGTCGGCATAGACGCGCACCTTGGCCGGGTCGGGGCCGACCACGCGGAACTGCACCGGGTAGGGCACGGGCGGCCCGTTGGGAAGCAACTTGGCACGGCCGCGGGCTTCCGGGAACTCGGTGGCCAGCAGTTCGGGCAGCAGCTTGCGCAGCCGCTCGCGCGCCGCCAGATCCTTGGGCAACACCACCAATTGGCTGACATTGCTTTGCGGAAAAATCTGGTCGATGGTCAGCACGAAGCGCGGCAAGCCGCTGCCCACCCAGGTGGTCACGCGGTCGACACCGGCCAGCGTGATCACGCGCGCTTCCACGCGCTTGGTGACGGCCTCGTTGGCAGCGTAAGACGTGCCTTCGGGGTACCACAGGTCGACCAGAATCTCGGGCCGGCTCGAATCCGGAAAGAACTGGTTCTGCACCGCGCCCATGCCCAGCAAACCAAGCACCAGCGTGCCTATCGTCAAGCCGATGGTGATCCAGCGGTGCCGCACGCACCAGTTCACCGTTGCACGAAAGCGGGCGTAGAACGGGGTGTCGAAAAGTTCGTGCGGCTGTGCTTGCGCACCGTCTGCCGCCGGCGGTTTGACCTTCAGCAGCAAGGTGCCAAGGTAAGGCACGAAATACACCGAGACCAACCAAGAGATCAGCAGCGCCGCCGCCGTCACCGCGAAGATCGCGAAGGTGTATTCGCCCACCGTCGATTTGGCCAGGCCGATGGGCAGGAAGCCGACGGCGGTGATCAGGGTGCCGGTCAACATCGGCATCGCGGTGGCGTCGTAGGCGAAGGTGGCCGCGCTCACCTTGTCGTAGCCCTCTTCGAGCTTGCGCACCATCATCTCGACCGCAATGATCGCGTCGTCGACCAGCAGGCCGAGCGCGATGATCAGCGAGCCCAGCGAAATTTTGTGCAGGCCCACGCCCCAGTAGTACATGGTGACGAAGGTGATCGCCAGCACCAGCGGGATCGTGATGCCCACCACCATGCCGGGCCGCCAGTCGATCGTGAACTTCCATGAGCCCGGCTTGAAGTGCAGGCCGAGGCTGACGAAGCTGACCACCAGCACGATCAGCACCGCTTCGATCAGCACGCCGACGAACTCGCCCACTGAGCGGCCGACCACGGTCGACTGGTTCTGGAACTGCTGCATCTCGATGCCGGCCGGCAGGTCGGCGCGAATCGCGTCAGAGGTGGTCTTCAGCGCCTTGCCCAGCGCGATGATGTCGCCGCCTCGGGCCATCGAGATGCCCAGCGCGATCACTTCGCGTCCCTGGTCACGCACCTTGACTTGCGGCGGGTCGACGTAGGCACGCTTGATGTCGGCGATGTCACCGAGCTTGAAGCTGGCGCCACCGGCCCGAATGGAAAACACCTTCAGGTCGTCGATCGAATTGAACTGGCCCGCGACCCGCACCTGCAGCGTGTCGGTGGGCGCGGTGATGGCGCCCGCCGATTCGACCGCGTTCTGCTGACCGATCTGCGCCAGCACCTGGTTGAAGTCGAGCCCGAGCTGCGCCAAGCGTTTTTGCGAGATCTCGATGAAGATCTTTTCGTCCTGCGCGCCGAACAGTTCGACCTTGTTGACGTCCTTCACCTTCAGCAGGCGCTGGCGCACGCGGTCGGCCTGCTCTTTCAGCTCCTCGTACGTGAAGCCGTCGGCCGACAACGAATAAATCGTGCCGTAGACATCGCCGAACTCGTCGTTGAAGAACGGCCCGACCACGCCCGCCGGCAGGGTGCCGCGCATGTCGCCGATCTTCTTGCGCACGCTGTACCAGATCTGCGCCATCTCCTTGGGTGGCGACGAGTCGCGCACTTGAAAGATGATCTGCGTTTCGCCGGGCTTGGAGTAGCTGCGGATCTTGTCGGCGTAGGGCACTTCCTGCAGCGTCTTCTCGATCTTGTCGGTGACTTGATCGGCCACCTGCTGGGCGGTAGCACCAGGCCAGTAGGCGCGCACGACCATCGCCCGGAAGGTGAACGGCGGGTCTTCGTCCTGGCCCAGCTGAAAGTAGGCCGCCATGCCAAGCACCAGGAACACCAGCAGCAGATAGCGGGTCAGCGCCGGGTGATCGAGGGCCCACTTCGAGATGTTGAAGCGCGACGCTTTCGACGCAGGCTGGCTGCCGTCAGCGGCACTCACCGACGGGCCGCTCACTTGACCGTCACCGGCACGGCCGAGCTGGCCCCACCGAACCCAGCGCCGGACGCCGCACCCGGATCGACATACAGCTTCACCTTCTGCCCCGGGTTCAACACGTGAACGCCGGCGGTGACGACGATGACTCCGGGGGCGAGCCCGCCAGTGATGACGGCTTCGTTGCCGTCCGCCCCGGCCAGCTGAACCGGCACCGGCTTGACCGTCATGCTGGCTCGGTCGACCACCCACACCACGCTGCTGCCCTGCTCTTCCTTCAGTGCCGACAGCGGCAACTTGACCACGCCGGTGGTCTTCGGCAGTTCGACCACCACGGTGGCCGTCTGGCCCAGGCGCACGCCCGCCGAGGCGGCGCTGCCGAGGTCGACCTTGACCAGGAAGGTGCGCGTCACCGGGTCGGCGGCGGCGGCGATTTCGCGCAAGGTGGCGGGCAGCAACTCGGCGGCTGCTCCCCACAGTCGCACCTTGAAGCTGCCCGGCTGGGCGCCCAGCGCCTTGATCAAGCCGGCCTTGTCTTCAGGCACGGAAAACACCAGATCGCGCGGGCCGTCGTGCGCCAGCCGCAGCACCGGCGAACCGGCCGCGACCACCGTGCCCGGGTCGGCATCGATGCCGGTGATCACGCCACTGGCGTCGGCCGTCAACACCGCGTAGCCGGCCTGGTTGCCCTGCACGCTGGCCTGCGATTTGGCCTGGTCGAGTTGCGCTTGCGACGCCTTCAGCGTGGTGTCGCGCCGCTCCAGGTCGGCCGAGCTGATGAAGCCCTGGTCACGCAACTCCTTGAACCGGCGGTAGTCGGCCACCGACTGGTCGTGGTTGGCCTGCGCCGCCGCGAGGCCGGCGCGTGCCGCGTCTTGTCCCAGCCTGAAATCCTGGGCATCGAGTTGCGCCAGCACCTGACCGCGTTTGACGGAATCGCCGAGGTCGGCGTCACGCCGCACGATCTTGCCGCCGACCCGAAAGCCGAGCCGCGATTCGGTCCTGGCTTTCACCTCGGCGGCAAATTCATAGCTGCCGCCGACAGAGTCGGAACCGACGATCACGGTGCGTACCGCGCGCACCGGCTCGGGTGCGGGTTCGGTCTTGGAACATCCCGACAGGGCCGACCCGATCAGCAAGGCAAAGCTCAGGAAAATGCGCATGAATCACCTCGGCATGGGGTCACGACCAAGCCAGAATAGGCCGTCAACTGACTGACTGGTCAGTAATATAGGCGGCCCTCAGTGGGATTGTCAATTGACACGTTGGGATGCGGAAGCTGTGGCCGATGGGCAGCCAATCACGAAGGACAATGCGCACCGTGAGCGTGAACCACTACGAAAATTTCCCCGTCGCTTCGGTGCTGTGCCCGCCGCACCTGCGCCCTGCCATCACCGCGATCTACCGGTTCGCGCGGACCGCCGACGACATCGCCGACGAAGGCAACGCAACATCGCCGCAGCGCCTCGCAGAGCTGGCCGCGCTCCGCGCCGACTTGCAAGCCATCGATGCGGGCCGCGCTGCGTCTGCCCGCTGGCCTGAGGTGTTTGTGCCGCTGGCAAAAACGCTGCATGAACATCGCCTGCCGGTGCCGTTGCTGGACGATTTGCTGAGCGCTTTCGAACAAGACGTGGTCGAGCACGAGTACGCAGACCGCGAGCAGTTGCTCGACTATTGCCGACGCTCGGCCAACCCGGTAGGTCGCTTGTTGCTGCACCTGTACGGCGTGAAAGATGCAGCGTCGCTGATCCAATCTGACGCCATCTGCACCGCGCTGCAACTGACGAACTTCTGGCAGGACCTGTCGGTGGACACCGCGAACGGCCGCCTCTACCTGCCGCTGACCGACTGCGCGCGGCGCGGCGTGGCCCCGCGCGCGCTGCTGGCACGCGAAGACGGCCCGCAGGCGCGCGCATTGATCGCCGACGCCGTGGCGTGGGCGCGCGAGCTGATGTTGTTCGGCGCGCCGCTGGTTCACCGCGTCCCGGGTCGCGCGGGATGGGAGTTGCGGCTGGTGGTGCAAGGCGGCCTGCGCATTCTTGAACGGATCGAGCAAATGAACCACGCCACCCTTGCCGCGCGCCCGCGCCTGCATTGGTTCGACGTGCCGGTGATGGCGTGGCGGGCACTGCGGATGCGGCCCGCGCTGCTGTCCGTCAGGCAGGAGACCACATGACGCCCGAGCAGTACGTGCAAGACAAGACAGCCAAGAGCGGATCGAGTTTCTACTACGCCTTCATGTTCCTACCGCCGACGCGGCGGGCCGCCATCACGGCGTTCTATGCGTTCTGCCGCGAGGTCGACGATGTGGTCGACGACACGCTCGACATGGGCGTCGCCGCGACCAAGCTGGCCTGGTGGCGCAAGGAAGTGGCCAGCGCGTTCGCGGGGTCGCCCAGCCACCCGGTGATGAAGGCGCTGATGCCGCACAGCGTGGCGTTCAACATCCGCGAAGCGCACCTGCTGGCCGTGATCGAAGGCTGCCAGATCGATCTGGAGCAGACCCGCTTTCTCGACTTCGCCGGCCTGGCGCGTTACTGCCATCTGGTGGCCGGCGTGGTGGGGGAAGTGGCTGCCACCATCTTCGGCCGCAGCAGCGAAGCCACCGTGCTGTACGCGCACAAGCTGGGCCTGGCCATGCAGCTGACCAACATCATTCGCGACGTTGGAGACGACGCGCGGCGCGGTCGCATTTACCTCCCGGTGTCGGAGTTGCAGCGCTTCGAGGTGAAGGCCAGCGAGGTGCTCGCACGCACGGCACCGCATGGCTACAGCGAGCGCTTCACGGCGTTGATGCGCTTCCAGGCCGAGCGCGCGCACCGCTGCTACGACGAGGCCTTCGCGCTGCTGCCCGAGCAAGACCGCGTGGCGCAGAAACCCGGTCTGATGATGGCCAACATCTACCGCACGTTGCTGCGCGAGATCGAGGCCGACAATTTCCAGGTGCTGCACCAACGCACCTCGCTGACGCCGCTGCGCAAACTGTGGATCGCGATGCGCACCAACTGGCGCGGCCGATGAGCGTGCCGGCACGCAGTGTGGCGGTGATCGGCGGCGGCTGGGCAGGCCTGGCGGCTGCGGTGGAAGCAACGCTCGCGGGCCACCATGTCACGCTATTCGAGATGGCGCCGCAAGTGGGCGGACGCGCGCGCCGCGTGAACGTGGACGGCTTCGAACTCGACAACGGGCAGCACATCCTGATAGGCGCCTATACCGAGACGTTGGGCCTGATGCAGCGCGTCGGCGTCGACACCGCCCAGGCTTTCCTTCGCACGCCGCTGAGCCTGGTCGGCCCCGACCAACAGGGCCTGGTGCTGCCCGCTGGCGGTGCCGCCGGCGCGTTCGTGCGCGGTGTGTTGGCGCAGCGTGGCTGGGCCTGGCAAGACAGGCTGCGGCTGCTGTTTCACGCCAGCGGCTGGATGTTGAAAGGCTTTCGCTGCGCGCCGATGCTCACGGTGGCCGAACTGACGGCCGCAATGCCGCGTTCGATTCGAGACGATCTGATCGAGCCGCTGTGCGTTGCCGCGCTGAACACGCCGTCGGCCGAGGCCAGCGCCGAGGTGTTCCTGCGCGTGCTGCGCGACGCGCTGTTCGCCGGGCCGGGCTCGGCCGATCTGCTGCTGCCGCGAGTGCGGCTGAGCGACTTGCTGCCCGAGCCGGCAGGCCGATGGTTGATCGAGGCCGGAGCCCATGTTCACCTTGGCCGCCGCATGGACCGCATCGTGCCGTCCGACGACGGCTGGCGCGTCGACGAAGCGCATTTCTCGCACGTCGTGCTGGCCACACCACCCGGTGAAGCTGCACGCCTGGTCGCAGCGGTGAACGACGAATGGGCGCAGGCCGCCGCCGCGCTGCGCTACGAGCCCATCGTCACCGTCTACCTGCAAAGCGCCGACGCACGACTGCCCCGCGCCATGTTGTCGCTGCGCTCTGACACCACGCAGGCGCCGGCCCAGTTCGTATTCGACCTCGGCGCGCTCGGTGGTCCGGTGGGCTTGCTGGCGTTTGTGGTCAGCGGCGCGCGGCCGTGGGTCGACCGCGGCAGCGAGGCCACGGTGGAGGCCACGTTGCGGCAGGCGCGCGCGACGTTGTCGGCCAGCCTGCGCGGGCCGCTTCAGTTGGTGAAAGTGCTGACCGAAAAGCGCGCCACGTTTCGCTGCACGCCGGCACTGCGCCGACCCGCGAGCCGCATTGCTGCCAACCTTCATGCGGCCGGCGACTACATCGCCGGGCCCTACCCCGCGACGCTGGAGGGTGCCGTTCGTTCAGGTCTGGCGGCGGCAAAGAACATCGTCTGAGCGGCCTCAGCGCCGAGAGAACGGCGCAGCCAGCGGCTCGCCGATGAAGACGCCCTGCTGCGGCCAGGCGACACTTTTCCAGTACGCCTCGAGCACCGTCGCGCCTTGCAGGTAGTACAGCAGCAAGAGCTGCGGATGCGGGAACTTCTGCGGGTGCGAGCACGGCTCGGACACGCTGCCGTAGCTCGCAGTGGCGCCGGAGCTGATCCATTCGACGACGCTCATTTGCCCGTCTTTAGCGTCCAGCCGGCCGCCGAACGATGTCAGATGGTCGGCCACGGCGCCGGGCACCCACTCCAGCGTGTCGAGCTTGTCGACACGCGTGAGTCCGGTCTGGTACAGCAGCAGACGCGACGCGCCGTCCAGCGCCTGCTGCGTGTCGACGTGCACGTCAACGCCCTGTTTCCGCAGCAGGCCGCGCGGCGGGAACAGCGCGGCACGCACGCTGCGCACGCGGTCGTTGGTGATCAGGTAATGCGCATGCACCGCAGGTGCGCCGCGCAAGCCCAGCGTTCTGTCCGAGGCCACGCCACGCTCGATCAGGGCTTTCGCGCCGGCCACGTCGCGCGCGGCCAGCAGCATGGACGGGCGCAGCTTGAGCTCAGTGAAGGGTTTGACTGTGGCCGTGTTGAAGTAGCGTGATGGGCGCGACGGCGCGCACGACTGGGCGCACAGCGTCGCGTCGTAGCCCAGCGCCAGCGCGCCGGTGATCGAGTTGCAGCCGACGGCGTAGGGCAGCGTCCAGGCAAGCGCCAAGGCCTGGGCTCGCGCGCCGAAATGCGCGTCGATCTTGCCTGCGAGCGCAGAGAACTCTTCGGCCGTCAGCACCGGCTTGACGGGCAGTTCAACGCGCAGCACTTGGGCAGCGGACAGCTTGCGGGCGTTGATGTAGAACTCGCCAACTTCGACCGAGTACGGATCGCCGGTGTTGATCACCAACCCGATGTCGGCCGCCGTCAGGCGACCCACCGTGCGCGGCACACTGACCCAGGCTCGCTCCGGCGGGGCGGACGCCGGCGGCATCACCGGCGTCGCCGCTGGACTGCCGGCTGCAGCGCTGCTGGCTCCCTCGGACGCGGGCTTCTCTGCGGTGGAGGCGACTGCGCTGTCCCCATACGCCGCGCCAAGAAACACCAACAGCAGAACGCGCACCGCGCGCGCCACGACTTGCCATCGATTCCGCCAAGCCGCCCTATATTTCGCCATACAAAATATTGCCGATCTGGGTGAAAATCAAAGCATGAAGAATCAGGAAGCCAAGTCGCCCACCATACAGGTGCTGGAACGTTGCTTTGCGCTGCTGGACGTGCTGGCGTCGTACCAGGATCCGGTTCCGTTGAAGACCATCAGCGAGCAGACCGGGCTGCACCCGTCCACCGCGCACCGCATCCTGAATGACCTGACGATCGGCCGCTACGTCGACCGCCCCGCTGCCGGTAGCTACCGGCTCGGAATGCGCTTGCTCGAACTCGGCAACCTCGTCAAGGCGCGCCTCGACGTGCGCGAAGCCGCACTCGGCCCGATGCGCGACCTGCACAAGCTGACGCATCAGCCGGTGAACCTGTCGATGCGCCAAGGCGACGAGATTGTCTACATCGAACGAACCTACAGCGAGCGCTCCGGGATGCAAGTGGTGCGCGCCATAGGCGGGCGTGCACCGCTGCACCTGACGTCGGTAGGCAAGCTGTTTCTCGCCCATGACGACCTTCAGCGCGTACGGGCCTATGCCACGCGAACCGGCTTGGCAGGCCACACCCGCAACAGCATCACCGACCTGCCCACCCTGGAACGCGAATTGGCCAAGGTTCTGCAGTACGGAACGGCAAGGGACGACGAAGAGCTGGAACTCGGCGTGCGTTGCATGGCGGCGGAGATTTTGGACGACCAGGGACGCCTGATTGCCGGCCTGTCCATTTCGTCGCCTGCCGACCGGCTGGAAGAAGCCTGGCTGCCGCGCCTGAAAGCCACGGCGGCGCAGATTTCTTCAGCCTTGGGTCACCGCGTCAAGGCCTGAGCGCGGCCCTTCGCAAGCAGCCATCGGTCAGGACGTGACCTTCGGCAGAGCGGCCAGCGGATGTGCGGCGGGCGCCGCTTCGGTGATCCACTTGCGAACGCGTTCTGCGTCGCCCAAGCGTGAGTACTTTCCACTTGAGTCGAGGAACACCATGATCAAGTGGCGTCCCGCCATCTTGGCCTGCATCACCAGGCAGCGCCCCGCCTCGGAGATGTAGCCGGTCTTCTGCAGGCCGATGTCCCACGATGGGCTGCGCACCAGCATGTTCGTGTTGCGGAACTGCAGTTGCCTGCTTCCCACCGCCACCTGGTACTCGGGCGAGGTAGAAAGCTCACGGATGATCCGGTGTTGGTGCGCCGCATTCACCAGCGTGGCGAGGTCCCGCGCACTCGATTGGTTGAGACTGGACAGCCCCGTGGGCTCGACGTATTTCGTGTCCCGCATGCCCAGTTCGGCCGCCTTGCGGTTCATCGAGGCGACGAATACAGCGAGGCCGCCCGGGTGACTGCGCCCCAAGGCGTGCGCGGCCCGGTTCTCGGACGACATCAGCGCGAGGTGAAGCATCTCTTCGCGGGTCAGCTGGGTGCCGACCTTCAAGCGTGAGCGGCTGCCCTTCTCGGTGTCGACGTCGTCTTGCGTGACGGTCAACACTTCGTCGAGCGGCAGCTTGGCTTCGGCCACCACCACGGCGGTCATCAACTTGGTGATCGATGCAATCGGTAGCACGGCCTGCGAGTTCTTGCTGAACAAGACTTCATTCGTGTCCTGGTCCAGCACCAGCGCCACGCTGGATTTCAGGTCGAGCTCGTCGGTGGTGGCGTGCAGGCCGTAGACCTGGCCAAAGGAAGGCCGCTCGGGCTGCAGCCTGACCATCGAGACCTTCACCACACGCTTGCCATGCCGACTTGCCAATTGCTTGGATGCCACGCCTGGCTTCACCTTGGCGGCATGCAACGACTCCTTTGTGACTTTCGGCGTCGCGGCGGAGGCGCTGTTGCCAAGCCCGACTCCCAACAGCATCGCCGTCAGGCCAACGGCCAACAGATTCTTGAAAATAGTCACAAATCGCCCCGGTGTTCGCGCTGGTCGCGAGTGTAGGTGAAAGAAAAAAAGCGCACAAGATCAAAAACTTGCGCGCTTTTCCTCAAGTCACTGCGAGGGATTCGTCAGGAATGTCACGAACCTCAGCCCTGGGCGGCAACGCGCTCGATCTTGCTGTGCAATTTGTTCAACGCCGCGAGGTAGGCTTTGGCGGACGCGACGACGATGTCCGGATCGGCACCCACGCCGTTCACGACCCGCCCCCCGTGCTGTAACCGAACCGTCACCTCGCCTTGCGATTCTGTGCTGCCCGACGTGATGGCATTGACCGAATAGAGCAGCATCTCAGCCCCACTTTGCAGCTTCGATTCGATCGCCTTCAGGCTGGCGTCGACCGGACCGTTGCCATCGCTCTCGGCGTGGTGTTCGACCAGGCCTGCGGCGAACGCCACCTTCGCTTGAGGGCGCTCCCCCATCTCGGAGTGCTGCGACAACGCCAGCAGCCGGTAGTGCTCGTGTTCGGCGGTCACCGACTCGTCCATGACCAGCGCCACGATGTCCTCGTCGAAGATCTCACTCTTGCGGTCGGCCAGTTCCTTGAACTTCGCGAAGGCGGCATTGATTTCGGCCTCGGATTCCATGTCGATCCCCAACTCGTTCAGGCGCTGTTTGAAGGCGTTGCGGCCCGACAGCTTGCCCAGCACGATTTTGTTGGCGGCCCAGCCCACGTCTTCCGCCCGCATGATTTCGTAGGTGTCGCGCGCCTTCAGCACGCCGTCCTGGTGAATGCCCGACGCATGTGCAAACGCGTTCGCACCGACCACCGCCTTGTTCGGTTGCACCACGAAGCCGGTGGTCTGCGACACCAGGCGCGAGGCCGCGACGATGTGCGAGATGTCGATGTCGAGGTCGAGCTTGAAGTAGTCGCGCCGCGTCTTCACCGCCATCACCACTTCTTCGAGCGAGCAGTTGCCCGCACGTTCACCCAGACCGTTGATGGTGCACTCGACCTGCCGCGCGCCACCGATCATCACACCAGCCAATGAGTTGGCAACCGCCATGCCGAGGTCGTTGTGGCAATGCACCGACCAGATCGCCTTGTCGGCATTCGGGATGCGCTGGCGCAGGTCGAGAATGAACTGCCCGTACAGCTCGGGCACCGCGTAGCCCACGGTGTCTGGGATGTTGATGGTGGTGGCGCCCTCGGCAATCACGGCTTCCAGCACCCGACACAGGAAATCGGGGTCCGAGCGATAACCGTCTTCCGGCGAAAACTCAACGTCACCGCTGAGGTTGCGCGCAAATCGGGTGGACAGCCGCGCCTGCTCGAACACCTGGTCGGGCGTCATGCGCAGCTTCTTTTCCATGTGCAGCGCACTGGTCGCGAGGAACAGGTGAATGCGCGTGGAGGCACCGCCCGCCAAGGCTTCGGCGGCGCGGGAAATGTCGCGGTCGTTGGCGCGCGCCAGCGAGCAGACGGTGCTGTCCTTGATCGCGTGGGCAATCGCCTTCACCGCTTCGAAGTCGCCGTTGGACGAGGCCGCGAAACCGGCTTCGATCACGTCGACCTTCAGGCGTTCGAGCTGACGCGCAATACGCAGCTTTTCATCCTTGGTCATGGAAGCACCGGGAGACTGTTCGCCGTCGCGCAAGGTGGTGTCGAAGATGATCAATTTGTCGGTCATGAGGAACTCCGTGAAGATTCGAATCCGGCAACGGATTCATGCGGCCACAAAAGCAAAACGGCCCGCTGCGGGTTGCATGCGGGCCGTTGAGACGAAAACGTTTGGACGTGGACGATCAGCGCACCCGTAAAACCTCTAGGGGCAGCACTAGCGTGAGTTGGTTCAAGATCGTCATGGCCGGAATGTAGCACGCGCTCATCGATGCAGCCCCTGCTCGTCGGGCTCGTCGGTCGACATCGCGATCATGCTGACCGGCTTTCCCTTGGCCCTCTTCCACACGTACACGGCGTACCCCGAGGTGCCGTAAATCACGAAGAGTGCGAACAGGACCAGCGGCGGATGCACGTTGATCAGGGCGATGGCCAATGCGATGGCAACGATCACGATGAAGGGCACGGTTCGCTTGAAGCTGACATCCTTGAAGCTGTAAAACGGCACGTT
>JANNBZ010000354.1:0-2469 GCA_031386065.1 Burkholderiales bacterium
CCGATGCGGATCGCATCGAAGTGTTCGTCGGGCGTGAATTGCTTGAATAGATCGAGTAAACCCTTCATGCATCTGCTCCTTTAGTTGCGCTCGAGCTCAATGTCGATACCGAGCGAACGAATTTCCTTCACCAGCACGTTGAACGATTCCGGCATGCCGGCTTCGATGGCGTGCTCGCCCTTGACGATGCTCTCGTACACCTTGGTGCGCCCGTTCACGTCGTCGGACTTGACCGTCAGCATTTCCTGCAGCACGTAGCTCGCGCCATAGGCTTCGAGTGCCCACACTTCCATCTCGCCGAAGCGCTGGCCACCGAACTGCGCCTTGCCGCCCAGCGGTTGCTGTGTGACCAGGCTGTACGGACCGGTCGAGCGGGCGTGCATCTTGTCGTCCACCAGGTGGTGCAGCTTCAGCACGTGCATGTAGCCGATGGTCACCGGGCGCTCGAAGGCGTCCCCGGTGCGGCCGTCGTGCAGCGTGGCCTGGGTGCGAGTGGCCGTGAGACCCTTGGCCTTGGCGATGTCGTCCGGATACGCCAGCTTCAACATGCCGCGAATTTCTTCTTCCGCCGCACCGTCGAACACCGGCGTCGCGAATGGCACGCCGTTGGTCAGGTTAGCCGACATTTCCAGGATTTCGGCGTCGCTCAGGTGGTCGAGACGCTCGGTCTTGCCGCCCGACTTGTTGTACAGCTCGTCGAGGAACTTGCGCAGCTCGGCCACCTTGACCTGCTCGTGCAGCATGCTGGCGATGCGCTGGCCGATGCCCTTGCCGGCCCAGCCCAGGTGCACTTCCAGCACCTGCCCGACGTTCATGCGCGAAGGCACGCCCAGCGGGTTCAGCACGATGTCGCACGGCGTGCCGTCGGCCATGTAGGGCATGTCTTCGACCGGCGCGATCTTCGACACGACGCCCTTGTTGCCGTGGCGTCCGGCCATCTTGTCGCCCGGCTGCAGCCGACGCTTGACGGCCAGGTAGACCTTGACCATCTTCAGCACGCCGGCCGGCAGCTCGTCGCCCTGGGTGAGCTTCTTGCGCTTCTCTTCGAACGCGAGGTCGAAGCTGTGGCGCGTCTGCTCGAGCGAGTTCTTGATGCTTTCCAGCTGGTTGGCAATCTCGTCTTCAGCCGGACGAATATCGAACCAGTGGTACTTCTCGACACTGGCCAGATAGGCCTTGTCGATGGCCGTGCCCTTGGCGATTTTTTGCGGCCCGCCGTTGGCAATCTTGCCGTTGAGCAGCTTCTCGATCCGGTCGAAGGCGTCGGCCTCGACGATGCGCAACTGGTCGTTCAGGTCGAGGCGGTAGCGCTTCAGCTCATCGTCGATGATTTGCTGGGCGCGCTTGTCGCGCACGATGCCTTCGCGGGTGAACACCTGCACGTCGATCACCGTGCCGTTGGTGCCCTGATCGACACGCAGCGAGGTGTCTTTCACGTCCGAAGCCTTCTCGCCGAAAATCGCGCGCAGCAGCTTCTCTTCAGGGGTCAGCGTGGTCTCGCCCTTCGGCGTGACCTTGCCCACCAGCGTGTCGCCGGGGTTCACTTCGGCACCCACATAGACGATGCCCGATTCGTCCAGCCGCGCCAGTTGCTGCTCGCTCAGGTTCGGGATGTCGCGGGTGATTTCTTCAGAGCCCAGCTTGGTGTCGCGCGCCATCACCACCAGTTCCTCGATGTGGATCGAGGTGTAGCGGTCGTCGGCGATCACCCGTTCGCTGATGAGGATGGAGTCCTCGAAGTTGTAGCCGTTCCAGGGCATGAACGCGACCAGCATGTTCTGGCCCAGGGCCAGCTCACCGATGTCGGTCGAGGCGCCGTCGGCAATGATGTCCTCGGCCTCCACCTTGTCGCCGCGCTTGACGATCGGGCGCTGGTGGATGTTGGTGTTCTGGTTGGAACGCTGATACTTGATGAGGTTGTAGATGTCGACGCCGACTTCACCCGCCACCGTTTCCTTGTCGTTGACGCGGATCACGATGCGGTTGGTGTCCACGTAGTCGACGATGCCGCCGCGGCGTGCCGCCACCACGGTGCCCGAGTCCTTCGCGGCCACGCGTTCGACACCGGTTCCGACCAGCGCCTTTTCAGGACGCAGGGTGGGCACGGCCTGGCGCTGCATGTTGGCGCCCATCAGCGCACGGTTCGCGTCGTCGTGCTCCAGGAACGGCACCAGCGAAGCGGCCACCGAGACGATCTGCGTCGGCGCCACGTCCATGTACTGGATGCGCTCGGCCGAGGTCAAAATCGACTCGCCGTTGTCGCGCGCGCTGACCAGCTCGTCGATCAGCTTGCCGTCCTTGTCGAGCGTGGCGCTGGCCTGCGCGATCACGTACTTGCCTTCTTCGATGGCCGACAGGTAGTCGATCTGCATCGTCACCTTGCCATCGGCCACGCGCCGGTACGGCGTTTCCAGGAAGCCGTATTCGTTGAGTTGCGCGTACAGCGCCAGCGAGTTGATCAGGCCGATG
>JANNBZ010000402.1:0-5071 GCA_031386065.1 Burkholderiales bacterium
CCCAACATCAACTACGCCAGCGGCAAGCCCAGCACCGATGCGAACGGTGTCAGCTACAGCACGCTGGTGTTCGGCAACGGCTCGAACCGGGTCGACGTGCGCGCCAACGTCGACCCCGCCGTGATGGCCGGCAAGGACTACCTGCAAGAGGTGGCCATCCGGCGCGGCAACCCCGGCTCGGAAACCCACGGCGGTGGCGACGTGATGCTGTTCGCCGACGGCGCTGGCCCCGCCAGCAAGACCTTCAAGGGCACGCTCGACAACACGCGCGTGTTCAGCCTGGTCAAGGCAGCGGCGGGGTATTGACGTGATCGCACAAACACTTCACCGCGCCCCGCCTGCCCGCGTCGCGCTTGTCGCCTCGGCGTGGCTGCTGTTCGCGGCAGGCGCCGCGCATGCTGCGCCGCCGCCCGACATCGATGCACTCGTGAGCTACGAAACCCGGCAGGTGATGCCATCGGGCGTGACGCGCACCGACACCTGGCAGGAGCGGCTGGTGCGGCGCGGCGACCAGGTCTGGACCGAACGCGTGCTGCCTGAGCACCGCCATGCCAGCCAGAGCGCGAACCCGCACGCGGGCCACAAGCACCTGAACGCCGAAACCGCGGCGCGCTGGCTGCGCAGTGGCCCGCGCGGCGAGGTGGAACTGAAGCTGGTCGACCGCGAGCACAAGGTGGTCGTCGCGGTGCCGAAGGCCGAGTTCGCCAGCGTCTCGTTCGACGGCCGCGCCGACGCTGCCGGCTCCATCGTGCCGGCGGCAGTCGTCAAGCCGATGAAGACCGACGGGCCCGCCACGCCGGCCGGGCAGTGGCGTGTCGAGCGCAGCCAGGGCTGGTCGCACCGCGTGCTGTGGTCGGAAGCGAACCAACTGGCGATGCAGGTGGAATCGAAGCGCGACGACGGCAGCGTTTCACGTCGCGTCAGCGTGCAGTTGCGCCCTCCGGCAGCGGGCGCTGCGGCGCCGTGGGACAGCCTGGCCGACTACCGGACGCGGCAGTACGACGAGTACATGGACTGACGCAGAGCGTTGTTGTCGGGGCTGCCCGCCGGTCACACGCGGTCGGTCGGGCTGTCCGGCAGCACGGCCGCACCGTCGACGGCATCTGCCTTCGGCGCCTGCTCGAAGCAATCGGCGAACGTGAAGAACAGCGACGCATAGAAAACGGTCGAGAACATCAGCCCTGCGGGCATGGCCGCCACCGCCATCATCTGCGGCTGGCCCAGCAGGCCGAACACCAGGTTCACCAGCACACCGAACAGCATCACCACCGCGGTCCAGGTGAGTCCGTAGACCGCGAACGCGCCCTTGTTGCGCCAACAGGCCATGGCGCTGAAGAACAGCGACTGGCCCCAGCCCTGCGAACCCCAGTGGATCAAAGCCGGCGCATGCCAGAACGGCAGCGACAGCAGCGACGCCAGGCCCAGCCGCACCGCCAGCCCGGCCTGCAACTGGCCGTCGAGCAGGCGCTCGCGAATCTCTTCGACCGGCGTCTTGCTGTTGGCCATCAGGTCTTGCAGCGCCTCGAACTTGCCGCCGTCCACCAGATCGGCCAGCCACAGGATCGCGAAGGTGGCGGCTGCGTAGACCAGGCCCAGCTTCAGCATCGCCATGCGGCGCGGCGCGTTGACCCGCAGCGGCTGCAGGTAGACCGTGGGCAGCGGAAAGCCGCCCTTCAGCGCCACCTGGGTGGCGATCATGAAGCCCAGCGTGACCAGCGGCAGTGCCACCAGCAGCAACACCGACCCGACCAGCGGCAGCATCAGCACCACCAAGGCGCCGAACAGGAAGCTCGCGAACAACACCGCGAACGCCATCGGCCGGCGAAAGAAGATGCGAAACCCGTTGCGCACCCACAGCGCGCCCTGGCGCGCACGGACCAGGCGCAGCTTCACGCGGTGACCGCGGCGG
Source organism: Burkholderiales bacterium (assembly GCA_031386065.1). Lineage (GTDB taxonomy): Bacteria > Pseudomonadota > Gammaproteobacteria > Burkholderiales > Burkholderiaceae_C > JANYJJ01. Next base: position 1,910 of record JANNBZ010000402.1, read on the forward strand.
CGCCGCGAACGTAGTGCCAGGGCTGCGTGGCCCGCTGGCGCAACACGCGCTCGAAGTGCGTCGGGTCGTGCGCTGTCAGCAGGCTGGCGTCGCGCGGCAGGTGCACGTCCCACAGGCGCGAAATCCAGAAGCGCAGCGCCGCGTTGCGCATCAGCACCGGCAGCAGCCGCAATTCGTCGTTGCTGAAGCGGCGCACGTTGTCGTAGGCGGCGACGAAGGCCTCGGCGCGCGCTTCGACCAGCGCGCCCGAGGCGAGGTCGATGCACCAGTCGTTCAGGCACACCGCCACGTCGAACAGCAGGCTGTCGACGCCGGCGAAGTAGAAGTCGAAGACGCCAGTCAGCTCGCCGGCATCGAACATCACGTTGTCGCGGAACAGGTCGGCATGAATGGCGCCGCGCGGCAGCGCCGCGTGGGCTGCGGACGCGCCCACCTGCTGCGCCAGCGCCAGCTCAGTACTCATCAGTTCGGCCTGCGGCGCGGTGAGGTGCGGCAACACCACCGGCACGGTTTCAGTCCACCACGCCAGCCCGCGCAGGTTGGGCTGGTGCAGCGCAAAGTCGGCGCCCGCTAGGTGCATGCGGGCCAGCACCTCGCCCACCCGCGCACAGTCGCGCGTGTCGGGCGCCAGGTGGTGACGCCCGCGCAGCCGGTTCACCAGTGCCGCCGGTTTTCCCTTCAGCGCCAGCAGCAGCGCGCCCGAGGCGTCGGCCTGCGGGTCGGGCACCGGGATGCCGCGCTGCGCCAGGTGCTTCATCAAGTGCAGGTAGAACGGCAGTTGCTCGAAGGTGAGCCGCTCGAACAGCGTCAGCACATAGCGGCCCTGCGTGGTGTCGGCGAAGTAGTTGGTGTTCTCGATGCCGCCGGCGCAGGCATCGAGCGCGGTCAACTCGCCGATGTTCAGCGGGCGGACGAACGCAGCCGCCTCGTCGAACGACACCTCGGTGTAGACAGCCATGTCGGAATTTGTGCGGAACTGCTTGCGAGGATCAGAACGACAGCACGTTCCAGACCCGCTTGCCGGCTGCGCCGCGCGAGGTGTTGGCGCCGTCGCCCAGGTCGCGCGAGCCGTCGCCGGTGATGATTTCGTAGCCGCGCTTCGGGCCGACCTTGGGTGTCACGCTGATGCGCTGCGTGTGGCCGCGCACCTTCAGTTCGTCGATGCGCGCACCGTCGTCTTCGATCACCGTGCGCTTGACGTTGGGTTCTGCCTCGGGCCTCGCGCTGGCGGGCGCCGGCGTGGTCTGCGCCACACAGGGCAGGCCTGCGCTGCAGGCAAGGATGAGGGCCACGCTGAGCATCGGTTTCATCAGGACATTTTAGGCGGCTGCGCCACAATGACTGGATGAGTGAAAAAACCCTGCTGCTGGTCGACGGTTCCAGCTACCTGTACCGCGCGTTTCACGCCTTGCCCGACCTGCGCGGACCGGCCAACGTGCCCACCGGCGCCATCCACGGCATGGTGGCGATGATGAAGCGGCTGCGCGAGCAAGTGAAGTCCGAACACGCGGTGTGCGTGTTCGACGCCAAGGGCCCGACTTTTCGCGACGATTGGTATCCGCAATACAAGGCCACGCGCTCGGCCATGCCCGAGGCGCTGGTGCAGCAGATCGCGCCCATTCACGAGGTGGTGCAACTGCTGGGCTGGCCGACGCTGACCGTGCCCGGCATCGAGGCCGACGACGCCATCGGCACGCTGGCGCGCGTGGCCACCGAAGCCGGCTACCGCGTGGTGGTGTCCACCGGCGACAAGGACATGGCGCAACAGGTGAATGAACACGTCAGCCTGATCAACACCATGAGCAACGAGCGGCTCGACGTGAACGGCGTGATGGAAAAATTCGGGGTTCCGCCGGACCGCATCATCGACTACCTGACGCTGGTGGGCGACGTGGTCGACAACGTACCCGGCGTTGAAAAAGTCGGCCCGAAGACGGCTGCGAAATGGATTGCCGAACACGGATCATTACAAGGCGTGATCGACGCGGCCGACAGCATCAAGGGCGCCGTCGGCGAGAACCTGCGCAAGGCGCTGGACTGGCTGCCCACCGGCCGCCGGCTGGTCACCGTGGTGACCGACTGCGACCTCAGCGACCACGTGCCCGGCTGGCCTTCGCTGGACGCGCTGGACCTGAAGCCGGTCGACCAGACGGCGCTGCTGGCCTTCTACGAACGCTTCGGTTTCAAGTCGTGGAAGCGCGACCTGGAATCGGCGTTGGGCGTGGCGCCAGCGGCGCCGGTCGAGATGCCGATACCGGCCGGCGGCGCAGTGTCGAACAACACCGACCTGTTCGCCGAGCCTGCTGCCGAGACGCCGCTGGTTGAGCGCAGCGTCAACGCCAATTACGAGACCCTCCTCACGCTGGATCGGCTCGATGCGTGGGTCGCAAAAATCGAAGCCGCGTCGCTGACTGCGCTGGACACCGAAACCGATTCGCTCGACGCCATGGTGGCGCAGTTGGTCGGCATCTCGCTCAGCACCCAGCCCGGCGAGGGCGCCTACATTCCGCTGCGCCACAGCTACGCCGGCGCGCCCGATCAACTGCCGGTCGACGTGGTGTTGAATCGCCTGCGCCCGTGGCTTGAAAACCCGGCCGCGCCCAAGCTCGGCCAGAACATCAAGTACGACACCCACGTGCTGCAAAACGCCGGTGTGCAGGTGCGCGGCTATGTGCACGACACGCTGCTGCAAAGCTATGTGCTCGAAGCCCACAAGCCGCACAGCCTGGAGAGCCTGGCGCAGCGCCACCTGGGTCGCAAAGGCCTCAGCTACGAAGACCTGTGCGGCAAGGGCGTGCACCAGATTTCGTTCGCGCAGGTCGAGGTTGGCAAGGCGGCCGAGTATTCGTGCGAGGACAGCGACATGACGCTGGACGTACACCGCGCGCTGTGGCCGCAGATCGCAGCGCAGGCCGGTCTGCGCTATGTGTACGAGCACATCGAGATGCCGGTGGCGCTGCTGCTGCAACGCATCGAGCGCACCGGCGTGCTGATCGATCCTTCTGTGCTGGCCGTGCAAAGCCAGCAGCTCGGCGAGCGCATGGTGGCGCTGGAACGCGAGGCGCATGAACTTGCGGGCCAACCGTTCAACATGGGTTCACCGAAACAGATCGGCGAGATTTTGTTCACCAAGCTCGGCCTGCCGGTGAAAAAGAAAACCGC
>JANNBZ010000410.1:0-4173 GCA_031386065.1 Burkholderiales bacterium
CACTTCGTCGGCCCGTCGATCTGGGCCTGGCGCGGCAAGCGGGTCGAGCGCATTCGCGAATCGGTCGACCACGTGCTGTGCCTGTTTCCGTTCGAGCCCGCGCTGTACGAAGCGCACGGCGTGGCGGCCACCTTTGTCGGCCACCCGCTGGCCGATGCGATTCCGCTCGAGGTGCCGCGCGCTGCCAGCCGCGCCGCGTTGGGCCTGGCCAGCGACAGCACGGTGGTGGCCTTGCTGCCCGGCAGTCGCCGCTCCGAGATCGCGTGCATCGCGCCCGGCCTGCTGGCCGCCGCTGCCGAGATGCACCGACAGCGTCCGCAGCTGCGCTTCGTGTTGCCGGTGGTGCCGGGCCTGCGCGGGCTGGTCGAGCCGCTGCGCCAGCAGCTGGCAGCCAGCGCGCCCATCAGCTTGCTCGACGGCCGCTCGCACGAGGCGCTGGCGGCATGTGATGTGGCCCTGGTGGCCAGCGGCACCGCCACGCTGGAGGCGGCGCTGTTCAAGCGGCCGATGGTCATCACCTACACCATGCACTGGCTGAGCTGGCAGATGATGAAACGCATGAAGTACCAACCGTGGGTCGGCCTGCCGAACATCCTGTTGAACGACTTCGTGGTTCCCGAGTTGCTGCAGGACGCCGCCACGCCAGCAGCGCTGGCCGCAGCCGCTTTCAAGTGGCTCGACGACGCACCGGCGCGCGCCGCGCTGACGCCGCGCTTCGAGGCGCTTCACCACAGCCTGCGGCGCAACACCGCGCAGGCGGCCAGCCATGCGATTGAAAAGATTCTCGGCGCTTGAGCGACTCGGCCTGGGCGTCGACCTGCGCGGCCTGATCGCCGGCGTCGATGAAGCCGGTCGGGGCCCGCTGGCCGGGCCGGTGGTGGCGGCGGCGGTGATGCTCGACGACCTGAACCCGATCAAGGGGCTGAACGATTCCAAGCAACTCGGCCCGCGCACGCGCGAGCGGCTGTTCGACGAGATTCGGGGCAAGGCACTGTGCTGCAGCATCGCGCTGGCCAGCGTCGAAGAGATCGACCGACTCAACATCCTGCAGGCCACGCTGCTGGCGATGCGCCGGGCCATCGAAGGCCTGCGGTTGCGGCCGCACCGGGTGCTGGTCGACGGCAACCGCCTGCCCGAGCTGGGCATGCCGGCGCACGCCATCGTCAAGGGCGATGCCAAGGTGCGCGCCATCGCGGCGGCGTCCATTCTGGCCAAGGTGCATCGCGACCGGCTGTGCATGGCGCTGCACGAAGCGCACCCGCAATACGGCTTCGACGCGCACAAGGGCTACCCGACGGCATTGCATCTGGCCGCGCTGCGCGAACACGGCGCCTGCGCGCACCATCGACGCAGCTTCGCGCCGGTGCGCGAGGTGTTGACGAGCGACGCCAAATGACGCCCGTCAAGACCATCACCTCGGCTGACAACCCGCTGCTGCTGCGCCTGCGCAAGCTCAGCGCCGACCCCGCCGGCTACCGCAAGCAGGGCATTGTGTGGCTGGCCGGCGACCACTTGTGCAGCGCCTTCCTGGCGAGCGGTGGCCGCCCGGCACAGGCGTTGATCACCGGCGAGGCCTGGGGCCGCGCCGAGCTGCGCACACTGGCCGAACAGGCCGACGCGGTGACGGTGCTGCCGGCAGCGCTGATGAAGGGAATCGGCGGGCTCGAATCGCCGGTGCCGCTGGGCTTCGTCGTCGCGTGGGGTGGCGCGGGCGAGTTGAAGGTCGATGTACCCAGCGTGGTACTCGACCGGCTGCAGGACGCCGGCAACGTGGGCGCCGTGCTGCGCAGTGCCGCTGCCTTCGGCTTCAGCCAGGTCATCGCCCTCAAGGGCACTGCGGCGCTGTGGTCGGCCAAGGTGCTGCGCGCCGGCATGGGCGCGCACTTCGCGCTCAACCTGGTCGAGGCGGCCGACGAGGCGGTGCTGGATGCGCTGCGGGTGCCGCTGATCGCCACCAGCTCGCACGCGGCGCAGGCGATCCACGAGCATGCCTTGCCGTGGCCTTGTGCCTGGGTGCTGGGCCAGGAAGGGCAGGGCATGTCCGACAGCCTGCGCCGGCGCTGCGACATCGCGCTGCGCATCCCGCAGCCGGGCGGCGAAGAGTCGCTGAACGTGGCCGCTGCGGCGGCGGTGTGCCTGTACGAATCGGCGCGCCAACGCGCAAAGTTGGGGGGCTAGGGTCGCCGTCTTAGGGATGGGACAGCGCGTCGCTCGCGCTCACCATGGCCGCTTCTCAATCGGCCACGGAGATTCGTTCATGAGAACGCTCAATTCATCGCTTCGCAGCGCGCTTGTCGCTGGCACCTTGCTGTTGTTGCTGGCGCCCGGCGCCCAGGCCGCGTCGGCCTATTCCCAGACCTGGAGCGGTGTCACCACCGAGGGCTGGGAATCCAACACCATCAGCAGTGTTGTCGTCCACGATGCAGGCGTCGGCAACCCGGCGGGGTCGCTGGCCACGAGGTTCGATTCCACGCTGGCCAGTTTCGACATTGGCTACACCTCGGGCGCTGTGCCTGAAACCCGAGGCAGCTTCACCGGCAGCCCGTGGATCGTGTCGTTCGATCTGCAGTTGAACGAAGGCAAGTTCAGCGACGTCTGGTTGCGCTATCGGTTCCAGGACGCCACCTTCAACGGCTGGCGCTTTGCGCTGACCGGCCCCTTCGACCAGTACAACACCTGGACCCACTACGCCGTGGCCTTCGATCCAAGCTGGTCCGACGCGCTGGCCGTGGCGAACGGCTGGGTTCAAGAGAGCGGCCCGGTGGTCAGCTTTGCGCAGACGCTGGGCAATGCTTACAAGACCGAGATTCGCCTGGCCCTGACCAACGGCACCACATCGGCGCTGGCGCACCTCGACAACTTCGTGCAAACCCCCGTGCCCGAGCCGCAGACCTGGGCGCTGATGCTGGGCGGCGCGATGATGCTGGGTGCGCTTAGCAGACGCATGAAGCGCTGAGCCAGCGGCGCTGAAGCCCGTCCGGCCGCTGCGCGGTCGGGCAGGTTCAATACATCAGCCGATCCGGCCGCAGGTCGCGCAGGATCGTGGTCGCGATCTCCTCGATCGACTTGTGCGTAGACGACAGCCAGGCAATGCCTTCGCGGCGCATCATTGCCTCGGCTTCGTTCACTTCGTGGCGGCAGTTCTCGATCGACGCGTACTTGCTGTTCGGCCGCCGCTCGTGGCGAATCTGGTTCAACCGATCCGGGTCGATGGTCAGCCCGAAACACTTTTTCTTGAACGGCGCCAGCGTCGACGGAATCTGCCCGCGGTCGAAGTCTTCCGGGATCAACGGGTAGTTGGCCGCCTTGATGCCGTGCTGCATCGCCAGGTAAATGGATGTCGGCGTCTTGCCGCTGCGGCTCACGCCGACCAGGATCACGTCGGCATGCGCCAGGTTCTTCGCCGACTGCCCGTCGTCGTGCGCCAGCGAGAAGTTGATGGCCTCGATGCGATCGGTGTACTCCTGACTTTTCGAGACGTCGGTGAAGCGGCCCACGCGGTGGTTCGACGTCATGCCGAACTCGGCCTCCAGCGGTTCGATGAAGGTGTTGAACATGTCCAGCACAAGCCCCTTGCTGTGCTCCTTCACGATGTTGCGCACCTCGGCGTCGATGAGGGTCACGAAGACGATCGGGCGCTTGCCTTCCGCCTCGGCCGTGTGATTGATTTCGCGCACCACCTGATAGGCCTTGTCGCCGGTGTCGATGAACGGCCGGCGCACATGGTGCGGCTTGGCGGCGAACTGGGCGAGGATGGAATTGCCGAAGGTTTCGGCCGTGATGCCGGTGCCGTCGGAGACAAAGAACACGGTGCGATTCGGCATGACGCGGCCCCGGCGATGAAATTGCGCAAGGCCACATCATAGGCAGTCGACCCCGTAGAATCGTCCGGCAGCTTCCTTTCCTTCGCCGTGAACCCCAGCCCACGCCTTCACCCCATCGCCGCCGGATCGGCGTGTGCGCGTGAAGCGATCTTGGAACACCACCGCCCGCCCTCTGAGCCACGCTCGGGCCGCCGTTCGAAGCAAAGTGACGCCCCGGTTTTTCAACCTCACGGAGCTTCACCATGTCAACCCTCAACCTGGCGACCGCCCTGGTCGTGCCGTTTGAACAACTGAGAATGACCGACGTCGAGTCGGTGGGCGGCAAGAACGCCTCGCTCGGCGAAATGAT
>JANNBZ010000422.1:0-10487 GCA_031386065.1 Burkholderiales bacterium
CCGCGCGTGCCCAGCTCGAACATGCGCCACGGCGCGCCGGGCGCCAGTGCGTGGTCGGACGCGGGCACGGCGGCGCTGATGCCGAAGTTGTCGCGCACGACGAAGCCCGACAGGTCGTACAGCGCGCCCACCGGCAGGTCGAGCGGCAGCAGGAACCAGTCGTTGCCGTAGGCGAGGCCGAACTCGGTCATCACCATGCGCACCATGCTGGCGGGCGACGACTCAACCCCCGCGAAGTTGACGCGTGCGTCCTCGAATTCCCAGTAGCGGTCGGCCGGCATGCCGGGGTAGCGCACCGGCACCGGCAATGAATCCCTGACCTTCAGCACCGGCTCGGCGGGCGGCGCCACCACCGGCGGGCCTTCGGCTTCGGCAACGAAGCTGTGCCAGTCGACGCGGCCGTCGGTGTATTCGTCGGCGCGCAGCGCGACCGGGCCTTTGCGGCCGTCGGCGTACAGCGAGAAGGCGTATTCGAAATGGTCTTTGCGCCACGACGGGTTGTCGGCCGCGCCTTCGCACACCAGCGTGTCCAGCCACAGCAGCCAGCCGTTCAGCACGATCAGTGCCTCGGCGTCTTCGGCCGGCGGCACGCCCAGCGCGGCGGGCACGGCGGGCAGCAGGCCGTCGGCCGCGCGGTCGGGCGCCAGCAGCGCGGCCAGCTTCATCGCGCTGATGCTGCGGCCGTGCAGCAGCAGGTGCCATTGCTGGCCCAGCACGTCGCTGACCGGGTCTTCGGGTTGCGGCAGGTCCAGCGCGAAAGCGGGCGCGCGCAGCGCAGCCAGCAGGCCCGCCAGGCCGCGCGCGCGGGCACGCCGCAGCAGGTTCAAGCCGGCCTCGCCGTCGAGCCGGGCGTGCGCGGCCAGCGCGGGTTCGGCTTCAACGCGCACCTCGATCGGCGGGCCGCCGTCGTCGAGCATTCGTGCTTTGGCCAGCGTGGCGCCCAGGCCGGGCGCGAAGCGTGTGATCGGCGACGCGTTCACGTCGAGGTCGATGCCGATCGGCGTGCCGGCGTCTTCACCTTGCAGTTCGTTGAACTGCCATTGCCGGCCGATCAGCCACAGCGGGTCGGCCAGCGGCGCCGACAAGCCGCCGTCGAGCTGCGGCGAGATCGGCGAGGTCTCGATCCGCGCGAAGCCGGTGATCGTGGGCTTGACCGGCGCGAACAGGTTCAGGTCGACGCTGGCGAGCGACTTTGCAACGTAGTAGAGCATCGGGTCTCCTCAGATCTTGCCGAGCGCGACAACCGAAGTCGCGAAGACGGCGTACTTCTTGGCCATCTGCCACAGCTCGACGCTGGGCACCTCGGCGCCGAAGCTTTGCGGCAAGAAGTTGCCGGGCAGGAACGCACCCAATCCATCGACCAGGTCCTTCGGCCGCACGCAGCGCATCTGCGCCAGGTCGAAGGCTTCGTGCACCGTGGCCAGCACGTCGTCGAAGCGCCAGTGGCCCATGTCCACGCGCGGCGGCACGGCCAGTAGCACGGCCTGCGGCGGGCGCGCGCCGGGGGCGTCGTAGTGGAAGCTGACGCCGGTGGTCTGCACTGCGTCTGGAATGCTTTCCTGCCACTCGTCGACCGTCAGGCCGGCCAGCAGACTGTCGGCCGCCAGCCCGGCCAGCGCATCGGCGCCTGCGGCCACCACGGCGAGTTGCGGCACGCGGGTGCGCAGGTCGTCTTTGGCCTTCTGGTTGGCCCACGCTTCCGGCCGTGCGGCCCACGGCTTGCCGGCCTTGTGCGGCAGTTGCCAGACCGCCAGTCGATCGGCCAGGCTGTGCTCGAACAGCGCTTCGTGCGCGGTGAAGGCGGCGTCGAGCCGGTCCGCACCTTCGCGCACGCGGGCCAGCTTGGGCAGCCAGCCGGCGACCTCGAACGGGTCGGCACCGACCAGTGCCGCGCTGTCGGCCAGCGACGCCGCCACCGACGCCGCATACGGCCCGAGCGTGAACACCGGCAGCACGGGAAAGTCTTTGCCGAACACCAGCTTGATGCGGTCGATGGCGATGCCGATGGCTTCTTGCGGCGTGGGCTCGCGCGGCTCGACCGGGCTGCGCCCGCGCGGCGGCAGGCGGTTGCTGGCCGCGATGCGTTCGTCGATCTCCAGCAGCACGCGGTCGCGGCGGGCCTGGTGCTCGGCCGGCCAGCGCGCCAGCTCGGCGGCGTCGACGGGCGGCGGCGTGGGCTCGGCCTCGCGCAGGCCGAACGGCCAGCAGGCGCGCAGCGCGGCGGTGATGGCGGCGGTGCCCTGCGCCGCATCGACCAGCGCCTGCCGCGCCGCGCCCAGCAGCGCCAGCGCGGTGTCGGCACGGCCGCTGATCTCGGCACCGTTGACGCCGGCGTAGTCGCCCGCATCGGGCTGCAGCGCTTCGAGCTCGTTGATGGGCACCACCAGGTCGTGCCGGTTCAGCGCGCGCACGCCGGCAATCAGTGCGCGCAGCGTGCCGGCCAGCGCCTCGAACTCGGCCAGGCCCAGCGGTTCGTCGGCGGCATTGCGTTCGAGAATGTGCAACTCCACCTGCGGGTCGTCGGCCACGCGTTGCACGAAAGCGTCGACCAGCCAGCGGCGCAGCGGCGCGCCGTGCATGTCGGCGGGGTTGTTCGCCTGCGCAGCGTTCTCAGGCTCCTTGCCCGCCAGCAGCACCGAGCCCAGCACCAGCGACAGTGGGCTGCGGCCCAGCTCGGCGGGCGTCAACAGCAGCTCGCCATCGAGCGCGCCGTTGCGCATTTTCAGCGCCTTGAACGAGAAGCGGGCCGGATCGCCCAGCATCTGCGCCGCCCAGGCGTCGAGCCGCGGTTCGATGGCGCTGCGCGGGTCGGCCTGCGCGGCGGCCGCCCACGCCGCTGGCAGCGCGGTGGCCGGGCACAGCAGCATCAGGCGCTGCGCATACGAGACACCGCCGCGCGCGGTCTGCGTGACCTGCGGCGCGATCGGGCTGGTGTGCGAATCCAGCATGCCGGCCGCAGCGGCAGAGCGGTCAAGGTTGTTCTGCGCGAGCTGGTACACGCTTTCGGCCACCATCACGTCGCTGACGGCGTCCCAGGTTTCGGCCAGTTCGTCGAGCACGCCTTGCACCAGCGCGCGATGCGGCTGCAGCGCCACGTTCTTCACCGTCGTGCGGTCGGTGCGCCAGGCGTCGAGCAGGGCCACGCCGTCGACCACATCGCGCGCAGAGATGGACTCGGCTTGCTGGTCCGCCAGCGCACCGGTGGCACGCAGCGGGTAGCGCCGGCGGTAGTCGAAGATGTACTGCGCGCCCACGGCGTCGGGCGTGTCGCGCAGCGCGCGCTCGAAGCGGTAGCCCAGCAGCGCGGCCGGGCTCTGACCGCGCTCCACGCCTTCGATGAGTGCCATCGCCTTGTGCACGCGCGCCGAGCTGAGGTCGATGTTGAAGGCCTCGCCGCCGCGCTGCGCATTGGCCAGGAAACCGCTGCGCAGCATGGCTGCCGCAGCCGCCTGCGTGAGCGACGGCGCATGCGTGTAGCCCAGGCTGTCGGGTGCGTTGTCGGGCTTCAGGTTCTCGACGAAACCGTAGGCGCCGATGTAGACACCCAGCGGCTGCCCTTGCTGCTGCCCTTGCAGTTGCGCCAGCTCGCGCGACTTGCGCACCTGCGCCAGCCGCTTCGACGCCAGGCCGGTCATCCAGGCGTCGAGTCGGTATGAAAAAGTGTCGAGCGTCAGGCGAAACGCGAGGTCGAGTTCGCCCACCGTCAGCGGCGCCAGGTACTTCAGGCTGGCGCGCTGCGAGCCGACGTCGCGCCAGAACTGCGGGAACAACGCGGCGTGGTCGCGAAACACATCGGCCGCCTCGAAGGCCGCGTGGTTGTGCTGCATGGCGGGCGCCGCCGCCACCGCCGTGGCAACGTGCGCCTCGATCGTCTGGCCGCCGGTGACGGCGGGCAGTTTGAGCCGGCTCATGTCGAGCGTGGAACCCAGTTCGTGGAAGGCGCTGCCGGGCAGCCCGGCCGGCGCGATGTTGACGAACGCCGGCGTGGCCTTGGACAGCGCCATCTGCGAATACTGGGCCGCGTTGACGCTGCTCTTGATGGCCCCGTCGAGCACGCGGTAGCTGCTGCGGTCGAACTCCTCTTCGGCCGAAAAGGCCAGCATCGCCTCCAGCAGCGAGTCGCCGTTCTGGCGCTGCGACAGCAGCGACTTGGCGCGGTCGGCGTCGCCCAGGGCGGCCTCGATGCGGGCGATGTAAGGCGGGTCGAGAACGTCGCTCGGTGCACGCGGTTTTTTCGGGTCGAGCGGGCTCGCCTGCACCCAGGGCACGTAGCCGAGGTCGTGGTCCTGCACGTCGTGAATCGCGTGTTCGAGCAGCGTCTCGCCACTGGGGGGAATGCCGAAGGCGGCGAGCACCTCGCGCGTGAGCTTGCGCTTGACGCTGACCTGCACGTCACCATAGTTGTCCAGGAAGCCAAGCGTTGTGAATGACTTGTTCGGGCTCTCGATGTTGCGGAACTCGCTGACCACCGACCACGGGCCGCTTTGAATCAGCTCGCGCACGTCGTCGAGCTTGCTGCCGTCGACGCGCGGCACGCTGCCCAGCGCCACCTGCCAGCGCGGGCGCAGCAGGTCCAGCACGGTCTGTATGCCGACCTCGGCCGGGCCTTGCGGCTCGAAGCGCGCCACCACCGGCAGCACGCCGTACGGCTGTTTGCCGATGCGCAGCGTGGGCAGCGGGCCGCCCGGTCGCAGCCAACTGACGGCGAAGTCGCGCACCATCGCCACCGTCTGGTTGCTGATGTATGTCTCTTCCTGGTACGGCATGTTCCACATCTCGGTCAGGTAGCGGCCGAAGGTGCCGCGCCACAGCGCGTTGATCATGTGCATCTGCGTGCGCTGTTCGGTCAGCGCGGCACCGGGCAGCATGCCGGGCAACAAGGTGTCGCCGCGCAGGCCGAGGGCGCGCTTGAGCAGGTCGTAGGCGTCGGTGGCGCCGGCCGCCGGTGCCGGGCCGGCGTCCACCCGCGGCGGCGGCACGTCGGCCGAGTTGAGCGCCGACGCGCCGCGGCCTGTGTTGTTGGTGGCGGTGCCCAGCGGCACGCAGCTCAGCCCGTTGCTGGCGGCGTGGCTTTCCAGCAGGCCTTCGAGTGCGTCGGCCGCGTCGGCCGGGCCCAGCGTCCAGTCGACGCCCACCACCACCAGCCGCTCCAGCGGCGAGTTCAGGTTGAACGGCCGCGCGTCGTGGTGGTCGCGCAAAAACTTCGCGATGTCGGCGTTGCTGACCTCGATGCCCATGCCGACCTTGACCGCCGCTTCGAACTTGAACATCCACTCGCGGTCGGGGCCGAACAGCGCGTCCCTCGCCTCGCCGGCGGTGGCCAGCGCGGGGTCGAGTTCGGGGCTCATCGGCAGGATGTCGGGCACGTTCGCGCCCCAGGCGCGAAACACCTCGCGCCGGCCGGCCGCCACGCCCACGGCACAAAAGCGGTCGGGCATCAGCAGCGCGAACGTTTGGCGCGACAGCGTGCTGACGGCCTGCGCCTCGTCGGGGTTGACCGGGTCGGTGGCGCTGACGATGAACTGTGCGCGCGGTGCGCGGTAGGCCGCCACCAGCCGCCGCCACACGGTCTCGGCGGTGTCGTCGGCAGCCCCCACCGCCGCCCAGTAGTCGCGCCCGCCGCGCCGCTCGGCGTCGGTCAGGCCGCGCACATGGCGCATCACGTGAACGGTGTCGGGGTAGATGCGAATCGCCAGCGACGTGCCCTGGTTGCGGTAGCGCGCCTCAATCCGCACCGGCAGCAGCGCAATCGGCACGTCGCCCTGCAGCGCGTCGACCATCAGCGCGGGGTCGCGTTCGGCCAGCAGCACGGCCGAGGCCTGGCTGATGTCGGTGACCAGGCTGACTCGGTCGCGCGAGAAACCACCCAGCGCGATTTCGCTGCGGCGTACTTCTTCTTCGAGCGCGGCGACGCGGAAGTCGGCGTCGCCGTTGGCGAGTGCCGCAGCGTGCTGCTGGCGCGCCAGCGCCACCTCGACCCGCGCGGCGTCGAGCCGGCCTTGCGACTCGGACAGCGCGGCACGCAGGCCGCTGATGGGGCCGAGGTCCAGGGGCATCAAGGGCATGGCGTGTCTCCGCAGGTGGGTTGGCTCAGCGGCGTCACGGCAGCAACTTCGAGCCGAGGTAGTAGGCGCGGAAGGGCCGCTGCAACATCGCGCGCGCCACCACCGCCGCGCTGGCGTTGGCCGGCACCTGGGCCGCACCGCTGCTGGCCGGCGCGGCGCGGCGCACGCGGTCGAGTGTGAGGAAGGGGCCGTCGCCGGGGCCGGTCACGTCGGACCACAGCACGTCTTTCCAGCTGCCGGGGGCGCCGCGCGGGCGGCGGCTGTCGGGCTCGTCGAAACCGAAGCGCGGCTCGGTCATCTGTTCTTCGAGCACGAAGCACCAGTTGGCGGCCTCGGCCGGCGTGGCTTGAATGTCGAAGCCGATGTAGACCAGATCGGGCGGCAAGGTGCCCCCGAACAAGGGCTCCTTCACGATGGCTTTCAGGGTGCGCACGGGGTTGAAGTCGTCGGGCTTGGCCATGCGGTCTTGGCTTGGGTGCTTGAGCCGCGCGTAGACCGTCAGGTTGGGGAAGCGCTTCATCAGCGTGGCGCGGATCACCAGCACCAGCTTGTCGCCGCTGGCGCCCACCGCTTCGAGCGGCGGCGGCTGCTTGCCCAGCGCCATCAGCGCGTTCCAGGTGTGCAGTTCGCGGATGTCGGGCTGCCGGTCGAGCCGGTCCCAGAAGTGGCGCATCGGCGTGCCGCGCTGGTCGGTCGGGAAGCGGCGCCACAGCAGTTCGCGCGCCATTTCGTGGTTGGTGCCGACCATGAACGCTTCGACGAAACGGTTGTTGGTCTTGGCCAGCACCAGGAAGTCGTTCGGGATCGCATTCGCGCCGGGCATCATGGCCTCGGCGTCCATCTCGGACAGCCGCTTGCTCATCGGCTCGTCGAGCTTCGGGTAGGCCATCACGCGGTCGAACAGGCGCGGCACCACGTAGCGAATGTCGAGGATCAAGCCGGCCGTGGCGAGCTCGAACGCGACCTGCGGATGGCTCAGCGCGCGCGTGGGCGCATCGAACGCCAGCGCGCTGCCCCCGATCGACAACGTGGCCGCCAGCCGCGCGGGCACCGTGAGTTCGGGGTCGGTGCGGCGGCGCATCTCTGTGGCGACGGAGGTGAGCGGGAAGTCGACCGGCTTGATCTTCACGCCGGCCGCGTCGAGCGGCGGGCGCCAGAGCTGGTTCATCTCTTTCAGCGCGCTGGAAAAGCGCGTCAGCGTCACCGTGTCGCGCAGCGGCGCGGGCACGGTGATGGTCACCAGGCCGGGCGGCAGCGCGCTGTGCTCGCGCCCGCTGAACAGCCCCGCCAGTTCCGAGTTGACGGCCGAGCCGATGGCCACCGGCTGCGCCGAGCCGGTCAGCGCCAGCGTGTTGACCGGCAATGTGCCGAACACCGCCGCATTGCCGAACTGGCCGACCTGCTGGTGCACCACGGTGCCGAAGGACGGGCCCATGGCCGCGGCGCGAACCGTGGTGATGGGTGGTGCTGCGGTGCGCGGTCGCAGCACCGGCGCCGGCCCCACGGTCGGTGTGGGCCCCAGCCGCACCTGCGCGCCGAAGGCCTGGATGGCGCCGGTGCGGCCGTCGATGCGCAGCGGCACGATGGTGGCCGTGGCGCGGCCTTGCTGGTCGCTCAGGCCGATCAGCACACCTTCGCTCTGGCGCACCGCTCCGGTGGCCTGCACCTGGCGCGCGATGTCGGCAATCGACACCCGCTGCGTGGCCACGGCCGACAGCTGCGCGAAGCGGATGAAGTGGGTTTCGGTCAACAGGCCCTGCTCGCGCACGCCTTTCAGCGTGGGCCGCCAGGTGCGGCTCTCGCCGTCGCGCTGCGCGTACCAGGCGTGCGCGGCGCGACTGGCCTTTTGCATGGCGCCGAGTTCGTCGGCGCGCATCTGCCCCGGCAGGCCCAGCACCGACAGATCGACCATCGCGGCCGGATCGGCCGGCAGCGCCAGACCATCGAAGGTCTTGCTGCCCAGAATGCCGTCGGGCACATAGCGGTTCGGGTCGATGGCGTCGGGGTTGTTGGTGGCCTTGACCAGCAGCTTGACCATGGCGCCGACCTGCACCGCCACGCTGGCCACGCTACCCACGTCTAGGCCCGCCGCACGCCGCACCGCCGCCTTCAGGGCCGGACGCTGCGCGCTGGTGAGGCGGCGCAGGGCCGGGTCAGCAATCGCGTTCGGCACGCTGGTGCTGCGAATGCGCGACAGCACCGTCTCTTCCGCGCCCAGCCGAATGCGCGACGCCGCCGGCCCGGCCACCGCGAGGAAGCGGTCGTCGGGCAGTGCCTTCATGCGCTCGTGCAGCACGCGGCCGACCTCCTTGGCCATGGCGGCGCGGGCCAACGCGCGCTCGGTGCGCAGCACCTCGCCGACCTGCTCCCAGCAGGCGTCCATGAAGACCTCCTGGTTCGCCTGCACAACCGCCGTGCCCTTGCCCGCCGAAGCGCGAAAACGCGGGTCGCGGTTGAGGTCGTTCAGCCAGCGGCCGGGCGTGTCGGCGATCAGGTGATTGCGGGCGTGCCAGGCACCGTAGATGGGCGGTGCGACGGTGGGCGCGCGCTCGGCTGCGGCGGCGCTGAGCAACTGCGTTTGCGGCGCGTTGACGATGGTGCGCAGCTTGATGCCGGTCACGTCGGCGGCGGTCATGTCGGGGCTCTCGTACTTCACCGAAACGAGTGCGCCTTCGTACAGCAGGCTCAGCGGCTGGGCATTGGCGGTGAGCAGGCGGTCGGCGTCGACCGCCATCGGCACCGTGCCCAGCGTTCGCAGGCGCTCGGTGAGGTCGTTGTCGCCCTTGTAGTCGTTTGGAATCTTGATGCGGCGCGCCAGCGTTTCGAAGTCGCCCGCGGGGCCGGTGGAAAACTCCCAGTGGTGGTAGACGGGCAGGTTCACATCGCCGTTCAGCGGCCGCGCCCACGAGGGTTGCAGCAGCAACTGGTCGGGGTCGGCCGGCAGCACCTCGCCCAGCCCGCGCCGGCGGCCCACGTCGAAGGCCGGCACCACGCACGCGAAGTAGTCGTGCGACGGCAGCAGCCGGCGCGGCGAAATCAGGCGCGACACGTTTTTTTCGGGCTGCTGCATCAGCTCGGCCGGGATCTGCGCCTGGTCGGCGCTGGACGTGGCCTGCGCATGCGCCCACATCCACGACTCGGCCAGGTCGGGCAGTTCGCCTTCGGCCACCGGCAGGCCGTTCGCGTCGAGCAGCGGCACCACCACCGACGGCAGCGGCGCGCCGGCGCGCATGCGCGGCAACGCGACCTTGGCGCGGTCGAACACCAGCAGCACCAGCCACGGCCGCAGGCGCTGGTTGGCGTCGGCCTTGGCGGGCGTGAACATCCACGCGAAGTCGGGCGGGTCGAAGTCGATCAGGGCCAGGTAGTTGGGCTCGAAGCTGGTGGTGAACGGCTTGGGGTCGGTGCGCAGGATGAGCCGCGTGTCGATGCCCATCACATCGCCGGGGCCGAACAGGCGCAGGGCGACCGAGCCCACCACCGACGGCGCGGCCGTGCCGTCGCGGTCTGCCGCGAGGGTCAGGCCCAGCTGGATGGCGGGGCGGGCCTTGGCGCCCGGCGCGTCGACCTCCTGCACGGCGCGCGTGAGGCCGCGCTGGGTCCAGGGCAGAAAGCGGTAGTCGATGGCCATGCGAACCTCGCGTTTCAGATCAGCGCTTCGAAGGCTTCGGCAACCTGGAAGTCATGCCCGTCCATGCCGGCGGCTCCGGCTTTGGCGTTCGAGTAGGTCGTCGCTGCGGCCACCGCCTTGGCGGTGCTGCGCTCGGTGACCTGGTAGCCCGCCGGCGCCACCGCCACCTTGGCCGACACCTTGGGCTGCAGGCGCTCGCGCAGTTCGCTGCGTGCGGCGGCACCGAAGGCGTACATCCACGAGCTGTCCACCATCAACCCCAGGTGCAGGCTGCTGACCACGCTGTCGTCGTCGGCCGACAAATTCTTCTCTTCGTAGTCGAAGCTTTCCACCGCCATCGGCCCCGCGTCGAAGCTGTCGACCGCCACCGTGACGCCGGCGTCGTAGCTCTCGAACGACGGGCCTTGCAGCCGGTCTTGCTCGGTCACGTCGAAGAACTGGGCGGCGGCGAAATGGTCTTTCACCGGGGCGGTGGGGAAGCCCGCGCCGCCACCCGGCAGGTTGAGTGCCGGTGTGCGAAAACGATTCGGGCCGGCCGGGCGCTTGGTGCCCAGGCGCTTCAGCGTGGCGTCGAGCGGGATGTACTTCTGGCGCCAGGTCAGCGGGCTGCGCGGGTGCGCCATGACGTCGACCGCGCCTTCCACCTTGGCCAGCGTGACGAAAGCGTCGTTCGGCTTGGGCAACTGCGCCGACCAGTTTTCGCGCTTGCCGATTTCCAGCGCTAGTTGCGTTTCGACCGGCTCGGTGGACACCGGCGTGTCGGTGGCGCTGCCCCAGCGTTCGTCGAAGTC
>JANNBZ010000433.1:0-5787 GCA_031386065.1 Burkholderiales bacterium
CGTGAACTCACCGGTGCGCGCCTTCCGTGCCGTCGGTGGCACCCCGCGTTTCATCGCGCGCGGGCAGGGGCCTTACATCTTCGATGCCGAAGGCACGCGCTACATCGACTACATCGGCTCCTGGGGGCCGATGATCCTGGGCCACGGCCACCCTGCCGTGCTCGACGCGGTGCAAAAGGCGGCGCTCGACGGCTTCTCGTTCGGCGCACCCACCGAGCGCGAGATCGAGCTGGCCGAAGAAATTTTGAAGCTGGTGCCGAGCATGGACCAGGTGCGCCTGGTCAGCTCGGGCACCGAAGCGGCGATGAGCGCGCTGCGGCTGGCGCGTGGTGCGACCGGTCGCAACAGAATCGTCAAGTTCGAGGGCTGCTACCACGGCCATGCCGATGCGCTGCTGGTCAAGGCCGGTTCGGGCCTCGCCACCTTCGGCAACCCGACCAGTGCGGGCGTACCCGAAGACGTGGTCAAGCACACCGTGGTGCTCGAGTACAACAACCTCGCGCAACTCGACGAAGCCTTCAGCCTGCACGGGGCCGACATGGCCTGCGTAATGATCGAGCCGATCTGCGGCAACATGAATTTCGTGCGCGCCAGCGTACCCTTCATGACCCGGCTGCGTGAGCTGTGCACGCAGCACGGCGTGCTGCTGGTGTTCGACGAGGTGATGACCGGCTTCCGCGTGGCGCTCGGTGGCGCCCAATCGCTGTACGCCACCTTGATCCCCGGCTTCGCGCCCGACATGAGCGTGTTCGGCAAGGTGATCGGCGGCGGCATGCCGCTGGCGGCATTTGGCGGTCGGCGCGCGGTGATGGCGCAGTTGGCGCCGTTGGGCCCGGTCTACCAGGCGGGCACGCTGTCGGGCAACCCTGTTGCCACCGCCTGCGGTCTGGCCACGCTGCGCGAAATCCAGAAACCCGGCTTCTACGAGGCGCTGGCCGCCAGCACGCGCCAGATGGTTGACGGCCTGAGCGCAGCCGCCGAAGCGGCGGGTGTGCCGATGGTCACCGACAGCGAAGGCGGCATGTTCGGCTTCTTCTTCGCCAAGGAGCTGCCGCAAAACTACACCGAAGTGCTGGCCACCGACAAGGCGCGCTTCAACCACTTCTTCCACGCAATGCTTGATCGCGGCGTCTACCTCGCACCCGCCCTGTACGAAGCCGGTTTCGTCAGCGCCGCGCACAGCCCCGCCGACATCGCCGCGACAGCGGCAGCAGCGGCACAGGCCTTGCAAGCGTGATCGCTGCGGCGTAAGAATTTGCCGCGGCCCGCGCGACGAAGGCCGTCAGCGCGCTGCATCTGCTCACCCGCACCCGCACTGCACCCGCACCACCGCGACTCCATGCACATCCACATCCTCGGCATCTGCGGTACCTTCATGGGCGGCTTGGCGGCCCTGGCGCGCGAGGCGGGGCACCGGGTGACCGGCTGCGACAGCGGCGTCTACCCGCCGATGAGCGACCAGTTGCGCGCGATCGGCATCGAGCTGATGGAAGGCTGGGGCGCCGATCAGCTGGCGCTGCGCCCCGATGTGTTCGTGGTCGGCAATGTGGTGTCACGCGGCAACCCGCTGATGGAAGCCGTGCTCGACGCCGGTGCGCGCTATGCCAGCGGCCCGCAATGGCTGGCCGAGAACGTCTTGCAAGGCCGCCATGTGCTGGCGGTGGCCGGCACCCACGGCAAGACCACCACCACCGCCATGCTCGCCTGGGTGCTGGAGCGGGCCGGCCTGCAACCGGGCTTTCTGGTCGGCGGGGTGCCGCTGAATTTCGGTGTGTCCGCCCGGTTGGGGTCGACAAGCGCGGGCGCACCGTTTGTCATCGAGGCCGACGAGTACGACACCGCCTTCTTCGACAAGCGCAGCAAGTTCGTCCACTACCGCGCGCGCACCGCGGTGCTGAACAACCTCGAATTCGACCACGCCGACATCTTCGACAACCTGGCCGCCATCGAACGGCAGTTCCATCACCTGGTGCGCACCGTGCCCTCGCAGGGTCGGCTGGTCGTCAATGCGCGCGACGAGGCACTGCAGCGCGTGCTGGGTGTGGGCTGCTGGAGCGAGGTGGTGCGCTTCGGTGCGCGCAAGGAAACGCCGGGCGAACTGCGCTCGCGCGGTGAGCCGCATGCCTTCGACGTGCTGCGCGGCAGCCTGAAGATCGGTCGCGTCGACTGGGCCCTGCTGGGCGAACACAACCAGCTCAACGCGCTGGCCGCCATCGCCGCTGCCGAGCATGTGGGCGTGCCGCCCGCTGCGGCGGCCAAGGCGCTGGCCGAGTTTCAGAACGTGCGGCGCCGGCTCGAGCTGCGCGGCGAGGCCGCAGGCGTCAAGGTGTACGACGACTTCGCCCACCACCCGACCGCCATGCGCACCACGCTGAACGGCCTGCGCCGCAAGATCGACGCGCAGCAAGCCTCGGCCCATGGCCCGCACGCGCGCATCCTGGCGGTGTTCGAGCCGCGCTCCAACACCATGAAGCTGGGCGCCATGAAGGCGCAACTGCCGTGGTCGCTCGAAGAGGCCGACCTGGCGTTCTGCCACAGCGGCGGCCTCGGCTGGGACGCGGCGCAGGCGCTGGCACCGATGGGCAAGCAGGCCGTCGTCTGCGACAACATCGACGCACTCGTCGCCCAGGTGGTGGCCGCTGCGAAGCCCGGTGACCACGTGCTGTGCATGAGCAACGGCGGCTTCGGCGGCGTGCACACGAAGCTGCTGAATGCGCTGGCCGCGGTCGTCACCCGCTGAGTTCGACTCGGCGCGCCATGCCGATCACCCACCTGCTCTACCTGCACGGTTTCCGCTCGTCGCCGCAATCCGCGAAGGCGCGGCGGGTCGCACAGTGGATGCAGTCGCATCGCCCCGACGTGACGTGGTGGTGCCCGCAATTGCCGCCGTCACCGCAGCTGGCGATGGCGCTGCTGGTCGACGGCACCGCCGACTGGCCGAGCGACAGCAGCGCGGTGATCGGCAGCTCGCTCGGCGGCTTCTATGCGACCGCGCTGGCCGAGCGCAACGGCTGGCCGGCAGTGCTGTTGAACCCGGCGGTGAACCCGGCGCGCGACCTGGCAAAGCACATCGGCGAGACGACGGCCTGGCACAGCGACGAACCGTTTTTCTTTCGCCCTGAATTCGTCGCGCAACTGCAGTCGATGACGCCGGCCGCGATCACACTCCCCGACCGCTACCTGGCAGTGATTGCAAAAGGTGACGAGGTGCTGGACTGGCGCGAAATGCGCTCGCGCTACGCGGGCTGCCACGTCAAGCTGCTGGACGGCAGCGACCACGCGCTGAGCGACTTCGACGCGCACCTGCCCGAGGTGCTGGCGTTCCTGGGACTTACGAGAAACAAACGCCTGGCCGCTCCAAGTGCTTCTTCCCCTCGGGTGGGCTGAGCCGGCGCACGAAGGCCCGAAAGGGGCTTTGTGGCTGGCGAAGGCCATCCGGCCTGCAAGCCGGATGGCGGGCGACGTAGGTCGTCGGCCTGGGGGCTGTCACCAGCGAATGATGGTCATCACCACGCTGCCCCATACCTCGACGTTGAACCACAGCAGCAAGGCAGCCGAGGTGCCGCGTCGCAGCGAGCGTGCCCGTTCGACCCACAGATCGATGCCGGTGCTGATGAAGACCACGAACGACAGCAGGCTGCCGGCGGCCAGCACGGCGGCGATCACGCCGATGATCCAGCGGAAGACGGTCATAGTGTTCGCATCAAAGAATCATCGCCAGTCGTTCCAGGATCAGCACCGCGAAGAAGCCCAGGCCGGCCACCACCGTCCACTTGACGACGCGCACACCCAAGGCGCGCCAGCGCTTGTTTCCGGTGCCGATGTACATCGCGAAGCACAGCAACCCACCGACCATCAGCAACAGCACGATCCAGCGAAAGATCAGCATCCAGCGGGAACCTGTGAACTCACCACGCGGGCGCCAGGTCGGCCAGGCCCGCAGGCGCTTGCCGGGCATCGCTGAAGCTGACGATCTCGAAGCTGCTCGCGTCGGCGAGCACGGCGCGCAGCAGCTTGTTGTTAAGAGCATGGCCTGACTTGAACGCGCTGTAGGCGGCGATCAAGGGGTGTCCGACCACCCACATGTCGCCAATGGCGTCGAGGATCTTGTGCTTGACGAACTCGTCGTCGTAACGCAGCCCGTCGCCGTTCAGCACCCGGGTGTCGTCCATCACGATCACGTTGTCCATGCTGCCGCCCAGTCCCAAGCCGCGGTTGCGCATCATCTCGACGTCCTTGGTGAAGCCGAAGGTGCGGGCGCGGGCGATGTCGCGCTTGTACAGGCCCGAGCCCATGTCGAACTCGACGCGCTGGCCGGTCTGGTTGACGGCGGGGTGGTCGAACTCGATCTCGAATGCGAGCTTGTAGCCCTCGAACGGTTCCAGCCGCGCCCACTTCAGCGAAGCGCCCTCGCCTTCGCGCACCTCGACCGTCTTCAGCATCCGCAGGAAGCGCTTGGGCGCGTCCTGCAAGGCGATACCGGCGCTTTGCAGCAGGAACACGAACGACGCGGCCGAGCCGTCGAGGATGGGCACTTCCTCGGCCGTGATGTCGACGAACAAGTTGTCGATGCCCAGGCCCGAACACGCCGACAGCAGGTGTTCGACCGTGTTCACCTTCGGCCCGCCGGGGTCACCGCCGGGTGACAGCGTGGTGGCCAGGCGGGTGTCGCACACCGCGTGGGTGCTGACCTTGATGTCGACCGGGTTCGGCAGGTCGACGCGCCGGAACACGATGCCGGTGTCGGGCGGTGCCGGCCGCAATGTCAGCTCCACCCGCTGCCCGCCGTGCACGCCCACACCGACAGCGCGGGTCAGGGACTGGAGGGTGCGTTGGGCAAGCATGTGGGGATTTTATGGGCGATGCAGGGCGCCCTCCCCGGTCAAGCGGAGGGCGCGAAAGACGGGCCGGCAGCGGCCGGCCCGATTCCGATCAGTCGGCCTGTTTGCGCAGGAAGGCCGGGATCTCGATCTCGTCCATGCCGTTGCTCGCCAGCGCATCCACCCGCGCCGCTGCGGTGCGGGTGCGCCACACGCTTGGCGTGTTGAGCGCGGTGTAGTCGTGCGCCGGCACGGCAGCGTGGCCGCCGGGCACCGGCTGGGTCAGGATCGGCAGGTTGTCGGTGCCGGTGCGCAGCATCGGCGCGCTGTGCACCACGCTGATCGGCGCCTGCTGGCGCTTGGCCGGGCTGAGGCCGGTGGCGATCACCGTCACGCGCAACTGGTCGCCCAGCGCTTCGTCATACACGGTGCCGAAGATCACATGCGCATCGTCGGCCGCGTAACGGCGAATGGTGTTCATCGCGTTCTTGCTTTCGCTCAGCTTCAGCGTGTTGCGGTTCGCGGCAATCAGCACCAGCACGCCACGCGCGCCCGACAGGTCGATGCCTTCCAGCAGCGGGCAGGCCACGGCAGCGTCGGCCGCCTTGGTGGCGCGGTCCGGGCCGCTGGCCTGGGCCGTGCCCATCATCGCCTTGCCGGGTTCGCTCATCACCGTCTTCACGTCTTCGAAGTCGACGTTGACCATGCCGTGCATGTGAATGATGTCGCTGATGCCGCCGACCGCGTTCTTCAGCACGTCGTTGGCCTGCGCGAAGGCCTGGTCTTGTGTGATGTCGTCGCCCAGCACTTCGAGCAGCTTCTCGTTCAGCACCACGATCAGCGAGTCGACGTTCGCCTCCAGTTCGGCCAGGCCGGCGTCGGCCGCCTTCATGCGGCGATTGCCTTCGAACTCGAACGGCTTGGTCACCACGCCGACGGTCAGGATGCCCATTTCCTTGGCGATGCG
>JANNBZ010000439.1:0-17548 GCA_031386065.1 Burkholderiales bacterium
GTCGGTGGCGTGGTCGGTGGCGTGGTCGGTGGCGTGGCGCGCACCATGCGGTTTGTCAGGCGCTGCAGTTCCGCGTCGAGATCGTTGCAGCGCCCACTGTGCGCCGCCGAAGTTTGCAGGCTGCTGCTGCGCGGCGACACCAGCCAGTGGAATCGCTCGCGCGGTGACAGCCGGCCCAGCGCGCCAGCGGCTTTGCCGCCGGCGCAGATCAGCGGCAACGCGGCCAGTGCGGCGCGGATGCCGTGCAGGTCCGCCTGCGCATCCAGCGCCAGCAGGCGTGCTTCGTCGAGTTCGATGCGGGCTTGCAGGAAGTTGCTTGCCGCGCACGAGACGATGACGCCGGCGTTGACGAACTCGCCGCGCTCGACCCGAGGCACGACGCGCACCACCGCGTAGTCATACGTGAAGGCTGCGGGCACGGACGGCCTCCTGAATGAACGCGCGCGGAGCGGCGATCCGCTGGCTGAGGAACTGCACGTAGGCGGCCCGGTGCGCGGCGTGGCTGGCGAACGAGGCTTCGTCGGCGAGCCAGTCGTCGGGCACCGCGTCGATGACGCTGCCGATCAGCGCCGGCGTGATCTGCGGTGCGAGGAACGCATCGGCCTCGGCCAGCCGGCTGGCCCACGGCAACAGCACGTGGTCTTTGATCAAGCTGAACGGGCTGCTGGCGCGCGCCATGAAGTCGCGCCAGTCGTGGTGGAAATACAGCGCGGCGCCATGGTCTATGAGCCAGAGTTTGCCGTGCCACACCAGCATGTTGGTGTTGCGTGCGGTGCGGTCGAGGTTGCTGACGAAGGCGTCGAACCAGACGATGCGCGAGGCCAGGTCGGCGTCCGGCTGGAACGACAGCGGATCGAAGGTGACCGAGCCGGGCAGGTAGTCCAGCGCGAGGTTCAGGCCGGTGCTGCTGTCGAGCATGCCGTCGATGAGGCCGGCGCTGACGCGGATCAGGTCCTGGATTTCCGGATCGGGCTCGGTGCGCGCCAGGTCAGAGTCGAGCCGCGCAAACACGATCTCCGGCACCGGCAGGCCAAGCGCGCGGGCGAATTCGCCCGCCACCAGTTCGGCGATCAAGGCGCGCGGGCCCTGGCCGGCGCCGCGAAACTTCAGCACGTACAGGCCGTCGTCGTCGGCTTCGACGATGGCCGGCAGCGAGCCCCCTTCACGCAGTGGCGTGACGTAGCGGGTGACCTGAACGGTGCGGATCGACATGCCGGCATTCTGCGACAGCGTCGAAGCGCGCGCCCTGGCACGAGCCCGATAATCGGTGGTTGCGCTGCGGCCAAACGACCCCACCTTGAAGCTGCGGTAGCCGCCCCCACACTCCAATCGCCGGAAGTCTTCCGGCTCGACAGCACCCCCCAAAGACCATGCAAAAACAGACGCTCTCATTTCAGGCCGAGGTCAAGCAGATCCTGCACCTCGTGACGCACTCGCTGTACTCGAACAAGGAAATCTTCCTGCGCGAGCTGGTTTCCAACGCGTCCGACGCCTGCGACAAGCTGCGCTTCGAAGCGTTGAACCATGCCGAACTGTACGAAGACGCGCCCAACCTCGACGTGCGGGTGAGCTTCGACGCGCAAGCCAAGACCATCACCATCACCGACAACGGCATCGGCCTGTCGGCCGACGAAGCGGTGGCCAACCTGGGCACGATTGCCAAGAGCGGCACCCGCGAGTTCGTGGCGGCGCTCGAAGGCGAACAGAAAAAGGACGCGCAGTTGATCGGCCAGTTCGGCGTCGGCTTCTACAGTGGCTTCATCGTGGCCGACCGCATCACCGTCGAGTCGCGCCGCGCCGGCCTGCCGGCCGAGCAAGGTGTGCGCTGGAGCTCCGAAGGCAGCGGCGATTTCGAAGTGGAAACCATCACCCGCCCGCAGCGCGGCACCAGCGTCACGCTGCACCTGCGCGATGGCGAGGACGAGTTCCTCAGCGGCTGGAAGCTGAAGTCCATCATCGGTAAGTATTCCGACCATATCTCGCTGCCCATCCTGATGCAGAAGGAAGAGTGGGACGCCGAGGCGCAGAAGCAGGTGATGCGCGAGGAATGGACGCCGGTCAACAAGGCTGCCGCGCTGTGGACACGCAGCAAGAGCGACATCACGCCCGAGCAGTACACCGAGTTCTACAAACAGATCAGCTACGACACCGAGGCGCCGCTGGCCTACACGCACAACCGCGTCGAGGGCCGCAGCGAGTACACCCAGTTGCTGTACGTGCCGGCCAAGGCGCCGTTCGATCTGTGGAACCGCGACAAGCGCGGCGGCGTGAAGCTGTACGTGAAGCGCGTCTTCATCATGGACGACGCCGAGGCGTTGTTGCCGGTGTACCTGCGCTTCGTGAAAGGCGTGATCGACAGCGCCGACCTGCCGCTCAACGTGAGCCGCGAACTGCTGCAGGAAAGCCGCGACGTGAAGGCGATCCGCGAGGGCTCGACCAAGCGCGTGCTGAGCATGCTCGAAGCCCTGGCCGACAGCGAAGACGAAACCGAACGCGCGAAGTACGCCGCCTTCTGGAACGACTTCGGCGCGGTGCTGAAAGAAGGCATCGGCGACGACCACGCGAACGCCGAGCGGCTGACCAAGCTGCTGCGTTTTGCCTCCACGCATGCCGACGCGGGCGTGTCGTTCACCGACTACGTGGGCCGCATGAAGGAAGGCCAGGACGCGATCTACGTCATCACAGCCGACAACCTGGCGGCCGCCAAGAGCAGCCCGCAACTTGAGATCTTTCGCAAGAAGGGCATCGAGGTGCTGCTGCTGATCGACCGCGTTGACGAGTGGATGCTGAGCCACCTGTACGAGTTCGATGGCAAGCCGCTGCAAAGCGTGGCCAAGGGCGCCGTCGACCTGGGCAAGTTGCAGGACGAAGCCGAGAAGGCGCAGGCCGAAGAAGCCGCCACCGCGTTCAAGCCGGTGCTCGACCGACTGAAGGACGCGTTGAAGGCGCGCGCGAAAGACGTTCGCGTCACCACGCGCCTGGTCGACTCACCGGCCTGCCTGGTGGTCGAAGAGGGCGACATGAGCGGGCACCTGGCGCGCATGCTGAAGCAGGCCGGCCAGAGCGCGCCGATGGTGCTGCCCACACTGGAAGTGAATGCCGAACATGCGCTGGTCAAGCGCCTGGAAGGCAGCGCGCATTTCGACGACCTGGCGAACATTCTGTTCGACCAGGCGGTGCTGGCCGAAGGCGGCCACCTGGAAGATCCTGCGGCCTATGTGCGGCGCGTCAATGGGTTGTTGACGGCCTGAACGGCGCGTCAATGAATGGTCTGTTGACAGCCTGAACGGCGCGTCAATGACCGGTTGACAGCCTGAACGGCGTCAACGGCGGCTCGCGCATCGCCTGCAACTGCTCGCGCAGTTGCAGCACTTGCTGCTGCCAATACGCGGCGCCACCGAACCACGGAAATGCGACCGGGAAGGCGGGGTCGTTCCAGCGCTGCGACAACCATGCGCTGTGGTGGATCATGCGCAATGTTCGAAGCGCTTCGACCAGACGCAGCTCGCGCCGGTCGAAGTCCATGAAGTCTTCGTAGCCCGACAGCACCACACCCATCTGGCGTGACATCGACGCCGCATCGCCCGACAGCAGCATCCATAAATCCTGCACCGCCGGGCCGGCAATGGCGTCGTCGAGGTCGACGAAGTGCGGGCCGTCGGCCGACCACAGCATGTTGCCGCGGTGGCAGTCGCCGTGCAGCCGAATCGACGCGGTGGGGCCGGCCTCGTCGAACAATTGCTGCGCGGCGAGCAGGGCGGCGTCGACGGTCTGCTGCCACAGCGCCGACACTTCAGGTGGCAGCGCGTCGTGGGCGATCAACCAGTCGCGCGACGCCGTGCCGAGCGTGGCGACGCTGAGCGTCCTGCGGAACTGGAACGGCCGTTCGCGGCCGACCGCGTGCAGGCGGCCCAGGAAGCGGCCTATCCAGCGCAGCGTGGCATCGTCGTCGAACTCCGGAGCCTGGCCTGCGCAGCGCGGCGCCACCGCGAAGCGAAAGCTGTCTGCTGCAGTGGTGAACGTGGCCAGCGTCGGCGGTGCGGTACTCAACGTCACGGGATCGCCGAAGTGGGGCGACACCTGCAAGACCAGCGGTGCGACCACCGGGATTTCATGCGACAGTAGTTCGAGGCTGAACTGATGCTCTTCCAGAATTTGCAGATCGCTCCAGCGGTGCGGGCGGTAGAACTTGACGACCACCACCGAACCGTCTTCGAGGAAGACCTGGAAGACGCGGTTTTCATAAGAGTTGAGCTGGATCAGCCGGCCGTCACCGCGCAGCGAGACGCTGTCGAGCGCGTCCAGAACCACGTCGGGTGTGAGGCCGTCGAACGGAACGTCGGAAATCTGCGGGAGTTCGGTCATGCGCGCATGGTATGCGCGTCAACCGCCCTCAGTGCCGGGTGGGCGCGGCGTAGCCCGGCTCTTCGTCGACCACCACACCGCCGCCCTCGTGCAGGTCGTTGGCAGGTGCCGCGCGTCGCTGGCGATCGGCATCGGCCCCGGCCAATGCGCGCCCGGTGAGGGAACCGAACTCGGTTCCGCTGAAGCCGTCCATGCGGCTGTCCGGTGCGAAGAAGGAATCCTGGAAGAAGGTCGAGTCCTGCCACAACGCGGTGCGCTCGGCGCGCCGATTTGCCACCGTGCTCGACAGCGTCTCGCTGGCGGTGTTCAGGGTGCGCGCCGGCGCGGGCGTGGGCGCGGGTTGCGGACCGCGCGGCGCGGTTCCGCTTTGCGGAACAAGCAACTGAACTTCGGCCACCGACGGAAGGTGGTCCACGGGGCAGCGCAGGTAGCGCACACGGCAGGCCGCCAGCACCGACTGCTTGATCTGCATGGCGCGCCGCGAGCTGCCGCGGTCGGTGTCCAGATCGATGGCGGCCAGCACCCGGCCATTGGCGCTGCAGATGGCGAACGAGACGTGGCTGTTGCCGAGCAAGTCGTACCAGTAACGCACTTCGGCAGCGTCGGTGGGTTGGCAAAAGCGCACCAGCGGCAGCTTCGACAAAACGATGTGGTGCGGCAACGCTTCTCGCAGCAGCCGGTAGACGCGGCGCTCGTCGGCGCTGAACACCGGACGGGCGGCCAACGCCCATTCGGTGGGCAATGGCTTGGGCTGAATCTTGCGGGGACGCAGCACCCAGTAGGTGAGCGCCGGCAGGATCAAAGCCAGCGCCGCCAGCGCGACGATCCAGGGAAGGGTTTTCATATTCAGAACGCCGCTCCCAGCTGCCGGTCCGGTGGAAATCCCAGGACACCCGCGTGGGAATGTAGCGATGTTACGGGATGCAAGGACCGCTCCAATCCCCGACATGGGGTGGCAAGCCAGGCGCTCACCTCATACCGCTCAAGCCGAAGTCTCGGCGCTAATCCTTGTCGGCGAGACCCTTGCCGTTGAGGGTGGTCTTGACGTCCGCAATGACATCGAGCAAATCGTGCATTCGCTGCGCCTGCACCTTGAAGTGATAGTCCAGTTCGGCCGCGTGCTGCTCTACCGCAGCCTCCAGCCGGGTCGCGATGGTGTCGGGAGGGAGCTTCAACCACGCTTCGGATTCCGAGCCGTCGCGTTCCACCACGGCGCCCGCGCGCCGCGCGATGCGCAGCATGGCGGTGTTTTCGCTCAGGGCATGCACGAACAAGCTCTCCACGTTGCGGTTGCGCGCATGCAGCGAGGCGTGGTCGAACAGGCGGGCGCCGTAGCCGCGCCCGCGGGCGTGGGCCATCACCGACACCCCGAACTCGGCCATCGCCGGCTTGCCCGAGTCTTTCAACTCGGTGGCATAGGCCAGGTGCGCCATGGCGATCAGCTCAAGGCGTCGGTTGAAGACGCCGAACAACTCGTCGCGATCGAAATCGAGGGTGTCGACGTACTTCGACAACTGCGCGTCGGTGGCTGGGTATCCGAAACGCAGGTAGCGATCACCTTCGCTTAACGCCAGTAAATGCGAGGCAATCCGTGATCGATGGCGGGGGCCGAGTGATCGGATCGGAACCCACGCCCACTTCGCGGACGCCACCGCGCGAGGCCTGGGCACGGCGCTGACCGGGTCAGGTTGAGGGAGCGCAGGCACAAAAGTGGCGGGCTCTTGACGCGCCAAAAGATCGGAAGGAAATCCCATGGTGAGGCCTCCGGAAACAAGGGTTAACCCGAGTCTAGGGGATGAATTTAGGCGCGGCCCCCTTTTTCATTTTTGCCCTGAGGATCAGCTGGCCGCAGCGCAAGTCGGAGCGTTCAAATGTTTGATACACTTGCGGGCTTTCCCGAAATTTAACCCTGCGGGAACAGAACATGCCGGCTTCAGTGCCATGCATGGTCCGGATCGACGCTGACGAGAGACCGCCATTCCAAGAAGCGGTGCCGAGCCCAGTGATTTGATCCGGAACGTCAGGGGCTTTTCAAACCTACTCAAAGTTCAACATGAAAACCTTCAGTGCCAAACCGGCCGAAGTGACGCATGAGTGGTTTGTGATTGACGCAACCGATAAGGTTCTCGGAAGGGTGGCCAGTGAAGTCGCCCTCCGCTTGCGCGGCAAACACAAGGCCATCTACACGCCTCACGTCGACACTGGCGACTTCATCGTCATCGTCAACTCAGACAAGATCCGCGTGACCGGCAACAAAGCCAACGACAAGGTGTACTACCGCCACTCCGGTTACCCGGGCGGCATTCATGCCACCAAGTTCAAGGACATGCAGGCCAAGCACCCGACGCGCGCGCTCGAAAAGGCCGTCAAGGGCATGCTGCCCAAGGGTCCGCTCGGCTACGCCATGATCAAGAAGCTGAAGGTGTACGCCGGTGCCACGCATCCACACACCGCGCAGCAGCCCAAAGTGCTGGAACTTTAAGGAGCCGCGATGATTGGAATTTGGAATTACGGAACCGGCCGCCGAAAGTCTTCGGTGGCACGCGTCTTCATGAAGAAGGGCACCGGGCAGATCCTCGTGAATGGCAAGTCGGTCGAACAGTATTTCGGCCGCCAGACGTCCATCATGGTGGTCAAGCAGCCGTTGATGTTGACCGCGAACGATGCGGCCTTCGACATCAAGGTGAACGTACATGGTGGTGGCGAATCGGGCCAAGCCGGTGCAGTGCGCCACGGCATCACCCGCGCCCTCATCGACTACGACGAGGCGCTCAAGCCAGCGTTGAAGCACGCCGGCTTCGTGACGCGTGATGCGCGTGAAGTCGAACGCAAGAAGGTCGGTTTCCACGGCGCCCGTCGCCGCAAGCAGTTCAGCAAGCGCTGATCGGCTAGACCCTCCGAGAAGGCCGCTCACTGCGGCCTTTTTTGTTTCTCAACGCCGCCTGGCATCGCGGAGCAAAAATGCGCTGGAAATTGCTGCGCCGCCGTCTGTCGGTGCACGCGCCGCGAATGATCGTGCGGCGGCACCTGCCTTGGCCGTTGCGGTGGGCTGTGTTGGCGCTGGGCTTGGGGTTTTTAGCCGCGTTGGCGTTGTGGGCGTTCGAGTTTGGCAAAGACATCGCCGGGCTGGATCGCGACGCCAAGGTCGAACTGGCCCGACTGCGCATCGACGTGGCGGCGTTGCAGCAGGAACGCGAGCGGGCCTTGTCCGTGGCCAACACCGCCGAAGGCTTGTTGAAGGCCGAGAAGGTGGCGCAGGATCGGTTGTCGCAGCAGTTGCGACGGGCCGAGTCGGACAACCTCGAACTGCGCAACGACTTGGGCTTCTATGAACGCCTGCTGCCTGCCACAGTTGCCGAGGGCATCACCGTGCGCGGCCTGCAAGCCCAGGTGGAGCGCCCTGACCGGATCAAGTACCTGTTGCTGCTGATGCAGACCGGCAAGACGTTGCCGGAGTTTCAGGGCCGTGTGGAGATCAGTCTGGCCGGGACACTGGACGGTCGAGCGTGGACTTTTCAGTCGCCCGGCCTACCGCAGCGGGTTCAACTCAAGCAGTCTTTGCGCATCGAAGGCCTGGTCGACCACCCGGCGCAGGCCGTGGTAAAAACCCTGACCGTCAGGGTGACGGACAGCGGCGGCGCCTTGAAAGCATCGGCTACATCAAAGCTTTGAGGGTCGCGATGACCGACCCCGTTGGAGACACGACATGTTCAATCGAAAGAAGCCCCCGCCCATTCGCACGCTGATCGGCGAGGGTGCCGTGTTTCAGGGCGAGTTGCGCTTCACGGACGGCCTTCGCATCGACGGTGAGGTCATCGGCGACGTGATCGCGCGCGGCGACGCGCGCAGCATCCTCGTGATCAGCGAGAACGCCCGCGTGACGGGCAGCGTCCAGGCCGGTCACATCATCATCAACGGCGAGGTGCTGGGCCCGGTTCGGTCGGACGAACTGTTGGAACTGCAGTCGAAGGCACGCGTGGTCGGCGATGTGCAGTACGAGTCGCTTGAAATGCACCAGGGCGCCAGCATGTGCGGTGAACTGCGGCCGCTCAAAGCCGGCGAGAAGCCCGCATTGAAGCTGGCGGCGTCAAACGCGGGATAATGAGTATGAAAAGCTGAAGGAGTTCACATGAGTGCCATTGCCGAAAACATCCAGACCTCGCCCGCAGACGATGCGCCACCCGTGCCGTTGATCTTCACCGACAGCGCCTCGCTGAAAGTGAAGGAGTTGGTCGACGAAGAGGGCAACCCGGACCTGAAGCTTCGGGTGTTCGTGCAAGGTGGCGGCTGCTCGGGCTTCCAGTACGGGTTCACCTTCGACGAAGTCGTCAACGAAGACGACACGCAGATGAGCAAGAACGGTGTCACGCTGTTGATCGATGCGATGAGCCTGCAATACCTGGCCGGCGCAGAGATCGACTACAAGGACGATCTGCAGGGCGCACAGTTCGTGATCAAGAATCCGAACGCAACCACGACGTGTGGCTGCGGGTCCAGCTTTTCTGCCTGAGCCGCAAGCGGCATTGCAGTCCGAAGGCCGCCTCCAGGGCGGCCTTTTCAATTCGGGGATGTGGTTCAGCGTGCGGGGTACAGGGCACCCAGCACCCGCGGCCCGGCCGCCCCGGTCACCGCCGCCAGGTTGCCGGGTTGTCGGTTCACGAAGGCTTGGGCCAACCAGGCGAAAGCAGCCGCCTCCACTTGGTCGATCGGTACGCCGCTGAGGTCGCTGGTCTGAACGTCCAGCGCCGGCAACTGTGCGCGCAGGCAGCGCATCAACTGCGCATTCAGCGCGCCGCCGCCGCACACGATGAGCCGGCGCAAGTCCTTGGCATGCTGGCGCACGTGCAGGGCGCAGGCCCACGCGGTGAACTCGGTCAGCGTGGCTTGAACATCCGGCGCCGCGGGCGGGCTGGCGCCCGGCAGTGACGCGAGCCGCGCCGCCAGCCACGCCGGATTGAACAAATCGCGCCCCGTGCTCTTCGGCGGCGCGAGCGCCAGATAGGGTTCGGCTTGCATGGCGGCCAGCAGATCGGCCTGGCATCTGCCTGTGGCCGCCCACGCGCCGCCGCTGTCGAACGCGGCGCCGGTGTGGGTCAGGCACCAGTGGTCCATCAGCGCATTGCCCGGGCCGCAATCGAAGCCGATCGTCGACCCGTCGCTTCGCAGCACGCTGAGGTTGCTGATGCCGCCGATGTTCAACACGCCAATGCTTTCGCCTGCGCTTGCGAACACCGCGCGGTGGAAGGCGGGCACCAGCGGCGCGCCCTGGCCGCCCGCTGCGACGTCGCGCGAGCGCAGGTCGCTGACCACGTCGATGCCAGTCAATTCGGCCAGCAGCGCCGCGTTGCCGATTTGCACGGTGTAGCCCGTCGCGTCGAACTCGCCGGGTCGATGCCGCACGGTTTGCCCGTGCGCGCCGATGGCCACCACGTCGGTCGCCGCCACGCCGGCCTGCTTCAGAAGGTTCAGCACGACAGAGGCATAGCTGCGAGCCAGCGCATTGCCAGCCAAGGCGCAGCGGTGCAGTTCGTTGTTACCGGGTGTGTTCAGGGAAAGAAGCGTCTGCCGCAACTCGGGCGTGAACGCGTGGTGGACATGCGCGTGAATCGCGATCGGCGGCGTGCTGCGGTCAGCGAACTTCACCAGCACGCCGTCAATGCCGTCGAGCGAAGTTCCAGACATCAATCCGATGAAGTGCGTGCGCATGCGCAAATTGTGCCTTCAGACCCGGCCCGCAAAACGAAGAAGGCCCGCAGTGCGGGCCTTCTTCCGTGTCACGCCGATGCGAGTCAGAGGCAGCTCATTCAGCGTAGCCGCCACCCGCGGCCATCGACTCTGCAGCGTCGAGTTGCGCCTTCGCAGCCGTGGCCATTTGCGTGAACTGGAGTTTGGCCGCTGCCGAGATCACCAGCGTCTCGGACGACTTGGCAATCGTCAGCGGGTTCTGCTGCAAGCCACTCAGCTTGAACTCGAAATGCAGGTGCGGGCCGGTAGCCCAGCCGGTAGAGCCTACCGCGCCCACACGAGCGCCTTGCTCGACGCGCTGGCCTTGGCGCACGTCGATGCGACTCAGGTGCGCATAGAGCGTCGAGCGGTCGTTGCTGTGCCTGACTTCGACCACGTTGCCGTAGCCGTTCTGGCGGCCTGCAAAGTCGACCACGCCGTCTCCAACGCTGCGCACCGGCGTGCCGGTGGGTGCGCCGTAGTCGACGCCTTTGTGCTGCTTCCAGGTTTGCAGAATCGGGTGCAGGCGCATCGCGAAACCCGATGTCACGCGCGAGAATTCGACCGGGCTGGCCAAGAACGAACGGCGCTTGCTTTGGCCGTTCATGTCGAAGTAAGCGCCCTTGCCGGCGGCAACGTCCTTGAACCACACGGCGGAATAAGCCCGGCCGTTGTTGATGAACTCGGCTGCCAGCACGCGGCCAGACGATTCGTTCCAGGTGATGGGCTCACCGTCGGCGGTGAGCGCTTCGAAGATCACGCTGAACGTGTCGCCACGGCGCAGTTCGCGGTGGAAGTCGATGTCGGTGCCGAAGATGTCGGCCATCTGCGTGGCCACGCCGTCGGGGATGCGCGCCATATCGGTGGCGGCGAACAAGGAATTTCGGATGGTTCCGCTGCCCAGTCGAACCTGGGCCGACAACGGTGCTGTCTCGATGCGCGCCACGAATGCGCCGTCGACCTTGGCCACGCGCAAGCGTGTGAAGTGGGTGCCGAATTGCTCGCTCGCTTCGGCCGGATAGCGGGCCACCAGCTCTTCGAGCCGGCCCGATGCGCCGGTGCTGACCTGCACCATCTTGCCCGTGCGACCGCTGAACAGGCGGCGCGCGACGGGGTCGGTGCGCAGGAAGGCGGCGGCGGCAGCGTCGCTGACGTTGAGGCGGCGCAGCAGGCTGTCTGCGGTGTCGCTGCTGCGGGTCAGGTCGCTGCGGTACAGCGCCAGTTCGTGCTGCGCCAATGCGTCGAGTTGTGACTCGACGCCGCTGGGAGTGACTATTTGCGTCACCAACCGCTTGGGAAGGTCAGCCGCGTCGGGTGCCAGCGGCGCCAGGCCGAACGCAGTGGCTGCAAAGCCCACCAGGCCGACGATGACCACCGTGGTCAGGCTGCGGGAATGGCGGGTGACAAACTGCCCGGTGCGCTGCGAGGCCTGAGCCAGCGCGCTGTCAAGGGAATCCAACGAACTCAATTTTGTGTGGAGCGTGTTCGCTCAGTCTGCAAGCCCGTGCCGCGAGGGCGAGGGCTCTGGTTTCTTGGTGACCGCAGGGCGTCGCCTAAAATCCGCGACGCCGGACGATCCGTGCCGGGGGCTTGCTCGATGTGGCAGCTCGCCCGGTGACAACCGAAACGCAGTATACCGACCGTGCTTTTCTCCATCCTCGGTAAAAGCCCCAAAACGCCCCCCTGACCCGTGCCTCTGTTGCCATGACCCAGCCCCATCCCATCACCGACCGCGTGCTGCAAGCCATGGCCGTTTCGAAGCGCGGCTGTGACGAGCTGTTACCCGAAGCCGATTGGCTGGTCAAGCTTGCACGCTCCGATGCAACAGGCGTGCCACTTCGAATCAAGCTTGGCCTGGACCCGACCGCGCCGGACATTCACCTCGGCCACACCGTGGTACTGAACAAGATGCGTCAGTTGCAGGACCTGGGGCACACCGTGATCTTTTTGATCGGCGACTTCACCTCGATGATCGGCGACCCGTCGGGCCGCAACACCACGCGACCGCCACTGACGCGCGAGCAGATCGAGGCCAATGCGCAGACCTACTACAAGCAGGCCAGCCTGGTGCTCGACCCGACCAAGACCGAGATCCGCTACAACTCCGAATGGAGCGACCCGCTGGGCGCGCGCGGCCTGATCCAACTGGCCAGCCGCTACACGGTGGCGCGGATGATGGAGCGCAACGACTTCCACGACCGCTTCAAGGCCGGCACGCCGATCAGCGTGCACGAGTTCCTGTACCCGCTGATGCAGGGCTACGACTCGGTGGCGTTGAAAAGCGACCTCGAACTCGGCGGCACCGACCAGAAGTTCAACCTGCTGGTGGGTCGATCGCTGCAGGCCGAGTACGGCCAGGAACCCCAGTGCGTGTTGACCATGCCGCTGCTCGAAGGGCTGGACGGCGTCGAGAAGATGTCCAAGAGCAAGGGCAACACCGTCGCCTTGACAGACGCGCCGAACGACATGTTCGCCAAGCTGCTGTCGATCAGCGACACGATGATGTGGCGCTACTTCAGCCTGCTGAGCTTTCGCACTGAACCGGAGATTGCGCGCTTCAAGGCCGACATCGAAGAAGGCCGCAACCCGAAACAGATCAAGGTGCTGCTGGCGAAGGAAATCACGGCGCGCTTTCACAGTGCCGCGCTGGCCGACGAGGCCGAGGTCGACTTCGACCACCGCGCCCGCGGCGGCGTGCCCGACGAGATCGCGGAGATGTCGGTGGTGGGTGCGCCGATGGGCATCGGCGCGCTGTTGAAGCAGGCGAACCTGGCGGCGTCCACCGGCGAGGCGCTGCGCCTGGTCGACGGCCGCGGCGTGCGCGTGGATGGCGCCCTGATCGAAGACCGCGGGCTCAAGCTGGCAGCCGGAACCTATGTGCTGCAGGTCGGCAAGCGCAAGTTCGCGCGCGTGACGCTGAGCTGACAAACATGCCCGCCATGCACATGAAATCATCCCGCCGCCGCGTGCTGCTTGCAGCGGGTCTGCTGCTCCTCGCGGCCGGCAGCCAGGGCGCACCCGCAGCGTCTGAGAAGCTTCGCATCGATCGCCTGATCGCGGCCGTCGCGAACCAGAAGGACGCGAAATTCGTGCGCAACGGCACCGCCTACGAAGCCGCAGACGCGGCCCGCTTCCTGCGCGGCAAGCTCGACAGCATGGGCTCGCGCGTCAGCACAGCCAGTGAATTCATCGAACAGATCGCCAGCCGCTCCAGCACCTCGGGCAAGGCCTACATGCTCCAGTTCGCCGACGGACGCAAGCTGCCCGCCGCAGAGTTCCTGAAGGAAGAACTTCGCCGCATGGACGCCGCAGCCGCTCGATGAAGCTGCGCGCGCGCCTGTCGGTGCAGGCTTTCCTGAAGCTGTCGATCCTGGCCGCCGTTGCCACCATCGCGCTGAAAACCGCCGCCTGGTGGATCACCGGCTCGGTGGGCTTGTTGTCGGACGCGATGGAGTCGCTGGTCAACCTGGCGGCGGCGATGTTCGCGCTGGCCATGGTCGTCATTGCGCAGTCGCCGGCCGACGACGACCATCCCTACGGCCACAGCAAAGCCGAGTATTTTTCCAGCGGCTTCGAGGGCTTGATGATCCTGGCCGCCGCGCTGGCCATCATCTGGACTGCGGTCGAGCGCTGGCGCGCGCCGCAGCCGCTCGAAGGACTGGGTCTGGGTGTGGGCCTGTCGATCGCCAGTTCGGTGATCAACTTCGCGTTGGCCCGGGCCATGATGCAGGCCGCGCGCGCGCACGAATCGATTGCCCTGGAGGCCGACTCACGTCACCTGATGACCGATGTGTGGACCTCTGTCGGCGTGGCAGGCGGCATCCTGCTGGTGCCGCTGACCGGCTGGCTGTGGCTGGATCCGCTGCTGGCGATCCTGGTGGCGCTGAACATCCTGCGCGAGGCCGGACACCTGCTGCGCCGCTCGGTCGACGGGCTGATGGACCGGGCGCTGTCCGACGAGGAACGCGCGCGCATCGACGCCGCCTTGCAAGGCCTGGCCACGGCCGACGTGCACTTCGACCACCTGCGCACCCGGCGTGCCGCCGGCGCCAAGTTCTGCCAGTTGCACATGCACGTGCCGGCGACCTGGACGCTGGGTCGCGCGGCAGCGCAGCGCGCGCAGGCCGAGCGAAGCCTGATTGCCGCGGTGCGCAACCTGCGGGTCACGATCGAGCTGTTGCCGACCGGGCAGGAGCCGGTCGGCCTGCAGCACGGCGAGCCCTGAGCGCCTAGCATGCTGGCCTTGGTTCAGCGTGTCGCGCAGGCCCGGATCGAGGTCGGCGGCCGGGTCGTCGGGCAGATCGAACAAGGCCTGCTGGTGCTGGTGTGCGCCGAGCCGGCCGACACCGAGGCGCTGGCCGACAAGCTGGTGGCCAAGTTGCTGAAGCTGCGCGTCTTCGCTGATGCGGCGGGCAAGATGAACCTCAGCGTGGTCGATGTGAAGGGCAGCCTGCTGGTGGTCAGCCAGTTCACGCTGGCCGCCGATGTGTCGGGCGGCAACCGGCCCAGCTTCACCGCCGCGGCCGGCCCGGAGCTGGGGCGCCGGCTCTACGAGCGCGTGTTGTCCAGCGCGCGTGCATTGCATGCGCCGGTGGCCTGCGGCGAATTCGGAGCCGACATGCAGGTGCACCTGGTGAACGACGGACCGGTCACGATCCCGATCACGCTGCGCGCCTGAGCACGCATGAAAAAGCCGCCCGAAGGCGGCTTGCTCACGAGCGAAAACCTGTGTTCAGTCCGCGAGGTTTCTCAACACGCGTCAATCGGCGTACTGCCCAGCCGCCTTGATCACCGGGCCCCACTTGTTGATCTCGGACTCGACGAACTTCTTGTGCTCTGGGCCGGCCAGTCGCGCATCGGTGATGATGACTGCGCCCAGTGCCTCTTCGCGCTTGATGAAATCGGGGTCTTTCAAGGCCACCCGCAGCGCGGCGTTCACCTTGTCTTGCACCGCCTTGGGCGTGCCCTTGGGCGCGTACAGGCCATGCCAGATGCTGACGTTGAAGCCCTTCAAGCCGGACTCGTCCAACGTCGGCAATTTGGCCAGTGCCGGCGTGCTCAGCCGCTTCGAGGTGGTGACCGCGAACGCCTTTACCTTGCCGCCTTCGATCTGCGCGCTGGTGTTGGTGGTCTGGTCGCACATCAGGTCGACCTGACCGCCGAGCAGGTCGGTCATCGCGGGGCCGGTGCCTTTGTAGGGCACCGTGGTCATGTCGACCTTGACGGCGCTCATGAACAGCAGGCCGCACAGGTGCGAGGCCGCGCCCAGGCCGGCGTTGGCAAGGTTGATCTTGCCCTTGTTGGCGTCGATCCACTTCATCAGCTCGGCCATGTTGCTGGCCGGCAGGGTCGGCTTGCCGATCAAGGTCATCGGCACCTCGTTGACCATGCCCAGGAACTCGAAGTCGTCGAGCGTCTTGTAGGCCATGTTGCGGTACAGCGCCGGCGAGGTGCTCATGCCGATGTGGTGCAGCAGCAGGGTGTAGCCGTCGTTCGAGGCCTTGGCCACCTTGCCGGCGCCCAGCGTGCCACCGGCACCGCCGACGTTTTCGATGATGATGGTCTGGCCGCCCATCGGTTTGCGCATCGCCTCGGCCAGGTCGCGCGCGACCTTGTCGGTGGGTCCGCCGGCGGCAAACGGCACCACGATGGTGACGGGCTTTTCGGGGTATTCGGCCCAGGCGGCTCCGGCCACGAGGGCACACACGGTGGTCAACAGCAGGCGTTTCATGCGGGGGATCCTCTCAAGCATTGCGACAACAGAAGTGCGTATTGTCGACAGCCGCCGCCGCGTCGGGATGGCGGTAACTACGTAAGCCGTCGAAGGCCCGCCCTATGCCGTCTATGCGCGATATGCCGCTGCTGACTGTCGGAATCGCGATTCGGTATTTGGGTCGACGCCGCCGGTTTCGTACCGTCGCGGGATGCTGCGTTTCTTGGCAGGTTCGAACCTGCTCGCGCGGGCCCGGGTGGCGCGCCCACCGCCTGTGTCACCGCGCCTGACAGATGCCACCCGGCGGCACGCCAACGGCCACGCCCTCAGCTTCGCTGCAACGCGCCGAGCCGCAGCCCGGCGTCAGGCTAGCGTGTGCGCCGACGCTTCGACCAGATGATCGGCCAGCACGCGGGCCACGTGCAGCGCCTCGCGTCCGGCGCCGTCGGCAATCTGGTGCCGGCAGCTGGTGCCGTCGGCCACGATCAGCGCATCGGGCGCGTCGCGAACCGCCGGCAGCAGGCTCAACTCGGCCATCTGAATCGACACCGCGTGGTGGCTTGCTTCGAAGCCGAAGCCGCCCGCCATGCCGCAGCAGGAGCTCTCGATCAGCGTGGGCTGCGCCCCGGGAATCAGCCTCAGCACGTCCATCACCGGCTGCATCGCGCCGAAGGCTTTTTGATGGCAGTGACCGTGTACGCGCATGGTCTGGCGCGCGGGATTGAAGCGGGGCGCAAAACTGCCGAGCTTCGCTTCGCGCGCCAGGAACTCCTCGAACAGCAGCGCGTGATCGGCCAGCACCTGAGCCGCGTCGCCCAGGCCCATCACCAGCATCTCGTCACGCATCGTCAGCAGGCACGACGGCTCCAGCCCGACGATGGCAATGCCGCGCTGCGCGAACGGCAGCAGCGCGGCCAACAGTTCGCTGGCCTTGGCCTGCGCGCGCGCGGTCATGCCGGCCGCCAGGTAGGTGCGGCCGCAACAGAGTTGGCCGTCGTCTTTCGTGGCCACATGCACCGCGTAGCCGCCGGCCTGCAGCACGCGCACGGCGGCGTGGGCGTTCTCGGTTTCGAAATGGCCGTTGAAGGTGTCGACGAACAGCACCACGGCTTTCGGTGACGCCAGCGCCTGCGCGCGCGTGGCCAGCTTCAGGCGCGGTGCGAGCCGCCAGAAGGTGTCGCTTCGCCAGGTCGGCAAGCTTCGCTTCGCCGACAAGCCCAGCCAGCGTTCGCTCAGCGCGGCCGCGCCCGGCAGAGCGTCGCGCAGGTTCATCAGCCAGGGCACGCGGCTGGCGGCGCGCGCGTAATCGGGCAGGTGGGCGACCAGCCGGTCGGTCAGCGTGAAGCCGTGGCGCGCCTTGTCGTGCGCGGTGAATTCGAGCTTCATCTTCGCCATGTCGACACCGGTCGGGCAGTCGCGTTTGCAACCCTTGCAACCGACGCACAAATCCATCGTCTCGCGCACCGCAGCGCTGGTAAACGCGTCGCCATTCGCGACGCCTTCGAGCTGCCCCGACAGCGCCAGGCGCAGTGTGTTGGCGCGCCCGCGCGTCGAGTGCATTTCATCGCGGGTGACGCGGTAGCTGGGGCACATGGTGCCGGCGTCGAATTTGCGGCAGTGACCGTTGTTGTTGCACATCTCCACCGCTTTGGCGAAGCCGCCGGTGCTGTCACCGCCGCTGCCGGGCGCGGAGGTCTGCTCGGTGGCCGGATCGTTCTGCACGTTCCAGGCCGACCAGTCGAACAC
>JANNBZ010000048.1:0-1502 GCA_031386065.1 Burkholderiales bacterium
GTCAGGCCCGAGGCGATGATGAAGATGATCATGCCCATCGCGAGGCCGGCGACGGTCAGCGTGAGCCAACTGCTCGACGAGCCGATCAGCGGCCAGGCGAGTGCGGCCAGCAGCGGCACGAGCGCGAGCGGCAGCAGATCGAAACCGGCGGTCGGAATCTCGGTGGCGGTGGACGCAGGTGCCGCGACCGTGCTGCTTGTGGTCATGCATGCGCTCCCAGCGAAAGACCGAGGAATTTTTGTTGAAGCGCGGCGTTGTCGGCCAGCTCGGCCATCGCCCCGGCGTGCACCACGCGGCCGTCGTCCATCACCGCCACCTGGTCGCCCAGCGCGCGCGCCACCGCGAAGTTCTGTTCCACCAGCAGCACCGTGGTCTGCGTGGCCTTCAGTTCGCGCAGCGCGCTGATCAGGTTCTGCACCATCGCCGGGGCCAGGCCCTTGCTGGGCTCGTCGATCAACAGCAGGCGCCGCGGCTCGACCATCGCGCGTGCAATGGCGAGCATCTGTTTTTGCCCGCCCGACAGCTTGCCCGCCGGCGTCAGCCAGAACTTCTTGAGGGCCGGAAACAGGCCGAACAACCAGTCGAGGCGCTGCGGGTCCATCTGCTCCTGCGTGCGTGCGTTGCGTGCGGCGAGCAGCATGTTTTCGCGCACCGTCAGGTCGCTGAAGATGCCCATGTTCTCGGGCACATAGGCGATCCCGAGCTGCGCGATGTCGGGCGTGGCGAGGCGGCTGCCGTCACCGCCGATGGCCTGGCCGTCGAAGCGCAACTGCCCTTTCGACGCCGGCCACAAACCCATGATGGTCCGCAGCGTGGTCGTCTTGCCGGCGCCATTGCGACCCAGCAACATCGTCACTTGCCCAGCAGGCACGTCAAGGTCGACGCCGTGCAGGATGTGATAGCTGCCGATGTGGGTGTGCACGCCTTGAAGACTCAGAAGCGCTTCAGTCATGCCGCTTCCTCGGTCGATACGCCCAGATACGCCTGCTGCACCACCGGTGACGCGATCACCGCCGCCGGCTCGCCGTCGGCCACGAGCTGCCCGTTGTGCAGCACGACGATGCGGTCGGCCAGTTCGCGCACCACGTCCATCTTGTGCTCGACCAGCAGGATGGTCTTGTCGCGTTCGTTCTTCAATTCGCGGATCAGGTCCAGGATCACCGGCACGTCATCCACGCTCATGCCGGCGGTGGGTTCGTCGAACATGTAGACGCTGGGTTCCAGCGCCATCAGCATCGCCACTTCGAGCTTGCGCTGGTCGCCGTGCGGCAGGCTGCTGGCAGCGGCGTGGGCGCGCTCGGTCAGCTTGACGCGGGCGACCAGCTCCATCGCGCGGTCCAGCGTGCTGCGCTGATCCAGCCACACCGACCAAAGGTTCAGGCCCTGCTTGAGGCGCGACTGCACCGCCAGCCGAACGTTCTCGACCACCGACAGGTTGGGGAACAGCTGCGTCAGCTGGAAGGCGCGCCCCAGGCCCCGGTGCGTGCGTGCCGACGCGGCCT
>JANNBZ010000091.1:0-2782 GCA_031386065.1 Burkholderiales bacterium
AGAGGGCCGGGGTGAGGGTTGCGGTCCCACAAGCCGCTCATCCACTCCCCGATCGTCGGAATCGTTGCCTGCGCCGTCGCCACGCTCGGCGAGACGCGGCCTTGCGCCATCACCAGCAGCCGGTCGCAAATCTCGAACAGCTCGTCGAGTTCTTCACTCACCACCAGCACCGCGCAGCCGGCGTCGCGCAGCGCCAGCAACTCGCCGCGAATTTGCGCGGCGGCGCCCACGTCAACGCCCCAGGTCGGTTGCGAGACGATCAGTAATTTCGGCTGCGCTTCGATCTCGCGGCCGACGATGAACTTCTGCAGGTTGCCGCCCGACAGGCTCTTGGCTGCGGCATCGGGTCCGCCGGCTTTCACGTTGAAGCGCTGGATCAGATTGCGCGCCAGTGTCGCCACGCGAGACTGGTCGATCCAGCCGCTGCGGCCGACGGCCTCGCGCCGCGTCAGCAGCGTGTTCTGCGCCAGCGACAGGCTGGGCACCGCGCCGCGCCCCAACCGTTCCTCGGGCACGAAGTGCAACCCCGCCGCGCGCCGCTGCTGCGGTGGCTGCTGCGCGATGGCTTTGCCGAACAGCCGTATCGAATCGGGCTGCGCGCGTGGGTCTTCGCCCGACAACGCCGCCATCAATTCCTGCTGCCCGTTGCCCGACACGCCGGCAATGCCGACCACCTCGCCGGCACGCACTTCGAAGCCGATGTTCTTCAACGTGATGCCGAACGGATCGAGCTGCGGCAGGCTCAGGTCGGCAACCGCCAGCACCACCTCGCCCAGCTTCGCGGCGCGGTGCTGAAGCGGCGGCGGCTCGGCACCGATCATCAGGCGCGACAGGCTGGCGTTCGTCTCCAGCCGGGGGTCGACCTCGCCGGTGACCTTGCCGCCGCGCAGCACGGTGCAGTGGTGGCACAGCGCGCGAATCTCGTCGAGCTTGTGGCTGATGTACAGAATGCTGCAGCCCTCGGCCGCCAGCTGGCGCAGCGTGACGAACAAGGTCTCCACCGCCTGCGGTGTCAGCACCGACGTGGGCTCGTCGAGGATCAGCAGCTTCGGGTTGGTCATCAGCGCGCGAACGATTTCCACCCGCTGCCGTTCGCCGACCGACAGCGTGTGCACCGGCCGCAACGGGTCGACATGCAGCCCGTATAACTTCGCGACTTCGACGATGCGCTGCGTCACCGCCGCCAGCGACAGCGACTTGTCCAGGCCCAGCCACACGTTCTCAGCGGCGGTCAGCGTGTCGAACAGGCTGAAGTGCTGGAACACCATGCTGATGCCCAGCGCGCGCGCCTGCTGCGGGTTGCGGATGTCGACCGGCTGCCCGTTCCAGCGGATTTCGCCTTCGTCGGGCCGCACCGCGCCGTAGATGATTTTCACCAGCGTCGACTTGCCCGCGCCGTTCTCGCCGAGCACCGCGTGAATCTGGCCGGCGGCCACGCGCAGGTTGACGCGGTCGTTGGCCTTGACGGCGGGGTATTGCTTGCTGATGTCGGTCAGTTCAAGGCGCAGCACGG
This sequence comes from Burkholderiales bacterium, assembly GCA_031386065.1. Classification (GTDB taxonomy): domain Bacteria; phylum Pseudomonadota; class Gammaproteobacteria; order Burkholderiales; family Burkholderiaceae_C; genus JANYJJ01. The sequence continues at coordinate 1,514 of JANNBZ010000091.1, forward strand.
CGGACCGATCTGTGGGTGAAACAACCGTTCGGCCTGAGGTATCGAAGGCGGCGTGGTGCACGGCTTCGATACCTCAGCCCGAACGGGTCGAGGTGGCGGGGGAAGGGGAGACTCTGCGCGCGCCAGCCACATAGCAATCCACCAGATTGCGATCATCCGACAGCGTCATCCACGCGAACACCCGCTCATGCAAGCCCTGCGCCACGTCCATTCGTCGGGTCGCGACCGGGCCGCGCGCCCAGTCCCACGCGCAAACATCGGCGGTGCAACCCACATCGAAGGAGCCGATCTCGTGCGACAGGCCGAGCGCCACGGCGGCGCCGCGGGTGGCGGCGTGCAGCGCCGTCCAGGCCGTCAGCCGCTGGCCCAGCAAGGCCTGCACCTTGCACGCATCGGCCATGGTGCGTTGCATGGACAGGCTGGTGCCTCCCCCCACGTCGCTGCCCAGGCTCACGGCCACGCCGGCGGCTTCGGCCTGCCGCCAGTCGAACAGGCCGCTGCCGAGGAACAGGTTCGACGACGGGCAATGAGAAATCTGCGAGCCGGCGTCGCGCAGCACCGCGCGGTCGGTGTCGTCCAGCCAGATGCCGTGCGCCAGCACGCTGCGCGCATTCAACAGGCCGGCCTGCGCATACACGTCGAGGTAGCTGCGCGCGGCCGGGAACAACTCGCGCACCCAGTGCACCTCGTCGCGGTTCTCCGCCACGTGGGTCTGCATGTAGACGCCGGGGTGGGCCGCGCACAGCGCCCCGGCCATCGCCAGTTGCGCCGGCGAACTGGTGGGCGCAAAGCGCACCGTCACCGCATAGCTGAGCCGACCGTGGCCGTGCCAGCGCGCGATGAGCTCGGTGCATTCGCGCTCGGCCACACGAACATCGGCCGCGTCGTCCAGCAGACCGGCGGGCGCGTGGCGGTCCATCAGCACCTTGCCGGCGATCAGCCGCATGCCGCGCTCAGCGGCTGCCGCGAACAGCGCGTCGGCGCTGACCTTGTGAACGGTCGGGTAGACCACCGCGCTGGTGCTGCCGTGCGCCAGCAGCGCGTCCAGAAAATGCGCGGCGGCGGCGTGCGCGTGGGACGGGTCGGCGTGGCGCAGTTCGGCCGGGAAGGTGTGGTCCGTCAGCCAGTCGAGCAGGGCCGCGCCGTGGCTGGCGATGACATCGATCTGCGGGCTGTGCACATGGGTGTCGATGAAGCCGGGCAGCAGCAAGCGGCCGGCGTGGTCGTGGCGCTGCCAGCTGGCGTCCAGCGGCTGGGCCGCAGGCTGCG
>JANNBZ010000158.1:0-12995 GCA_031386065.1 Burkholderiales bacterium
TGCATATCTCAAGGACGTGCTCGAGCGCCTTCCTACGCAACCAGCCAGTCGCGTCGGTGAACTGCTGCCGCATCGCTGGATGGCCTCGCCGCCGAACTGATCCGCAGATCATCGTCAAGACGGGTTTGCTGCGCGCTTACGCTACGTCGAGGCTCTCTGGAGATGAAGGAGAAGGCCCTCGCCCGGCTCGAGGCGCCTGACATCAAGCTCAAGCGCTTCCCCGCCAGCGACGACTTGATGAAGTTTCTGCAAACCCTGTAACTATGCAAAGCGCCGTGGCCTCGAGCGCGGCTGTCGACACAGTGGACAGCCATGCCGGGCGCCACGGGTCTACGCATAGTTGGGCCCTGTGCATAGGGGTCGAGAGCGTCGATTCGCCGCGGCGGAAAACGGACTTCCGGGCGAGCTATCCCGACAATCGTCAGCTTCAGTCGAGGTGCCATCCGCCCCGGGGCACAGAGACGAATCGTCATATTGCGCTGCCTTGTCAAATCTGCGGGCACAAGTTGGGCACAGAGTGGGCACGGGATGGGCACAAAGCAAAACGCCAACCTTTTTGGTTGGCGTTCGCTACGGCGCTGGGCCGCGTGTTTCTTGGCTATTCTGTGGTTGCGGGGGCAGGATTTGAACCTACGACCTTTGGGTTATGAGCCCAACGAGCTACCAGACTGCTCCACCCCGCGACTGAGCCTCAGAGTATAGCAGCTTGAAGGCGAAGCGTTCACAGGCCGGCACTGTCGAGCGTTTGAAGGAAGCGCGACGTGTCCTGGTAGCCGATCACCCGTGCGCGTTTGATTTCAACGCCGTCAGCGCTGAAAAACAGCGTTCCGGGAGGGCCGAAGAGCGAGAAACGCTTGAGCAACTCGCGATCGGCTGCCGCGTTGCGGGTCACATCGGCTTTCAGCAGCAGCGCGCCCGACAGGCGCTTGCGCACTTGGGGATCGCTGAAGGTGAAGCGCTCCATTTCCTTGCACGACACGCACCAGTCGGCATAGAAGTCGAGCATCACCGGCCGACCGGCGGCTTGCAATGCAGCGTCGAGGTCGGCGACGTTGCGAACGAGGGTGAACGGCAGCGCGCTGTCAGCGGACAGCTCGGCACCGCGATTCCAATGTGCCCAAGGTCGAAGCGGGTCGGCGCCGCCCGTTGCGGCGGCCGCCCACTGCAGCACGCCGAAGGCCGCCAGCGCGACGGCGGCAACCCGCCGCGTGCGCAGCGCAGTCGTCCCTGACCACAGCAGCACCGCCGCCAGGATCAGCAGGCCGCCCCACAACAGCAACACCGACCACGCCGGCAGCATCGGTTGCACCGTCCACACGGCCACCGCGAGCAAGAGCACGCCGAAAGCGCGCTTCACGTCGAGCATCCACGCGCCGGTCTTGGGCAACCAGGCTCCCGCCGATGCGCCCAGCAGCAGGAGCGGCACGCTCATTCCGGCAGCCAGCGCGAACAGGGCCGAGCCGCCGAGCCACACATCGCGCGTCTGGCTCAGGTACACCAAGGCCCCGGCCAACGGCGCGGCAACGCACGGGCTGACGATCAGCGCCGACACGCCTCCCATCGCGAACACACCCGCCACACGCCCGGCCGGCAGCCGACCCGACGCCTGGCTGAGCGACGCCGTCAATGCAGACGGAAGTTGCAACTCGTAGGCGCCGAACATCGACAGCGACAAGGCCACCAGCCCGACCGCGAACGCGGTCAGCACCCAGACGTTCTGCAACGCGGCGGCGAGGCCCTCGCCAGCCAGCCCGGCGGCCACGCCCAGGGCGGTGTAGACCAGGGCCATGCCCAGCGAGTAGCTGAGGGCCAGGGACAGCCCGCGACCGCGCGTGACGGCCTGGCCCTGCCCCACGATCAACGACGACAGGATGGGCAATATCGGCAGCACGCACGGCGTCAGCGACAGCAGCACACCGGCCAGCAAAAACACGCCGATGACGGTCCAGAAGCGACCCGACTGCAGGGCCGCGTCGATGCCCGTGCTGTCGGTGGGTGAGGCGGTGTTGATGCCGACATCGCGCGCGCCAGTGGGCGGCATGTTGCCGAGCGACATCTCGCGGCCGGGAAGCACCGTGACGCTGCCGCTCCCACCGAAGGCCGCCAAGCTGACGTTGGCCTTCATCTGCGCCGGCGGATAGCACAAGCCCTTGTCGGCGCAGCCCTGGTAGCTCACGGCCAACGGGAAATTGGGCCCGGCTTGCGACACCGGAATGGCAATGCGCAGCAGGCCCCGATGGGTCTCGACGTTCTTCTGGAACGTCTCGTCGAACTTGACCTTTCCGGCCGGCACCACAGCCGCACCGAGTGTGGCCTGAGTGGCTTCGAACTTGAACTGCTCGCGGTAGAGGTAGTAGCCCGGCGCGATCTCGAAGCTGACTTCCACCGTGCGTTCGTCGAGCACGCGTGCGTTCGCCTTGAACGCCACGTCGGGATCGAGGAACTCGTTGGCCGCCCGCGCCTGCGCGCTGAACAAAAACAGAATGGCCAGCACGATCATGGCGACCGACAGCACCGCCGGCCCGCGAGCGAAAAACTCAGCGGCGGGTGCGTTCGTTCTTCGCGCGGATGGATGCGTCATGACTGACTGATCGGCAGGGTTCGCCAGGGTTCCGCGTCACTTGAAGAAGCGCCGGCGGGTCAGCACCAGCGCCAGGTAGTAACCCCCCAGCGCATAGGCCAGCAGCACCGCCAGCGGGCGCACGATTTCCGCCGGCATGTCGCCGATCATGAGGGGCCGGACGATCTCGACCGCCGCCGTCAGCGGCAAAACCTGCGCCACCGCTTGCAGCCAGGCTGGCATCTGGTTGATTGGAAAGTACACGCCCGACAGAAAGGTCATCGGCGTCAACACCAGCGTGAAGTAGTAGGTGAAGAAATCGTAGCCCTTGGCGAGCGCGTTGAACACCAGCGCGATGGAAGCGAAGGTGACGCCGACGAAGGCCAACACCGGCAGCGCCAACAGCATGGTGGGCGCGCGGCTGATGCCCAGCGCGAAAATCACCAGCAGGATCGCGGCCACCGAGAACAGGCTTTTCATCGCGGCCCACAGCATTTCGGCGAACACGATGTCGTCGAGCGCGATGGGCGCGTTCATGATGCTGTCCCAGGTCTTTTGCACCTGCATGCGCGAGTAGGCCGAGTACAGCGCTTCGAAGGTGGCGGCCAACGCGGCGCTGACGGCCACGCTGCCCGACGCGAGGTACTCGATGTAGGGCAGACCTTCGATCTGGCCGATCATCGAGCCCAGCCCGTAGCCGAAGGCCACCAGCGTGATCAGCGGCTCGGCGATGTTGCCGATGACGCTGGGAACCGCCAGCTTCTTCCAGACAAGCAGGTTGCGCAGCAGCACCGGCCAGAAGCGCAAGGTGACGTGCGGCGCGGCATAGAAAGAAATCAACATGGGGCTGCTTTCATGCGTCGTCTCGGATCTGCCGACCCGTGAGTTTGAGGAACAGGTCTTCGAGATTCGCCGGCCGGTGCAGATACCGCACGCTGTGGTCGGTGGCCAGCGCCTGCAGCAGCGGCTTCGCGTCGCGCAGGTAGAAGAAGACGGTTTCGCCGCTGGTCTCCACGCGTTGAGCCAGCGCCGCGTGCGCGCTGGCCGTTGCCTTCGCGCCGTCACCGTAGACCTCGATCACGTCACTCTCCAGGTGTTCGGCAATCAGTCCGCGCGGCGTGCCGACGGCGATGGCGCGGCCGTGGTCGAGCACGAGCAGGCGATCGCACAGGCGTTCGGCTTCGTCCATGAAATGCGTCGTCAGCAGGATCGCCTTGCCTTGCTGAAGCAGGTTCTGCAGCCGCTCCCACATCAGGTGTCGCGCCTGCGGGTCGAGGCCGGTGGTGGGCTCGTCGAGCAGCAGCAGGTCGGGGTCGTTGATCAGCGCGCGGCCCAGGCTCAGGCGGCGCCGCATGCCACCGGACAACTCACCCGGCTTGGCGTGGGCCTTGGATTGCAGCGCGGCGAAGTCCAGCAGCTTCGGAATGCGCGCATTGATGGTGGCCATCGGCAAGCCGAAATAGCGACCGTAGACGCGCAGGTTCTCGGCGCAGCTGAAGTCGGGGTCGAGGCTGTCGAACTGAGTCACCACGCCGATGCGCTTCTTGGCCTCGCGCACCTGCGCGGGAATCGGCAGGCCGAAGGCTTCGATGGTGCCGGCGTCGGGCCCGGTGAGCCCGAGGCACATGCGAATCGTGGTGGTCTTGCCGGCACCATTCGGGCCGATCACGCCCAGGCATTCGCCGGCCGCAATCTCAAGCGACAGGTCGTCGACGACACGGTTGTCGCCGAACGACTTGCTCAGGTGGGCGATGCGAAAGATTGGCTCGGGCATGGTGGATGAGTGTGCCAAACGGCGAAGGGCCAGCAGATGCCAGCCCTTGAAAAATCATGGCGCCACCGCGTGAGCAGCAGCACCCGCACCAGCCTACTCGGCTGCGTCTGCCGCGCCTTCGGTTTCAGCCACCACCGGCCGGTCGACCAGTTCGACGAAGGCCATCGGCGCGTTGTCGCCGACGCGGAAGCCCATCTTCAGGATGCGCGTGTAGCCACCGGGGCGCGCCTTGTAGCGCGGGCCGATTTCGTTGAACAGCTTGGCCACCACGTCGCGGTCGCGGGTGCGGTCGAAGGCCAGCCGGCGGTTCGCCAGCGTCGCTTCCTTGGCCAGCGTGATCAGCGGCTCGACCACGCGGCGCAATTCCTTGGCCTTGGGCACGGTGGTCTTGATGGCCTCGTGCGTGATCAGCGAGTTGCACATGTTGCGCAGCATCGCCAGGCGGTGCGACGAGGTGCGGTTGAGTTTTCGGAGTCCGTGACGGTGACGCATGGTGCTGTCCTTTCTGTCTGTTTAGAGCCGGCAGCCGTATCAGGTACTGCCGGGTGCACCGGGCTGCCCACGATGGAGCAGACCCATTCGGGAGCGACTTGTCACATCGCTCCCGTTGTTTCAGCTTATCGCTTGTCCAGTCCTTGGGGCGGCCAGTTCTCAAGCCGTGCGCCGAGCGCCAAGCCACGCGAGGCCAGCACTTCCTTGATCTCGTTGAGCGACTTGCGACCCAGGTTCGGCGTCTTCAGCAGCTCGGTTTCGGTACGCTGGATCAGGTCGCCGATGTAGTAGATGTTCTCGGCCTTCAGGCAGTTCGCCGAACGCACCGTGAGTTCGAGCTCGTCGACCGGGCGCAGCAGGATCGGGTCGAACTGCGTGCTGCGCGGGCTCTCACGCTCGATGATGCCGGCGATGTCGCTGCCTTCGAGCTGCGCGAACACGGCCAGTTGCTCGACCAGGATTTTCGCGGAGGCACGGATCGCTTCTTCGGGCGAGATGGCGCCGTTGGTGTTGATCTCCATCACCAGCTTGTCGAGGTCGGTGCGCTGCTCGACACGGGCACTTTCCACCGTGTAGCTGACGCGGGCGACGGGCGAGAACGATGCATCCAGCACGATGCGCCCGATCGACTTGGTCGGCTCGTCGCCGAAGCGGCGCATCGTGCCGGGCACATAGCCCCGGCCCTTCTCGACCTTGATCTGCATGTCGAGCTTGCCGCCATGCGACAGGTGCGCGATCACGTGATCCGGGTTGATGATCTCGACGTCGTGCGGCGTCTGGATGTCGCCGGCCTTGACCGGGCCTTCGCCTTCCTTGCGCAGGACCAGCGTGACTTCATCGCGGTTGTGCAGGCGGAACACCACGCCCTTGAGGTTCAACATGATGTGAACCACATCTTCGGCCACGCCGTCGACGGTGGAGTACTCGTGCAGCACGCCGGCAATCGTGACTTCGGTGGGCGCGTAGCCGACCATCGACGACAGCAGCACACGGCGCAACGCGTTGCCCAGGGTGTGACCGTAGCCGCGTTCGAACGGCTCCAGCGTGACCTTGGCGCGGTTCAGACCGAGCGGCTCGACGTTGATGGCTTTGGGCTTGAGCAAATTGGTTTGCATGAGGTCTTTCTTTCAATACCCTCGGTTCGTTAGACCGATAAGGCTGAGGGACCAACAGTGGCAGTGCGAGCCGCCACCGAACGAGGAAACGGAATGGGCTGCCGCGCGCTGCCGAGCGGCAACGCGAAGGCAGCCGAGGCAGCGATCAACGCGAGTACAACTCGACGATCAGCGCTTCCTTGATGTCGGCACCGAACTCGTCGCGGTCAGGCGCTTTCTTGAAAACACCTTCCATCTTCGACGCGTCCACCGCCACCCAGGCGGGCATGCCCTGGCCTTCGGCGAGCTTCAGCGAATCGGCCACGCGAAGTTGCTTCTTGGCCTTTTCGCGAACCGACACCGTGTCGCCGGCTTTCACCAGGAACGACGCGATGTTGACCACTTCGCCGTTGACCGTGATCGACTTGTGCGACACCAGCTGCCGGCCTTCGGCGCGGGTCGAGCCGAAGCCCATGCGATAGACCACGTTGTCCAGGCGCGACTCCAACAGCATTAGCAGGTTGGCACCGGTGTTGCCCTTGCGGCGCTCGGCTTCGGCGAAGTAGCGGCGGAACTGGCGTTCCAGAATGCCGTACATGCGCTTGACCTTCTGCTTCTCGCGCAGCTGCAGACCGAAGTCGGAGGTGCGGGTGCCAGAAGTGCGGCCGTGCTGGCCGGGCTTGCTGTCGAACTTGACCTTGTCACCGATCGGGCGCCGCGCGCTCTTCAGGAACAGGTCGGTGCCTTCACGGCGTGAGAGTTTGCCCTTGGGGCCTAGATAACGTGCCACGTTGATTCCTTGGTGTCTGTCTGACGCAAGTTCGATGAACCTGTGCGAGTCTGGCGAGTGTTGTTATGGGCGCTCAGACGGTGGGCTTCAGTCGATGCAGCGTCTTTCGATCACGGCATCGTGAAAAGGTCGGCGCCGCCCGAAAGGCTGCGCCGACAGGGGAAACTTCGATCAGATGCGACGGCGCTTTTGCGGACGGCAACCGTTGTGCGGCACCGGCGTCACGTCGGAAATCAGGTTGATGCGGATGCCCAGCGAGGCCAGTGCACGCACCGACGACTCGCGGCCCGGGCCAGGGCCCTTGATGCGCACGTCGAGGTTCTTGATGCCCTGTTCCTGCGCAGCGCGGCCAGCCACTTCCGCAGCCACCTGGGCAGCGAACGGCGTGCTCTTGCGCGAGCCCTTGAAACCCTGACCACCGCTCGACGCCCACGACAGCGCGCTGCCCTGGCGATCGGTGATGGTGATGATGGTGTTGTTGAACGACGCGTGAACGTGGGCAATGCCGTCGGCAACGTTCTTGCGGACTTTCTTGCGCACGCGTTGAGCGGCGGTATTCGGTGCTTTAGCCATGTTGACCTTCTCTCGAGCTTGTCAGCCGCTGTTTACTCTGCAGTCACTTCTTGACTTACTTTTTAACCAACGCGCCAGACTTGCGCGGGCCCTTGCGGGTGCGCGCATTCGTCTTGGTGCGCTGACCACGAACCGGCAGGCCGCGGCGATGGCGGAAACCGCGGTAGCAACCCAGGTCCATCAGCCGCTTGATGTTGATCGACATCTCGCGACGCAGATCGCCCTCAATCGTCATGCGGCCGATTTCTTCCCGGATCTTTTCCAGGTCACCGTCGGTCAGGTCCTTGACCTTGCGATCGAGCGGAACCCCGCTGGCGACGCAAATCTTTTGCGCCGTCGTGCGGCCGATCCCGTAAATCGAGGTCAGACCGATCTCGGTGTGCTTGTGGGGCGGAATGTTGATACCAGCAATACGTGCCATGGGCGTCCTCTAAATCGTTCTTCGCGTCAGTCGCAATCAGGCCTGGATCAGCCTTGACGCTGCTTGTGGCGCGGGTCGGTGCAGATCACGCGGACCACGCCCTTGCGGCGGATGATCTTGCAATTCCGGCACATCTTCTTCACCGATGCTGCAACTTTCATACTGTTCTCCTCAGCCGTCTCGGGCCGCTTGAATGTTCAAACTCGTTCGTCTTCACTTCGCGCGGAACACGAACCGCGCACGACTCAAATCGTAGGGCGTCAACTCGACCGTCACCTTGTCACCAGGAAGAATGCGGATGTAGTGCATGCGCATCTTTCCGGAGATGTGCCCCAGCACCACGTGACCGTTTTCCAGTTTCACCCGAAACGTGGCGTTGGGCAGATTCTCAAGAATCTCGCCCTGCATCTGAATGACATCGTCTTTCGCCATGCGGTCGTTTTGGTTGTCTCTCGCTACGTCTTGTCAACTCGGAAGCCGGCTTTTCAGCTGGCCTTGAAATTCGCTTTTTTGAGCAGCGATTCGTACTGCTGGCTCATCACATAACTCTGCACCTGGGCCCAGAAGTCCATCGTCACAACGACGATGATCAGCAGCGATGTGCCGCCGAAATTGAACGGCACGTTGTACTTCAACACCAGGAATTCCGGCAGCAGGCAGACCGCCGTGATGTAGATCGCATCGGCCAGCGTCAGGCGCGACAGAATGCGGTCGATGTGCTTGGCCGTCTGTTCACCCGGACGGATGCCTGGAATGAAGGCGCCGCTCTTCTTCAGGTTGTCGGCCGTCTCGCGGCTGTTGAACACGAGGGCGGTGTAGAAAAAGCAGAAGAACACGATCGCAGCGGCGTAGAGCATCACGTAGATCGGTTGGCCCGGCGACAGCAAGCCGGCCAGATCCTTCAGCCAGCGCAGACCATCACCGGTGGCGAACCAACCCACCACCGTCGCCGGCAACAGGATGATCGACGACGCGAAGATCGGCGGGATCACACCCGACATGTTCAGCTTCAGCGGCAAATGCGACGACTGGCCGCCATAGACCTTGTTGCCGACCTGCCGCTTCGCATAGTTGACCAATATCTTGCGCTGCCCGCGCTCCACGAACACCACCACGAAGGTCACCAGGCCCACCACCGCGATGATGAACATGGCAGCGATGATGCTCATCGCGCCGGTGCGGATCAGCTCGAACAAGCCACCGATGGCGCCGGGCAAGCCAGTCGCGATGCCCGCAAAGATCAGGATGGAAATACCGTTGCCCAGACCCCGCTCGGTAATCTGCTCACCCAGCCACATCAGGAACATGGTGCCGGCCACGAGGCTGACCACCGCCGTCAAGCGGAAGCCGAAGCCCGGTGAAATCACCAGACCCTGCGAACCTTCGAGCGCCAATGCGATGCCGAGCGACTGGAAAATTGCCAGCCCCAGCGTGCCGTAACGGGTGTACTGCGTGATCTTGCGGCGACCGCCCTCGCCTTCCTTCTTCAAGGCTTCGAGCGTGGGCACCACGTAGGTCATCAACTGCATGATGATCGACGCCGAGATGTACGGCATGATCCCCAGCGCGAAAACCGTGAAGCGCGAAAGCGCCCCACCGGAGAACATGTTGAACAGGCTCAGGATGCCGCCCTGCTGACCCTTGAACAATTGGGCGAGTTGATTCGGGTCGATGCCTGGCACCGGAATGTGCGCCCCCACGCGGTACACCACGAGCGCCAGCAACAAGAACGTCAGTCGACGACGCAGGTCGCCGAACTTGCCGCTCTTGGCCAGTTGATTCGCGTTGGTTGCCACGACGTGCTTCCGATTCAGGTGCGGTGACGGACTGTGCTCAGGCGACCGAGCCGCCCAGGGCTTCAATGACCGCCTTGGCGCCAGCCGTCGCGATAACGCCCTTCAGCACGATCTTGCGGGTCAGCTCACCGGTCTTGATGATCTTGACGACCTTGGTGATTTCACCCACCAGGCCGGCTTGCTTCAGCGACAGCAGGTCGACTTCGTCGGCGCCCAGGCGCTCTAGGTCGGTCAGCGTGACTTCGGCATTGAACTTGAGCAGGTGCGACTTGAAGCCGCGCTTGGGCAGGCGACGCTGAAGCGGCATCTGGCCGCCTTCGAAGCCGACCTTGTGGTAGCCACCGGCACGTGATTTCTGGCCCTTGTGGCCGCGACCTGCGGTCTTGCCGATGCCCGAGCCGATGCCCCGGCCGACGCGGCGCTTGTAGTGCTTGGAGCCGTCTGCCGGCTTGATGCTGTTGAGTTCCATGTTCTTATCCTTCGAAAACGCGCTTCAACGGGGCGCTCTCAGAGCACCTTCACAAGGTACGAAACCTTGTTGATCATGCCGCGCACCGCCGGCGTGTCTTCGAGCGTGAACTCGCTGTTGAGCTTGCGCAGGCCGAGGCCGCGGACGGTGGCGCGGTGCGACTCACGCGTGCCGGCGATGCTGCGGACCAGCTTGACCGTGACGGTGGCCTTGGAGGCTACGTCGGCAGATTTCTTGTCAGTCATGATGTTTCTCCGGACACGGCGGTCAGTTGAAGATGTCTTCAACGCTCAGGCCACGCTTGGCGGCGATGTCTGCCGGCGTGTGGGTGTGCTTCAACGCGTCGAGCGTGGCGCGCACCAGGTTGTAGGGGTTCGACGAACCCAGGCTCTTGCAAACGATGTCGGTGACGCCCATCACTTCGAAGACAGCGCGCATCGGGCCGCCAGCGATGATGCCGGTCCCCGCCGGCGCCGGCGCCATCAGCACATGCGAGGCGCCGTGCTCACCGACCACCTTGTGGTGGATCGAGCCGTTCTTCAGCGAAATCTTGGTCAGGTTGCGGCGTGCGGCTTCCATGGCCTTCTGCACCGCGACCGGCACTTCCTTGGCCTTGCCCTTGCCCATGCCGATGCGCCCGTCACCGTCGCCCACCACGGTCAACGCGGCAAAGCTCAGCGTGCGGCCGCCCTTCACCACCTTGGTCACGCGGTTCACCGCAATCATCTTTTCCTTCAGGCCGTCGTCGTTGCCTTCGGTCTGCATGCGGGGTTGAAACTTCGCCATTTTTTATTTCCTTGTCGTCGCTGGTGCGGGCACCAGCGCTTAGAACTGGAGACCGGCTTCGCGGGCAGCTTCGGCCAGGGCCTTGACACGGCCGTGGTACGCGAAACCAGCGCGGTCGAACGCGACCTTGTCGATGCCGGCGGCTTTCGCCTTCTCTGCGATGCGTTTGCCGATGATCGCGGCAGCGGCGACGTTGCCGCCCTTACCGCCCATCTTGCCGTCGCCGGCCATCTCTTTGCGAACCGCCGGCTCGGCCGTCGATGCGGTGGCCAGCACACGGGCGCCATCGTCGGAAATGACGCTCGCGTAGATGTGCAGGTTGGTGCGATAGACCGTGAGGCGGGCCACACGCTGCACCGCAATGCGGGCGCGAGTCTGGCGTGAGCGACGAATGCGCTGGTCTTTTTTGTTCAACATGTCGTGCGCTCCTTACTTCTTCTTGGTCTCTTTGAGCGAGACCTTTTCACCGACGTAGCGTATGCCCTTGCCTTTGTAGGGCTCGGGAGGGCGGATCGCACGAACTTCAGCGGCGATCTGGCCCACCGCCTGGCGGTCCGAACCCTTGATCACGATTTCGGTCTGCGTGGGGCACTCGACCTTGATGCCGGCCGGCATCTCCTTGCCAACCGGATGCGAGAACCCGATCTGCAAATTCAACTTGTTGCCAGCAGCCTGGGCGCGGTAACCCACGCCAACCAGACTCAGCTTCTTCTCGAACCCCTTGCTGACGCCGTCGACCATGTTGGCGACCAGCGCGCGCATCGTGCCCGACATCGAGTCGGCAGCGACGCTCTCGTTCGCCGGAGCAAACATCAGCTTGCCTTCGTGGTTGCTCACGGTCACCTGCGCGTTGACCGGGCGCACCAGGGTGCCCAAGGCTCCCTTGACACTGATCTGATCGGCGCTGATGGACACATCCACTCCTTTGGGGAGGGCGATGGGCATTTTTCCTACGCGGGACATAGTGCTTCTCCCTTCCTTAGGAAACGTAGCAAAGGACTTCGCCGCCGATACCGGCCTGGCGAGCCTTGCGGTCGGTCATCACACCCTTCGGCGTGGTCACGATCGCCACACCCAGACCGTTCATCACGTTCGGGATGTCATGGCGGCCTTTGTAGACACGCAGACCGGGGCGGCTGACGCGCTCGATGCGCTCGATCACCGGGCGACCGGCGTAGTACTTCAGCGAAATCTCGAGCTGCGGCTTGGCAGGTTCACCGACTACGGCGAAACCGTCGACGTAGCCTTCGTCCTTCAGGACTTGTGCGATGGCCACTTTCAGCTTCGACGCGGGCATCGACACGGTTGGTTTTTCAACCATCTGCGCGTTGCGAATGCGGGTCAGCATATCGGCGATGGGATCACTCATGCTCATACGAAAATCTCCTGATCGTGCGTGGTCGGGCTGGCTTACCAGCTGGCCTTGACGATGCCGGGAATGTCGCCCTTGAAGGCGAGTTCACGAATCTTGTTGCGGCCCAGGCCGAACTTGCGGAACGTGCCGCGCGGGCGACCCGTCAGCTCGCAGCGATTGCGCTGGCGCGTGGGGTAGGCGTTGCGCGGAAGCTTTTGCAGCTCCAGCCGCGCCGCATAGCGCTCTTCGTCAGATTTTTTCGCGTCGTTCGCGGTGCCCTTGAGCTCGGCGTACTTCTTGGCGTATTTGGCGACCAGAAGCGTGCGCTTGAGCTCGCGCTGAATGAGGGAAGTTTTAGCCACAGGCAGCCTCAGTTCTTGAACGGGAATTTGAAAGCTGCGAGAAGCGCCTTGCACTCGTCGTCGCTCTTCGCGGTGGTGGTGATGCTGATGTTCAGCCCACGCAACGCGTCGACCTTGTCGTACTCGATCTCGGGAAAGATGATCTGCTCTTTCACACCGATGTTGTAGTTGCCGCGACCGTCAAACGCGCGACCCGAAATGCCGCGGAAGTCGCGCACCCGCGGCAAGGCGATGGTCACGAAGCGGTCGAGGAATTCGTACATCTTCACGCCGCGCAAGGTGACCATGCAACCGATGGGCACGCCGTCGCGAATCTTGAAGCCGGCAATGGCTTTCTTCGACTTGGTGACCACGGGCCGCTGGCCGGCGATCTTGGTCAGGTCACTGACCGCATGGTCCATGACCTTCTTGTCGGAGACAGCTTCGCTGACGCCCATGTTGAGCGTGATCTTGCTGATGCGCGGCACCTGCATGACCGATTTGTAGCCGAACTTGGTGACCAGTTCGGGCGCGATCTTGTCGCG
>JANNBZ010000183.1:0-17115 GCA_031386065.1 Burkholderiales bacterium
TGTCTTTTTGCGCCGTGCGGCCGTGGCTGCGGCGGTGCTCTGGCTGCCGCTGGCGTGCGGGGCCGCCGGCCCGTCGCCCAGCGATGTCGAAGACCTGGAACTGCTGCTCAACCAGCCGGTGTACGCCGCGTCGAAGTTCGCACAAGACGCCGCCGCCGCGCCCGCGGCGGTGACCGTGCTGACCGCCGGCGACATTCGCGCCAACGGCTGGCGCACGCTGGCCGAGGCGCTGAATGGCGTGCGCGGCGTGTACCTGCGCAACGACCGCAGCTACAGCTACCTCGGCGTGCGCGGTTTCGGGCGACCGGGTGATTTTTCATCGCGTGTGCTGGTGCTGATCGACGGCATGCGGGTGAACGACAACATCTACGGACAGGCCGGCGCGGGCCGCGAATTTCCGCTCGACATCGCCTTGATCGAACGCATCGAGTTCGTGCCCGGGCCGGGTTCGGCGCTGTACGGATCGAACGCGGTGCTCGGCGTTGTCAACATCGTCACCAAGTCGGCGGCAGCCTTGAGCGGTGGCGCGGCGCTGGTCGAGATCGGCTCCGACGGCAGCCGCCAGCTGGGCCTGACGCAGGGCCTGGAATTCGGCAGCGCGCGTCTGGTGCTGGCGGCCAAGGCCGAGACTCGGCCCGGACGCGACCGCTACTTCCCCGAGTTCGACGCGCCGGCCACGAACTTCGGCGTGGCGCCCGACGCCGACCGCGAGACCGACCGCAAGCTCTACGCCAAATGGACGCGCGACGACTTCACTGTGGCGGCCCTGGTGTCCGAACGGCGCAAGCAAATTCCCACCGGTGCATTCGACACCGCCTTCCCCAGTCGACTGAGCAACGGCGCCGACCGCTACGGCTTTGTCGACGTGCAATACCAGCGCACGCTGGACAGTGCCAACCAGTTTTTCCTGCGCGGCTCGGTCGGGCAGTACAACTTCCTGGGTGACTTCGACTACGGCCCGGTCGACGGCCTGCAGCGGCTTCGGCAGACCGGCCGCTGGGTCGGTGTGGAAGGTCGTTGGCAGCACGACGGCTGGCAAGGCCAGCGCCTGGTGCTGGGTGTCGAGGCGCAGAAGAACCTGCTGCAGCGCCAGCGCTCCAGCTTCGACGGGCCGAACGGTGGCGTGCTGGCCGACATAGCCACCACCTCGCAGCGCTGGGGCCTGTTCGTCAACGACGAGATCACCTTGCGCCCCGGCTTGCGCGCCGTGCTGGGCGCACGCCTGGACCGCCAGCTGAACGGCCGCCAGAGCGCCACACCGCGCCTGGCGCTGCTGTGGGACGCCGCACCCGGCCTGGTGGTCAAGTGGCTCGACGGCCGCGCCTACCGCGAGCCGAATGCCTACGAGTCGCAGTACAGCGACAACACCGCCCAGGCCAACCCGCTGCTGCGCAGCGAGACCCTGCGCGCCACCGAACTGGCCGTCGAATGGCGGGCCCTGCCGCACCTGCGCCTGGCCGGCTCGGTGTACCGCTACACCGTGTCCGACCTGATCGAGCAACAGGTCGACGCCGGCAGCGGCCTGCTGGTGTTCAACAACGTCGGCGCGGTGAAGGCGCAGGGCGTGGAACTGGAGGCGGACTATGTGGACGCGAGCGGCTGGCGCCTGCGCGCCAGCTGGGCCGGGCAGCGCGCGCGCGATGGCAGCGGCAACGGCAACGGCAACGCGCAGATCGGCAATTCGCCGGCCTCGCTGACCAAGCTCAACCTCAGCCTGCCGCTGCCGTCGTGGCAAAGCCGCATCGGCCTCGAATGGCAGCGGGTGGGCGAGCGGCTGACGGTGGCGCGCGCCAGCCTGCCGTCGCATTCGGTGGCCAACCTGAGCCTGCAAGTGGCGCCGCCGAGTTCGCGCGTGTCGGTGTCGGCCAGCGTCTACAACCTGTTCGACAAAGCCTTCGCCGACCCCGGCGGCCCGGAGCTGCGGCAAGACACGCTGCTGCAAGACGGCCGACAGTGGCGCTTGCAACTCGCGCTGCAGTTCTGAACCGACGCCACCTCGCAGAAGTCATGCGCTGTTCTCGTCGAAGTTTCGCCAGCGCCTGCGTGCTGCTGCCCGCCACGCTGGCGTGGACGCCCGCACGCGCGCAGTCGCCCAGCGACGCGCGGGTGAAGGCCCGCCTGGCGCTCACGCTGAGCCGCTTCACGCAGTGGCCGGCCAGCGCGTTCGCCACACCGTCCGAGCCGCTGGCGATTTGCGTGCTGCACCGCAGCGAGCCGCTGTTCGAGGCCTTCGGCGAACTGACCGGCCAGATGGCGGGCGGACGCGTGGTGCGCGTCAGCAGCAACCCCGACAAGATCGCCGGCGCCTGCCATGTGCTGTTCATTCACGAGTCGGCCGACCGCGCGAGCAACGCTGTCTTGCTGGCTGCGGCCGCGCAGCCGCTGCTGACCATCGGCGACAGCGAGGGTTTCGCGGCGCGCGGCGGCATGGTCGAATTGGTGAACGTGAACGACACCCTGCGACTGGACGTGAACCTGAAGGCCTTGCGTGCCGCGCAACTCGCGCTGAGCAGCCAGGTGCTCAAGCTCGCGCGACAGGTTCGGGAGTGATTCGAGAGTGATGCGATGAAGCGCTTGCCCCGACGTTCGATGAACGCCTTCCACGCGCTGCCGCTGCGGCGCCGGCTGTCGCTGTTGATCGCCTCGTGCGCCGGCATCACCACCTTGCTGTGCCTGCTGTCGGTGGTCGGCTCCAGCCTGTGGATGCAGCACAACATGGCGCGCGAAGAAACCAACGAGGTCGCGCGCACCTTGTCGTTTGCGCTGACGGCGCCGCTGGCCTTCGACGACCGCCCCGGCATCAACGAAGCGTTGACGCTGCTGCGCGCGCGCCCGCAGGTCGACGCCGCCTGGGTCTACGGCCGCGACGGAAAGCTGCTGGCTCGATACGGGGCCGCAGATGCCGTGAAGGACGGCCCCGCGAGCGACGGCTTCACGCTGCAGCACATGCAGGCCACCGAGCCCGTTCGCAGCGAGGCCGACGTGGTCGGCAGCGTCATCGTGCGCAACCGGCTGTCGCGCCTGTGGCAGGCGCTGGGCCTGGCGATGCTGGCCATCGTTGGGGCGAGCGGGGGCGGGCTGGTGTTGTCGGTGCTGCTGGCGCAGCGCATTGCGCGCGCCATCGTGCGGCCGATCGACACGCTGGCCGATGCCTCGCGTGAGATCGCGCGCAGCCACGACTACGCGCAGCGCCTGCCCGACGGCGGCACCGACGAGATCGGCACCGCCACCAATGCCTTCAACGACATGCTGGAAGAAATTCGCGCGCGCGGCGATGCGTTGAGCCGGGCCAACCGCGAACTCGAATCGCGCGTCGTCGAGCGCACCCTGTCGCTGCAGCACGAGAAAGACCGCGCCGAAGCCGCGTCGATGGCCAAGACGCGCTTCCTGGCCAACATGAGCCACGAGCTGCGCACGCCGCTGAACGCGGTGATCGGCGCCTCGCAGTTGCTGCAGGACGGGCGCGACGACGCCGAGCAGCAGGCCGCGCTGGTCGGCTCGATCCGTGACAGCGGCACCAAGCTGCTGAGCCTGATCGACAACATCCTCGACCTGGCGCGCATCGAGTCGGGCGTGATGAAGCTGCACACCGAAGACTTCAACCTGCCCGACTGCGTGGAGTCGGCCATTTCCACCGCGTCGGTGCTGGCGCGCATGAAGGGGCTGGACATGGCCTGCGTGATCGCCCCCGACCTGGCCGCGTGGCGGCATGGCGACGCCGCGCGGTTGCGGCAGATCCTGCTCAACCTGCTGGGCAATGCCGTCAAGTTCACCGTGCGCGGCGAGGTGGTGTTGCGCATCGCGCCCGGCGCCACGGCCGATGCGCTGCACATCAGCGTCAGCGACACCGGCATCGGCATCGGCGAGGCCTCGCTGAAGCAGGTGTTCGAGCCCTTCCGCCAGGCCGACGACGCGTCGAACCGACGCTTCGGCGGCAGCGGCCTGGGGCTGGCTATTTCGCGCCAGTTGGTCGAGGCCATGGGGGGGCGCATCGCGGTGCACAGCGTGCTCGGCAGCGGCTCGTGCTTCGACATCGAACTGAACCTGCCCGTCGCCCACCAGGCGCAGCCCGCATCGGCACCGCTGCACCACCATGTCATCTACTTCGAGCCGCACGAGGCCAGCGCGCAGGCGTTGGCCGCGCAACTCGCACGGCTGGGTTGCAGCGCGCTGCGCTTTCGCAGCGTGCCCGAAATGCGGCAATGGACGCAGCGCCACGCCGCCGCAGCCGACAAGCCCTGGCTGCTGCTGGCGGTCGACGCCGAGGAGACCTGGAATTTCCTGGAAGAGTCGATCACCCGGCTCGGTGTGGAGCGGGTGATCGGCATGGGCAGCAACGAGTCGACCACCACGGGCTCGCGGCGCCCGGCGCGCCGCACGCTGGTCAAGCCGGTGTTGCGCGCGGCGCTGGTCAGCGGCCTGGGCGCGGCGGCACACCGGCCGGTGGCTGCGGCCAAGGCTGCGTCTCCCGCCAAGGCGC
This sequence comes from Burkholderiales bacterium, assembly GCA_031386065.1. GTDB lineage: Bacteria > Pseudomonadota > Gammaproteobacteria > Burkholderiales > Burkholderiaceae_C > JANYJJ01. The sequence continues at coordinate 4,481 of JANNBZ010000183.1, forward strand.
TGGCCGACGCTGCCCTGGCCAAGCATGTGCTGCTGGTGGAAGACGACCTGACCAACCAGATGATCGTCTGCAGCATGCTGCGCAACGCCGGCTACCGCGTCAGCACCGCCGACGACGGCGCGCAGGCACTCGAGCGGCTGAGCCAGCAGGCCTTCGACGTGGTGCTGATGGACTGGCAGATGCCCGAGATGGACGGCCTGGAAGTGACGCGGCTGCTGCGCGCCGGCGTGGCCGGCCGCTTCGCCGTGGTGGTGCCCATCATCGGCCTGACCGCGAACGCCTTCGCCGAAGACCGCAGCGCCTGTCTGGCCGCCGGCATGAACGACTACCTGACCAAGCCGGTGCTGATGGCCAGCCTGCTGGCCGCCGTCGACCGCTGGACGGCACGCCCGGGTGGTGACGAAACCTCGTTCCTGGCGAGTGCGCTGGGGCCGTTGAGCTGAACCGCCGCCGCGCCGATACCATCGCGGTTGCCGATCCCGGCCTGCCCGCGAGAACCCCGATGACGCCTTCCGATGAACAAGCCTCCGCTGACCTGAAGCAGCGCGCGCTGCTGCTGTTGCTGGCAGCGGTGACGCTTGCGTTCGGCTGGATCTTGCTGCCGTTCTTCGGCCCCATCTTGTGGGGCGCCATCATCGCGCTGCTGTTCGCGCCGGTGTACCGCTGGCTGCTGCCGCACCTGAAGCGGCGGCGCACGCTGGCCGCGCTGGCCACGCTGTTGATCGTGCTGCTGATCGTGATTTTGCCGGCCGCGATGGTCACGGCCTCGCTGGCGCGTGAGGCGGCGGCGCTGGTGGCGCGGCTTCAGTCGGGCGAGCTGAACCCGGCGCAGTATTTCAAGGGCGTGTTCGACGCGCTGCCCGGCTGGATCACCTCGCTGCTCGACCGCTTCGGCCTGGTCGACTTCGAAACCCTGCAGCGCCGCGTGGCCGCCGGGCTCACACAGGGCAGCCAGTTCATTGCCACGCAGGCGGTGGGCATCGGCCAGAACACCTTCGAGTTCGTGGTCGACTTTTTCATCACGCTGTACCTCGCGTTCTTCCTGATCCGCGACGGCGAACACCTGTCGCGCGACGTGCGCAACGCGATTCCGCTGGCGCCTGAACACAAGCGCGAACTGCTGGGCAAGTTCGCCACCGTGATCCGCGCCACGGTCAAAGGCAACCTGCTGGTGGCTGCCATTCAGGGCGCGCTGGGCGGCGTGGCGTTCTGGTTTCTCGGTGTCGGCGGTGCCTTGTTGTGGGCGGTGTTGATGGCCTTCCTGTCGCTGTTGCCGGCGGTGGGTGCGGGCCTGGTGTGGGTGCCGGTGGCGCTGTACTTTCTGGTCACCGGTGCGGTCTGGCAGGCGGTCGCGTTGACGGCCTGGGGCGTGCTCGTGATCGGCATGGTCGACAACCTGTTGCGCCCGGTGCTGGTGGGCAAGGACACGCAAATGCCCGACTACCTGGTGATGATCACCACGCTCGGCGGCATGGCGGTGTTCGGCATCAACGGCTTCGTCATCGGCCCGGCAATTGCCGCGATGTTCATCGCGGTCTGGCACATCTACGGCGTGGTGCGGGCGCAGGCGGCCCTCTGACGCCAACAGCGCTCGTCAACCGGTTCGGCGCACTTCATACCCGCACGTTGCCGCTGGCCAGACGAGAGCGCACCGTGGCTGCGAAGGTGGCCACGTCGATCGGCTTGGCGATGTAGCCGTCGCAGCCGGCCGCGCGCAGCCGGGCCGCGTCGCCCTTCATCGCATAGGCGGTGAAGGCCACGATCACGATGTGGCGGGTGGCCGGGTCGGCCTTCAGCTTTTGCGTCAATTCCAGCCCGTCGACGCCGGGCATCTGGATGTCCATCAGGATCAGGTCGGGCCGGAACGCCTTGGCCAGCAGCGCGGCGTCGTCGGCGTCGGCGGCCGACACGACCGTGAACCCACCCGCATTGAGAACGAAGCTCGCGAGTTCGATGTTCAGCGCGTTGTCGTCGACGATCAGCACGCGCGGCTCGATCACTCTGCCTCCGCCGCGTGCCGGCCGCCCGCCTGCACACCCAGGGCGGCGTCCCGGCCGTGAATTCGGTTCAGCACCAGATGGAACACGCTGCCCACACCTGGGGTGCTGCGCACGCCGACGCTGCCTTGCTGCGCCTCCACCAGCCGGCGCGTCAGCGCCAGGCCCAGGCCGGCGCCCTGGTGCTGCTTGGCGTAACCGGCGTCGAGCTGCTGGTACTCGGTGAACAGTTTCGGCAGGTCTGGCGCTGCAATGCCGATGCCGCTGTCTTCGACTTCCAGCCAGAAGTGCGTTGCGCCCTGGGCGCGTGCGCGCACCGTGACGCTGCCCGCATCGGGCGTGAACTTGATGGCGTTCGAAAGGTAGTTGTAAAGCACCTGCTTGAGCCGCGCTGCGTCGAGCTGCAGCGGCCCCAGCGTGGGCGCGATGTCGGCATCCACCCGCAGGTGCTTGCGCTCAATCTGCGTCTGCAGGATCTCGATCACTTCGTTCACCAGCAGTGCCAGGTCCACCGGCTCGGGAAAGAATTCGAACTTGCCTGCCTCGACCTTCGACAGGTCGAGCACGTCGTTGATCAAGCGCAGCAGATCGCGCCCGCTGTTGGCGATGTGACCCAGAAAAATCTGGTGCTGCGGCGACTCGTGCGCCACCGCGCCCGACTGCAGCAGGTCGGCAAAACCGATCACGGCATTCAACGGCGTGCGCAGCTCGTGCGACATGTTGGCCAGGAACTGGCTCTTCAAGCGGCTGGTTTCCTGGATGCGCCGGTTGTCGGCTTCGAGTTGCAGCGAACGAATGCGCGCGGCATCGGCCTGGTGGTGCTGCGCCTGCATCTTGCGTTCCATGCCCAGCCGCTCGATGGAATTTTCGACCGCCTGGGTCAGCGTTTCGGGGCGCAGCCAGGCTTTCTCGACGTAGTCGTGCGCGCCGGCGCGAAGCGCGGCCTGGTTCAGGCCCGGCACCGCCGAGCCGGTCAGCACCACCACCGGCACCCGCAACAGGTGGTCGGCGTCGCGCGGCAACTGGCTCAGCACTTCCAGCCCGCCGGCGTCCGGCAGGCGCAGGTCGAGCACGATGCAATCGGGCAGCGGCGGCTGCGAACACAGCCGCAGTCCCTCTTGCGCCGTCGACGCTTCGATGAACTGGTAGATGCGGCGCGAGCCGTGCAGCAGCGCCGCCTTCGCGTCGGCGCGGTCGAGCGGGTTGTCGTCGACGATCAACACGCGCAGCGGCGTCGGCATCGGCACGTCGGCATTCATCGCGCCGACCGCGCGGTGGCAATCGAACCGGGCGGCGTCATGTCGGGCAAGGTGGTGCTGTTCAGCCAGTAGCCAAAAATCTCTTCCAGTGTGCGCAGGCAGTCGAGGTAGTGCACCGCCTTCACGTGGTACGCGTTCGCGCCGGCGTCGTAGAAGGCGTCGCGGTCACGCGGGTTGCCGCTGGTGGTGAGAACGACCGTCGGCAGCCGGCTCAGCAGCGGATCGCGGCGCAACTGCTTCAGGAAGCTGAGGCCGTCGGTGCCCGGCAGGTTCTGGTCGAGCAGCATGAAGGCGAAGCCTCCGTCAGTAGTGCCCGCGGTATCGCCCGCTGTGTCACCCACTCCATCACCGACCAGCAAGCGCTGGGCGCTGTCGGCATCGACCGCGTGGACCAGTCGGTTGCCGACCCCGGCGCGTGCCGCCGCCTCGACCACGGTGTTGAAGTCCTCGTCGCTGTCTTCCACCACCAGCACCGGGCGACGATTGGCTGCGGCTTGTTCATGTTTCATCGTGCACCACCTTGGCTGGCTGCGCTGTTGCCCGGCAGCGTGAAATAGAAGGTCGAACCCAGGCCGGGTTGCGAGTCGAACCAAAGGCGGCCCTTGTGCTGCTCGACCATCTTGCGGGCAATCGTCAGGCCGGCACCGGTGCCGCCGCCGAATGCGTCGTGGGAATGCAAGCGCTTGAAGATCTCGAACACGCGGTCCTTGTGGCGGACCTCGATGCCGATACCGTTGTCACGCACGTAGAAGATCGTGTCGTCGCGGGCGTCAGAAGGCGTTGACGCCGGACGCGATTCATCGTGAACGCCGATGTGGCCGATCTCGACCCAGGGCTGCGCTTTGTCGGTGTACTTGGCGGCGTTCGAGATCAGGTTTGCCAGCACCTCGCGAACCCGCACGCGGTCGCACTGGGCCATCGGCAGCGGCCGGGGGATGCGGACCTCGACCTTGCTTTCTGCCATGCGGGCACCGAGCATCTCGATCGCCTCGACCAGCACCGCCGCCAGGTCGGTGTCGACGAAGTCCAGCGACAGCCGGCCCACGCGCGAGTAGTGCAGCAGCGCGTCCAGCAACGTGTCCATGCGCACCGTCAGCCGCAGCAGCCAGTCGACCCGATCGGCGTCTTGTGCGCGGCCGGCCTGGGCGTTCTCGAGCAGCTGGTGCGCGTACTTGTTGATGGCGCGCAGAGGCTCTTTCAGGTCGTGCCCGGCGACGTAGGCGAAGGCGTCAAGTTCGGCATTGCTGTGGGCCAGTTCGGCGTTCGCCGCCGCCAGGTGTTCGGCGCGCGCCACCACCAGGTCGAGCACCATGCGGCGCATCCGCTGCGCAGCCTCGATCTCCACCCGTTGCCAGGGCGCCGAGCGGCCGCGCACCTGTTCTTGCCAGAGGTCGAAGCTCCGGCGCGGGGTCAGCCGCGGCCCCTGCGGGCCCGAGGTGGTGGGTTTTTCTTGCGGGTTGCCGGCCCAGTTGAAGGTCTGCACCTGCTCGCCGCGAAACCAGAGCATCAGCACACTGTCGGCGTGCGAGGAAACAGCGGTGGCCAGCACGCCGCTGGCCACGTCGGCGAAGGCGGTTGCCGGCGGATAGGCGGCGCCGAGCGCGTCGCTGGCGAACACCTGCGCGGCGCCGGGCGCCTGGGCAATGCGCTCGCGCAGCCAGGTTGCCAACAGCGTCAACTGCGGCTCGGCGGGGGTGTGTCCGGCGCGTTGCCAGCGCGCGCGCTGCAGCACCGCCACGCCGTCAGCGTGAATGCCGTCTAGCAGGCCCGGCGCGCCCGGCACGTCCACGTCAGCCACCGACAACTCGCCGTCGCCCGCCGCGCGGGCCAGCACCGCCAGGTGCACCGCATCCAGATCGTTCTGGTATTGCAGGTGTTCGCGCAGCTCGGCCTGCACGATTTCCAGCGACGCGATCTGGGCCAGAAATTCGGCGGCCGAACGCATCGGGTACGGCATGGCGGTGGGCGTGTAGTGGTGGCAGGCAATCAGCCCCCACAGCGCGCCGTTGCTCATGATGGGCATCGTCAGCGTGGCCGCGACACCCATGTTTTGCAGGTACTCGGTGTACATCACCGAGGCGCCGCGCAGCGCGCAGTGCGTCATGTCCAGCGGGCGCCGGGTGTCGGGGTTGAGCAGGGGCACCATCTCGCACAGTTCGCCTTGCGCATCGGGCAGCGGGCGCACGCCGATGCGCTTGAAAATCTCGCGCGCTGGCCGCGGAATGTCGCCGGCCGGGTAGCGCAGGCCTTGCCACGACGGCAGGTCTTCGCGCCGCGCGTCGGCCACCACCTCGCCGCTGTCGTCGGCATGAAAGCGGTACACCATGGCCCGGTCCAGCCCGGTGATGCTGCGCGCCTCGCGCGCCACCACCTCGCAAAACTCGGCCAGCGACTGGGTGGCCTTCAGGCGGCCGATGGTCTTGCGCACCATCGCGAAATAGTCGCCGTCCTGGCCGACCACCGGCGGGCCGCGGCCACTCGGTTCCAGTTCGAGCAGCAGCGCGCCGTCGGCCGCGTGCAAGCTCATGTCCATTGCGCCGGCGTCGCTGCCCGCGTGCGGCAAGCGTGCCGTCACCGCATAGCTGGGGTTTTGGTCCAGCGACTGGCTGGTGGCCAGCGCCTCGATGCGTTCAGCCGCCGCCTTTCCGACGACATGCTCCAACGGCCGGCCCAGCACCTGATCTACAGGCAGGCCGGTCCAGTGTTCGCAGTTTTCACTCACCTGCGTGACAACGCGGTCGCTCAGTCGCAGCGCCATCAGCAGGCCGTGTGCCTGGATGCAGCCCGGCGTCTGCACCGGTTCGTCGTCGCAGTTCGACAGCGTGATGCCGTGCCGCTTGATGCTGTACGGCACCGGCAGTGCGTTCGCCTGCGTCATGCCGGCCACCAGCTCAGGGCCACACGAAGTGACTGGCGCGCGCGCTCGGCGGGCCCTCTAACCAGAAGCGCACCGCAGCGCCCAAGGTCAGTATGTCGACCGGCTTGCCGATGTAGCCGTCGAAGCCGGCGGCCCTCAGGCCCAGCTCGTCGCCCTTCACCGCGTAGGCGGTGAACGCGACGATGACGATGTGCTTCGTCGCCGGGTCGGCCTTCAGCCGTCGTGTCAGCTCGATGCCGTCCATCACCGGCATCTGGATGTCCATCAAGATCACATCGGGCCGGAAGACCGGGATCTTCAGCATCGCCTCGGCCGCATCGGCGGCGGTCTCTACCGTGTTCTCCGCCGCCGTCAGCACGAACTTCGACATCTCGATGAACATCTCGTTGTCATCGACCACCAGAACGCGGGTCTGGTTCATGCGGGGAGTGGGGAGTGGAGAGGGATGTCCATCGAGACGGCGGTCCGGTCAGTTTGATCACCGCGCCGTGCCGGGAAGGCGAGACATGCGGAAGGTTCGAACCAGTGTGAACGCCGCGTGGTGCGCCGTCTGTGCGGCAGCGTACCCTGGCTCCCGTCAGACGCAATCCAGGTTGGGCCACTGGCGGCGCCGCCGCCGCATGCGCCTCAGGGCTTGGCGTTCGGGAAGAACAGCGGCTCGCCGCCGAGCTTGTAGCCGGCGATGCTGGCCTGGCCGTCTGCCGACACCACCCAGTCGGCGAACGCCTGCGCGAGCTGCACTTTCACGTGCGGGTGCCGCGCCGGGTTGACGACGATGACGCCGTAGGGGTTGAACAGCCGCTTGTCGCCTTCGACCAGGATGGCCAGCTTGCCGCGGTTCTTGAAGCTGAGCCAGCTGCCGCGATCGGCCAGCACATAGGCGTCGGTCGACGAGGCGATGTTCATCGCCGGGCCCATGCCGCAGCCGCATTCCTTGTAGCCGGGGAATCGGGCTGCGGGCGCATCGACATCGGCCGACTTCCAGTAGCGCAACTCGGCCGCGTGGGTGCCGCTCTTGTCGCTGCGCGAGATGAACGAGGCCTTGGAATCGCCGATCTTGCGCAGCGCCGCCGCGATGTCCTTGCCCTTCGCGCCCGCCGGGTCGGCGGCCGGGCCCAGCAGAACGAAATCGTTGTACATCACGTCGGCGCGTTGGAGGCCGAAGCCGTCGGCGACGAACTTGTCTTCGGCCGCGCGGTCGTGCACGAACAGCACATCGGCATCGCCGCGCCGGCCGATGTCGAGCGCCTGCCCAGTACCGACCGCGACCACGCGCACGTCGATGCCGGTGGCCTTCTTGAACGCCGGCAGCAGGTGCGCGAACAGGCCCGACTGCTCGGTGCTGGTGGTCGATGCCATCACGATGCTGCGGTCTTGCGCGCTTGCGATGCAGGGCAATGCGACCAGCGCGAGGGCGCTGATCAAACCAGCCAGGCAACGGCGTGAAATCGACGTGACCACGCTTCAGCGCGGCCCGGCCGACACTTCGAGCCCGATGCCGCGGTAGCCGATGAAACGGCAGCTGCGGTCGAACATCGGCTCCCCGCTGACCCTGAACTGCTGCTGAGAACCATCGGGCCGCTGGCGGCTGAACGCAAAATCGAGAAACGGTTCGCGGGCCGTGATGCGGGCGCGCAATGCGGAACGTTCTTGCTCGTTCCATCCGGTGGGCTGCGGCGTTTCTGTGCGCTCGTTGCTGAGGCCACCTGCGCCGCCTGCGCCGCCTGCGCCGCCTTCGCCCAAGGTGTCGACATGGAAACCCAGCATCTCCAGCACCGGCCCCGACACCTTGGTGAAGGCGCCGCTCTCGTCCTGCTCCCAGTACCAGTCGGTCGCCAGTTCGGTCAGGCTGCGGTAGCGGGCCTCGCTTTCGCGCAATTCGGCGGTGCGTTCGCGAACCGTGTCTTCGAGCGCCTTGTTCTGCTGCGCGAGCTGCCGGTACAACAGCCGCACTTCCAGCATGTTGAAGATGCGTGTCTGCACCTCGGTCAGGTCGAGCGGTTTGCTGATGAAGTCTTTCGCGCCTGCTTTCAGCGCGCGCAGCTTGTGGGCCGGCTGGGCCGTCAGCACGATGACCGGCAGGTAGGGGTCGGTGTCGCTGGTCTTGAGCGCTTCCATCACTTCGAAGCCGTTCATGCCGGGCATCTGAAGATCGAGCAGGATCAGGTCGTAGTCGTGCCTGCGATGCAGCGCGCAAACGTCGACCGCGTTTCTGCAGGCGGTGATGTGGGTGTAGCCAGCCTCGCCGAGCAGGCGTTCGAGCATTCGCACGTTGGCGTCTTGATCGTCGACGATCAAGATGCGGGCCGAGAGGATTTGGCTGGCGTGGATCATGGCGTTTCGGCTTTCGGCGTTTCGGCTTTCGACATGTGGCTGCGGGGTGCGCGGGTCGGGTCTGCGCTGGGCAACTGCAGTGCAGCGTCCAGCGCTTCCATCATCTGTTCGATCTTGAGCGGTTTTGTCAGGTAGCGGAAGAACCCCAGTTGAAGGCCGCTTTGCACGTCGTCAGGCATCGCATTCGCGCTGACGGCGATCACCGGAATGTGCGCCGTGGCAGCGTCCTCCGACAGGCACTTCATCGCCTGCAGGCCGCTGATGCCGCTCAGGTTGATGTCCATCAAGACGACATCCGGTTGCGTGGCGCGGGCCACGTCCACGCCGTGGCTGGCGTCGCTGGCCAGCAGCAGGCGCAGGTCGGTGCGCCGCGCCAGGATTCTTTGCATCAGCATCAGGTTGGCCGGGTCGTCTTCGACACACAACACGGTGCGCCGCCGGGCTGCGTGCGCCGCCAGATCCGGCGTCGGTCCACCGACGGCAGGCGGGGCGGGTGTCACCGACGCGGCGGTTTCAAGGGGCAACGGCCGCAACGCCGCATCGGTGACCAGATCGACCCAGAACAGGCTGCCCACGCCGACGCTGCTGCTCGCGCCGATCTGGCCGCCCATCGACTCAACCAGCCGCTTGCTCACCACCAGGCCGATGCCGGTGCCTTCGATCAACCCGGCTTCTTGTCCAAGCCGCTCGAACGGCTGAAACAAGTGATCGAGCTGGTCTGCGCTCAGCCCGCAGCCGCTGTCTTCCACGCTGATGCGCAGGCGGTTGTGTGCTGGCGCGGCGCAGCTCACCTGGACGGTGCCGCCGGGGCGGTTGTATTTGATGGCGTTGGACAGCAGGTTGATGACGACCTGCTTGACGCGGGTGCGGTCGGCGCGCACCAGGCAGGTGTCGTCCAGCCGGGGAAAGTTCAGACGGATGCCGCTTTGTTCGGCCTGCAGTTCGACCATGGCCTGGCAGTCGCTCAGCACCTCGGCCAGCGACACGGGTTCGAGCGTCAACGACAAGTGGCCCGACTCGATCAACGCCAGGGCGAGAATCTCGTTGATCAACTCCAGCAGGTACCAGCCCGACTTGAGGATGTGGTCCAGGCTTTCTTGCTGCGGCGGGGTCGGTGCCGGTGTGCCCGAGTTCAACAACTGCGCAAAACCCAGCACCGTGTTGAGCGGCGAGCGCAACTCGTGACTCATGCTGGACAGGAAGTTCGACTTCGCGCGGTTGGCCTGTTCGGCAGCCGCCAGCGCGGCCACCGCATCGGCTTCGGCCCGCCTGCGTTCTGTGATGTTGGTGAAGAGCACCGCAACCTTTCGGCTGTCCGCCCCGCCGACCTTGAAGGCGTACAGATCGAACCAGCGGCCACCCAGGGCTTTCGATTGGTTGACGAATCGAACCGCCTCGCCAGTCAAGGCGACTTTGCCGAGGGCTTTGAACCAATACGCTTCATGGTCCGGTGCCAGTTCGCGCATTCGCTTGCCGGCCGCGTCGTTCAGGCCGGTCAAGCCAGCGAAGGCCGGATTCACTTCCAGAAAGCGCCAATCCAGCGGATGATTGGATTCGTCGAAAAGCATTTCGATGATGCAATAGCCCTCATCCATGGAATTGAACAAATTGCGATAGCGCTCTTCGCTCACGCGCAAGGCTTGCTCGCCGCGCTTGCGCTCGGTGATGTCCAGGTTGGTGGCGAAGGATTTCAGCGGCTTGCCCTTGGAGCCGGACACGACCGACCAACGCGTCTCGATCCATCGCTCGACCCGGTCGTCGCCGAGAACCCGGTAGTCGAGCTTGCCGACGGGCTTGCCGGCGAAGAACTCCTGCAGCGCAGCGCCCACCATCGGACGGTCTTCAGGAACAACATGTTCGAGCAACGTCCGAACGCCCGCAGAACCATCGGATTCTTGCTCTTTCGCCGTGGTGTACCCCATCACCGCAGTGAAGTTCTCCGGCGTCTGTGCGTTGCCGTTGACCAAGTCGACCTCGACAAAGGTCAGCCGTGCCGACTGCGTGGCGTAGCGCAGGCGCCACTCGTTCTCGCGGATTCTTTCCTGCCCCTGAACACGCTCCGAGATGTCGCGGAAATAGCAGACCACACCGTGGCGCTCATCCGGCAGCGGGATGCGGTTGATCTGCCACTCGTAGTACTCGGTGGCTTCGCGGTCGGCGCGATGCTCGGCCAGTTCCGGAACCACGCAAGGCTCACCGGTCTTCAGCGTATGGCGGAACTGGGCAATGATTTCATCGGCCTTGGCCTTCGGCCACACGATGTGCATCACCTCGGCGAAGTCGCGGCCAATCAAATCCGGAATGTTGCCGAACGACGGCAGCCCGATGGGGTTCACGTGGCGGATGCGAAAGTCGGCATCGACCAGGTGGATGCCCATCGGCGCGTTGTTGACCAGCGCCTCGAACTGCGCGGTGTGCAGGCGCAGGGCTTCTTCAGCCCGCTTGAGTTCAGTGATGTCGGCAGCCGCTGCGTCGACGCTGCGAGGCGATGGCGTGTGCCGATCTGAAACCGAACTCGCCATGGTGGACGCCTTTCCTGTGGGCACGCTGGATTGACGAGCCTACTCCTGATCGCGCACGCAAGCGGGTGGCACGCGGGGGCAATTCGCATGCGCACCGCGCGGCTGCGCGTGATCGTTCACGACCCGCCGCTAGGGGCGGTTCGCGTCCGCATTTTCAATCTGCCGCCCGGATGCGCGCCACGCATCGATGCCGCCGGCCAGTGGCCGCACGTTGACGAAGCCGCGCTCGAGCAGCTTGCGCGCACCCAGCACCGCCGAGGCGTCGTTGGGGCAGGCGCAGTAAACGACCACCAGCGCGTCTTTCGGATGCGCCAGCAATTCCGCCACCTGCATGTCGCCCAGGGTGGCCAGCGCGCCCGGAATGCGGCCTTCGTCGCGCGCGGCCGGCGAGCGCACGTCGATGATCAGCGGCGGTACGCCGCCGTCGATCAGCTCGCCGAGGTCCTGCACCGAAACCCGCGCCATGCGCAGCTGCAGGTTGAAGCGGTACCGCTGCCACCACTTCGCGGCGATGAACAGCGCCACCGCCACCGCCACCAGCATCAAGCCCCAGCCGCCCCACTGCGACAGCGTGGCGACGATGTCTTCGATGGCCGGCGAGAACAGCCAGCCCAGCGCCAGCCCCACGGCCACCCACAGCGTGGCGCCGATCAGGTCGAACAGCAGGAACTGCCCGCGTGCGATGCGCATCGCGCCGGCCAGCGCGGTGGCCACCGACGCGAAGCCGGGCACGAACTTGGCCACCACCAGCGAGGGCGCGCCGAAGCGGGTGAAAATCGATTCGGTCTGCCGCACGCAGCCGTCTTGTGACAGCGAGATGCGGCACAGCACGCGCAGCACGCTGCGCCCCACGCGGTGGCCGATCTGGTACCACACGGTGTCGGCAATCAGGCACGCCGCCACCGCCGTGCCGAGCAGCGCGAACGGGCTCAACTGGCCGCGTGCGGCCAGCGCGCCGGTCAGCATCAACACCGGGTAGGCCGGCAGCGGCGCGCCGAGCTGCTGGGCCAGGATGTTGCCGAAGACGAACAGCAGTCCGTAGTCGGCGATCAGGCGGATCAGCAGGTCCATCGCGAGGCCATGGCGCGTTGGCTCAAACCTGCTCCTCGCGCGACTGCCCGTCGCGCATCTGCTTGCGCCGGTTGTCGCCCTGGCGCACCTGCATCCAGCCGGGGTACTCGGCCGGCAGGCTGCTGGCCGCGTCGAGCCGGCCCAGTTCATCGGCCGTCAGCGTGACTTGCGTGGCGGCCATGTTGTCGGCCAGCTGGTCGGGCCGCTTGGCGCCGATGATCACGCTGGTGACCTGCGGCTGGTGCAGCAGCCAGGCCAGCGCCACCTGCGCCACCGACACGCCGTGGGCCTGCGCGATGGGGCGCATCGCGGCGATGCAGTCGTCGGCGCGCGCGCGGTTCACCGGCGGGAAGTCGAAGCTCGCGCGGCGGCTGCCGGCCTCGGCCGGCGCGGTGTTGTTGTCGTTGGCGCTGGCGTTGGCGTACTGACCGCTCAGCAGACCGCCGGCCAGCGGGCTCCACACCATCAGGGCCACGCCTTCGCTGCGCAGCATCGGGATCAGCTCGCGCTCCAGGTCGCGGCCGGCCACGGTGTAGTAGGCCTGCAGCGACTCGATGCGCGCCAGCCCCAGCCG
>JANNBZ010000197.1:0-16251 GCA_031386065.1 Burkholderiales bacterium
CCAGCAGCTCGGCGAGCGCATGGTGGCGCTGGAACGCGAGGCGCATGAACTTGCGGGCCAACCGTTCAACATGGGTTCACCGAAACAGATCGGCGAGATTTTGTTCACCAAGCTCGGCCTGCCGGTGAAAAAGAAAACCGCCACCGGCGTGCCCAGCACCGACGAAGACGTGCTGACCGAACTGGCCGCCGACTACCCGCTGCCGGCCAAGCTGCTGGAGCACCGCAGCCTGTCGAAGCTGAAGGGCACCTACACCGACAAGCTGCCACTGATGATCAACCCCGCCACCGGCCGCGTGCACACCAATTACGCGCAGGCGGTGGCGGTGACGGGGCGGCTGGCCAGCAACGACCCGAACCTGCAGAACATTCCGATCCGCACCGCCGAAGGCCGCCGCGTGCGCGAGGCCTTCATCGCACCGCCGGGCCATGTGATCTTGAGTGCCGACTACTCGCAAATCGAGCTGCGCATCATGGCCCACCTGAGCGACGACCCGAACCTGCTGAAGGCCTTCGCTGAAGGTATGGACGTTCACCGCGCCACCGCCGGCGAGATTTTCGGTGCCGAGCCGGCAGCGGTGAGCAGCGAGCAGCGCCGCTACGCCAAGGTCATCAACTTCGGCCTCATCTACGGCATGAGCGCCTTCGGCCTGGCCGGCAACCTCGGCATCGAACGCAGCGCCGCCGCCGCCTACATCGACCGCTACTTCGCGCGCTACCCCGGCGTGAAGCGCTACATGGACGACACCCGCGCCTCGGCCAAGGCCACCGGCTACGTCGAAACCGTGTTCGGCCGCCGCCTGTGGCTGCCCGAGATCAACAGCCCCAACGGCCCGCGCCGCGCCGGCTCAGAGCGCGCCGCCATCAACGCGCCGATGCAGGGCACGGCGGCCGACCTGATCAAGCTGGCGATGATTGCCGTGCAGCGTGTGCTGGACGACGAGCAGCGCGCCACCCGCGTCGTGATGCAGGTGCACGACGAACTGGTGTTCGAGGTGCCCGAGGGCGAGCTGGATTGGGCACGTGTGGAAGTGCCACGCATCATGGCGTCGGTCGCCGCGTTGAAGGTGCCGCTGCTGGCCGAGGTGGGCGTGGGGGCGAATTGGGATCAGGCGCATTGAGGGCTGGGCGCTGATGCGCTGATGCGCTGATTCAAACCGAAATGAGGTGATCACGTGGACATTCGATACCCGGCGACCGTTGCTTTGCAGCAAGACGGAACCTTCTTTGTTCAATTCGTGGACCTGCCCGACACGTTCACCGAAGGACACACCGAGGAAGAAGCTCTGGTCAACGCAGCCGAAGTCTTGTCGGCCATGCTGGCGTGGCGTCTGGATGAATCGAAGGAAATCCCGTCACCGAGCCAGCATGTGAAGGGTGCCCACTACATTGCTCCAACGCCACGACACAGCCCGTGATCGACGCGAGACCAACCGAGTACGATCAAGAGATGCAAGTCGCCACCGGTACCGTCATTGACGGCAAAGTCATCGTCGAAGGTCTCCACCTCGCCGAAGGCCAGCTCGTCACTGTGCTGACCCGTGAGGCCGAGGCGGAAGTGCACTTGTCTGCGGAAGACGAGGCCGAACTTTTGGAGGCGATTGCGCAGGCAGATCGTGGTGACACGATATCTGCCGAGGAACTCTTCGCGCGCCTGAATCGAATTCGCTGAACGTGGTCTTGCGTCTGCGGATCACCCACCGTGCTGCGTCCGAAATCGAGCGCGCACAGGCTTGGTGGTACGTCAACAGGCCCGCCGCACCGCTCGCGTTCAGCGATGACTTCAAGGCAGCGATGTCGCTGCTGTCGAATCAACGCGGGGTCGGCGTCAAGATCGCAAACACACGGCTGCAGGGAGTTCGCCGCTTACATCTCGGCCGCGTCAGGTACTTTGTCTACTACCGCGTCAAGGGCGATGAACTGGTGGTCCTGTCGGTCTGGCATTCGAGCAGGCGATCAGCGCCCAGCCTCTGATCTGGCGCCATCCGGCGTCGTTTCCCCTCGTCACTCTCAGCCCGAGGTGCAGCCATGAATCATCCCCTCGACCGCAACCGCCAGTCGGCCATCGCCTTCTACGACTTGATGTTCAACCAGGGTCGGCCTGCCGAAGCGATCGCGCTGTATGCGGGCGACAGCTACACCCAGCACAACCCGCATGTGGCCGATGGCAAGCAGGCCTTCATCGACTACTTCGAGCGAATGGCGCGCGAGTATCCCGGCAAGCGGGTGACGGTGCATCGGTCGGTGGCGGAAGGCGATCTGGTGGTGCTGCACTGCCATCAGCACTGGCCCGGCGAGACGTCCACCGACGCTGCCACCGACTGGGCCGGCATCGACATTTTTCGCTTCGATGCGCAGGGCAAGATCGTCGAGCACTGGGACGTGCTGCAGGTCGTGCCCGATGCCTCGGCACACGACAACACGATGTTCTAGATCAGTTGGCGCGAGCGACGCCACTACTGAAAATTCGCCAGCATTTTTTCCAGCGCCATCGTGAACGGCGCCTGCATCATCGGCAGCGTCAGCAGCGCGCCGAGCAGGCCGACCGACAACGTGATCGGGAAGCCGATGGCGAAGATGTTCATCTGCTGCGCCACGCGTGAAATGATGCCCAGCACCAGGTTGACGAACAGCAACATCGCCACGATGGGCAGCGCGATCCACAGCCCGAGCGAGAAGATTTCTGCGCCCCACACCTGAGGCTGCACTGCGCGAATGAAGGCGAATGGCTCGGCGCTGACCGGGAAGGCGTGGAAGCTCTGCACCAGCGCCGCAATGATCAGCAGGTGGCCGTTGACCACGATGAACAACCAGCTGATCGTGGTGCCGAAGAAGCGGCTCATCGCGGTGGTCTGGCCGCCGGTGGCGGGGTCGAAGAAGCCGGCGAAGTTCAGGCCCATCTGCAAGCCCACCAGTTCACCCGCGAGCTCGATGGCGGCGAAGACGATGCGCGCGGCGAACCCCATCGACACGCCGATCAGCACCTGCTGCGCCAACATCATCATGGCCGGCGCTGAATCCAGCGGCACCACCGGCATGGTGGGCAGCGAGGCCTGCGCGCAAAAGGTGATCAGGAAGGCCAGCGCCACGCGAACACGTGCCGGCACGCTGCGCTGCGCCAGCACCGGCATCGAACCGAACAGCGACAGCATGCGCACGAACGGCCAGATCAGCGGGCTGATCCATTCCAGGATCTGCGCCTCGGTGAAGGTCAGCACGAACGGTCAACCGACGACGCTCGGGATCGCCAGCAGCATGCGTTGAAGGTATTCGACCAGCGTGGTCAGCATCCACGGGCCGGTCACGGCCAGCACCGCCACAGCCGCCAGAATTTTCGGCACGAACGACAGCGTGGCCTCGTGAATTTGCGTGGCCGCCTGGAAGATGCTGACCAGCAGGCCCACCGCCAGCACCGTCAGCAGCACCGGGGCCGAAACCATCAGCAGCAGGTACAGGCCTTGTTGGCCGAACGTAAAAACTTGTTGTGAGTCCATTTTTTTTTACTGCGCGAAGCTCGCGGCCAAGGAACCCAGCAGCAAATTCCAGCCATCGGCCAACACGAACAGCATCAGCTTGAAGGGCAGGGCAACCAGCACCGGGCTCAGCATCATCATGCCCAGGCTCATCAGCACGCTGGCCACGATCATGTCGATGACGAGGAAGGGAATGAAGATCAGGAAGCCGATCTGGAATGCGCTCTTCAGCTCACTCGTCACGAAGGCCGGCACCAGCACCTTGAACGGCACATCGGCCGACTTGACCGACGGGTCGACCTTGGCCAGCTTGGCGAACAGCGCCACGTCGGACTGGCGGGTCTGCTTCAGCATGAAGGCGCGCATCGGCCCCTCGCCGCGCTTCAGGGCTTCTTCGAACGGGATCTGATTGGCGGCGAACGGTGCGTAGGCGTCGGCATACACCTTGTCCAGCGTCGGCCCCATCACGAAGAAGGTCAGGAACAGGCTGAGGCCGATCACCACCTGGTTCGGCGGCGCGGCCTGTGTGCCCAGCGCCTGGCGCAGCAGGCTCAGCACGATGACGATGCGGGTGAAGCCCGTCATCAGCAACAGCACGGCCGGCAAGAAACTCAGCGCGGTGAAGAACAGCAGGGTCTGGATCGGCACCGAATAGCTGGCGCTGCCTGCGCCCTGGCCCACCAGCAGCGGCAAGGTCGAGCCACCTGCGGCCTGCGCTAGAGCCGCTGTCGGAAGCGCCGACAACACCGACACGCCGGCAATGACGGCGCAGCAACGCGGGCCGGCAAAAAAACGACGCGTCATTGCGGGCCACCGGTCGACGAATTCGGCGTCTGCCGAAAGCGGCTCAGCAACTGCGCGAAGCCCGGCACCGGCAGATTACCCGGCGACGTGGGCGCCGCCTCTTGCGGCGCCATCTGGTGCAGCGTGGTGATGTTTTGCGGCGTCACTCCCAGCACCAGCCAGCGGCGCTCGTCGCCCTGGCCGACCTCGATGGTGACGATGCGCTGGCTGGGTGACAGCGGCAGCACCGCCACGCTGCGCATCAGCCCGTGCGCCGCCGCGCCGCCCATCGGTGTGCGCTTGAGCAACCAGAGCGCGAGCGGGATCATCGCGATGATCGCGACGAACCAGAGAATGGAGGTAAAGCCGGTGGAGAACATGCGGGGCGGTGTTCGCTGGTTCAGCTGCGACTGAGCCGGCGCATGCGCTCGCTCGGCGTCACGATGTCGGTCAGGCGGATGCCGAACTTCTCGTTCACCACCACCACCTCGCCCTGCGCGATGAGGTAGCCGTTGACCAGCACGTCCATCGGTTCGCCGGCCAGCGTTTCCAGTTCCACCACCGAGCCCTGCGCCAGTTGCAGGATGTGCTTGATGGGAATGCGCGTGCGCCCCAGTTCCACGGTCAGTTGCACCGGGATGTCGAGGATCATATTGATGTCGTTGCCGGCACCCAGCGCCACATTGTTCGAGAAATTGGTGAACTGGGCGGGCGCCGATTGCTCTTGAAGTTCGCTCGCCGATTCGGGTTTCGAGTCGGCCAGTGCGGCGGCCCATTCGGCGGCCATCGCGTCTTCTTCGGCGGGTGCGGCGGGGTTGGCAGCGGTGTCAGACATGGGTACCTCCGATCCAGCCCGTTCCCGCGCTGGTCAACAGTTGATCGACCTTCAAGGCGTACTTGCCATTGGAGGTGCCGTAGTGGCATTCGAGAATCGGCACGCCCGAGACCTTGGCCTCGATGGCCGGGTTCAGTTCGAGCTCGATGAAGTCGCCGGCCTTGAACGAGAGCAGTTGTTCCACCGTGGCCGGCGCCGTGGCCAGTTCGGCCACCAGTTCGACTTCGGCCGACTGGATCTGCTGCTTCATCAGCGTCAGCCAGCGCTGGTCGGGCTCGCCGCTGTCGCCCTGCATGTTCGAATAGAGCACCTCGCGAATCGGCTCCATCGTGGCGTAGGGGATGCAGAAGTGAATCGTGCCGGTGGTGTCGCCGATCTCCAGCGTGAACGAGCTCGCCAGCACGATCTCGCCGGGGGTTGCGATGGTGGCGAACTGCGGCTGCATTTCCGAATGCTGGTACTCCAGCTCCAGCGGGTAGATGCCCTGCCAAGCCTTCTTGTACTCGGCGATCACTACGTCGACCAGCCGCTTGATGATGCATTGCTCGGTGGCCGAGAAGTCGCGGCCCTCGATGCGCGTGTGGTACTTGCCGGCACCGCCGAACTGCGCGTCGATGACCGCGAACACCAGCGTCGGGTCGCACACGATCAGGCCCGAGCCGCGCAGCGGCCGCACCGACACGATGTTGAAATTGGTGGGCACCACGATCTCGCGCAGGAAGGCGCTGAACTTCTGCACCCGCGTCGCACCGATGGCCACCTCGGGGCTCTTGCGGATCAGGTTGAACATGCCCAGGCGGATGTTGCGGGCGAAGCGCTCGTTGATGATCTCCATCATCGGCATGCGTCCGCGGACGATGCGCTCCTGGCTGGAGAGGTCGTAGTTGCGCACGCCGTCCTTCGGCACCTCGGCGTCTTCCACCGTCTCGCTGCCGCCCGTGATGCCTTGCAGCAGGGCGTCGACCTCGTCTTGCGACAGGATTTGCTGGTTCATGTCGGTTCCCGGCGTGTCACGGCGCTCCGGTGGTTCATTGAATGATGAAGCTGGATAAGTGAACCTTCTGCACCGGGTTGTGCTCGGCGGCGGGCTTGGGCTTCTTCTTGGCCTTGGTCTTCGGCTTGTCGCCTGCGTCGGCAGCTTCTGCTGCGGCCGCGTCGTTGGCTTTGGCTGCGGCCTCGGCGGGTTCGGCTTCCAGCTCGACCTCGATGCCCATCGGCCGCACCGCCTCGCGCATCACTTCGCGCGCCAGCGCTTCCTTGCCCGATCGTTCCAGCAGCTGCTGCGAGGTCTTGTGCGCCAGCACCATCAGGATGCCGTTGCGAATGGCCGGCATGTAGGCCTTCATCTCTTCGGCGAACTTGGCGTCGTCCACTTCCAGCGTGATGCCGATCTGCGCAAAGCGGTCGGCCTCGCGGTCGGCCAGGTTCACCACGAACGGGTCGAGTGGCAAAAAGGTCGGGGGCGTGCGGTGACCGCTCTTGGCTGCGGCGTGGGCTGGCTTGGCAACACCGCCTTCTTCATCGGCGGCCTCGGCAGCCGCGGCGTCGGCGGCCTTCTTCTTCATCCAGTACACGGCACCGCCGGCACCGGCCAATGCCAGCACCAACAGCGCCGCGATGATGACGATCAGCTTCTTCTTCTTGCCGCTTTTCGGCGTGACATCGGTGGTTTCAGCGGGTGCGGCTGCAGCGGACATGGTCGATCCTTGAAGTCATCCCGCCTGCATCTCGGGCGAGTGCAGGGCTGCGGGTCTGAAGTCGATTCTGGATTCCGTTCGGTCCGCAGATGGCGCGATAAGCGGGGTGTTTGTCCGCCAGACGCCGGCGCGGCGTCGCACTCGGTCAGGCGTAGAGGTCAAGCCCGCTGTGCGGCACGCGCATGCGCATGCTGGCCTGTGCGAGCGGAACTTCCGCCAGCGTGTCGACGCTGCGGCGCGCAGCCCGTGAGGCGTCTGCCGCTGCCGCATTCGAGCGGCTGTCTGCCGAATCCGGCGAGCGGCCTTGCGATCCTGCCGAGTGTTGCGATACGCCGCCTCCCGCCAACGTGAAGCCTGCGTCGCGCAGGGCCGCAGCCAGCTCGGGCAGGCCACTTTCGATCAACTCGCGGGTGTTCGCCGAATCGGCGCCGAAGTCGACGCGCGCCTGCGCGCCGTCCATCACGATGTGGACCGAGATCGGGCCCATCTCGGCCGGGTTCAGGTGCAGTTCGGCGCTGTGCACGCCGTCGCGCGCCAGCAGGCTCACTTGCACGCCCAGCGCTTCGCGAAATTCGGGTGCGTCGGCCGGCGTGCTGACCTGCACGGCCAGCGTCTCTGGCAGCGCGGTAGTGCCGGCCGCGCCTTGCGCCGCCTGGCTGCCGACGAGGGCCGTCACGTCGCCGGTGGAAGCGGACAGCGCGACGCGCTCGAGCGTCTTCGCCTCGCTGTTCTGCAAGCCGGCCACCGCGATGCCGGCGGCAGCGCTGCTGCCGGCGGAGACTGCGGCCTCGGCGGGGCTGTTCGTGTTGTGGCCGGCGGTTACCGGCTCGGTGGCGTGGCGCACGTCGGTGGCGATGGTGGCGTCGCTGTCGCTGTCACTGCCGTTGCCCTGCGCGCCTTGGGCTGCATGCAATCTGGCCTGCGCGCGTGCGGGGTCGTGGGATTTGCGGGTGGCGCCTGCCTCACCCAGCGCCGGGCCTTCGGTACGCGCCTCTGCACCGGCCGGCGCCCGGTCACCCGCGGCGTCGGGAGGCATGGTGCGCGTCAGCGCGGCGGCCCAGGCACTCAGCTCGGGGGTGGCCAAGGTCGCAGCGTCGGCGTTGTCGGCCGGCTGGGTCATCGCGTCGTCGGTGTCGGTCGGCTCCCGCTTGTCGATGACGGGTGTGGTGACTTCTTTCGGCGTTGTCTTGAAGGCGCCGTCGGCGCTGCGCGCCGCGTTGCGGGCGGCCTCGCGCGCCGAGGCACGGGCCTTGTCGCTCACGCGTTGAGCCTGTGCCGAATCGCTGTCGGCCGGGTTGCCGGGGCGCGGTGCGGCTGGCGGCTGCGTCTTCGCCTCAGCGCCTTGCGATGCGTCGGCCATGAACCGCGAGAACGCGGCGCCGCCGCTGCTGGAGGTCGGGTTGGCGGCGAAGGAGGGCGGCACGCCGGCGCTCGCGCCTGAAGCAGGATGGGTTGGGATGTTCATCATGGCGGTCTCGAATCGGTGACGGTGTCTGGTGGGCATGGCGAACAGCCATCAAGCGGCCGGCGACAGGTTGGCGCCAGCGGCGCGGTTCCATGCGCTGCGGCTGGCGAATTCGTCGCTGATCTTTTGTTCCTGGCGGTTGCTGGCGACGCGTTCGTCGAGCACCCGGCGTTCGATCAGCTTGCGCACCGTGGCCACCCGCAGCTCAGTGGCCAGCAGTGCGGCGCGTGCGGTGTCGACCTGTGCTGCGGCGTGGCGAGCCACGCGCTGCTGCTGTTCCACCGCCTGCGTCAGGCGGTCCATGAAACCGCGATAGCAATGCACCAGCTCCATCGCGCCGGTGTTCTGGAATTGCGTGCCCCAGCGCTGCTCGTAGTCACGCCGATAGGCCAGCAGTTGCTCGGCCTGCGCGGCAGCGGCCTGGTGCGCTGCCAGCACGCGTTGCAGGTCGGCCTGCGCCGCGTCGCGTTCGATTTCGCTTTGGCCCAGCAGGATCAGAAGGGGTTGGACAGAGGTCATGTTGATTTTCGAGTTCAGGTTCGAGAGTCGGGATTCGATGCTGTTCGTGCTTTCAGGCGCCCATCACCAAGCGCAGCTGCTCGATGCTGTTGGCCAGCGGCGCGCGCAGGTGCATGCCTTGCTGCAGGAAGCTGTCCATCGGCGCGTGCAGTTGCACGGCGGTGTCGAGGTCGGCGTCGTGGCCCGGCACGTAGGCGCCGATCTGGATCAGGTCGCGCGCCTTGGCGTGGCGCGAGTGCAGTTGGCGGAAACGGCGCGCCGCGTCCACATGCTCCGGTGCGGCCACGTTGGTCATCACGCGCGAGATCGATCGCTCCACGTCGATGGCCGGAAAGTGGCCGGCCTCGGCCAGCTCGCGCGACAGCACGATGTGGCCGTCGAGGATGCCGCGCGCCGCGTCGGCAATCGGGTCTTGCGGATCATCGCCCTCGGTCAGCACGGTGTAGAAGGCGGTGATCGAGCCGCCGCCGCCGTCCTGGTCGAGCGCCCGGCCGTTGCCGCTGCGCTCCACCAATTGCGGCAGCTTGGCGAAGCAGCTCGGCGGGTAGCCGCGCGTGGCCGGCGGCTCGCCGATGGCGAGTGCGATTTCGCGCTGCGCCATCGCGTAGCGGGTCAGCGAATCCATCAGCAGCAGCACGTTCATGCCGCGGTCGCGAAAGTGTTCGGCAATGCCGGTGGCGTAGTGCGCGCCCTGCATGCGGGTCAGCGGCGGCGCGTCGGCCGGCGCGGCCACCACCACCGAGCGGGCCAGGCCTTCTTCGCCCAGGATGTCTTCGATGAATTCCTTCACCTCGCGGCCGCGCTCGCCGATCAGCCCGACCACCACCACGTCGGCCTCGGTGTAGCGGGCCATCATGCCCAGCAGCACCGACTTGCCGACGCCGGTGCCGGCGAACAGGCCGACGCGCTGGCCGCGGCCGACGGTGAGCATGGCGTTGATGGCACGCACGCCGGTGTCCAGCGGGCGGCGCACCGGGTCGCGGTCCATCGCGTTGATGGGCCGGCGCGTGAGGGGTTCGTTGTGCACATCGTGCAGCGGGCCGAGCCGGTCCATCGGCTGGCCGTGCGAGTCGACCACGCGGCCGAGCAGGCCGTCGCCCACCGGCAGGTGCAGCGTGCGGTCCACATTGCGCCGCCAGGGGTGGTGTGCCGCGCCCAGCTTCAGCGGCACCACCGGCGTGGCGCGTGGCACCACGCGGGCGCCGCTGGCCAGGCCGTGAATCTCGCCGGTGGGCATCAGGTAGGCGCGGTCGCCGTTGAAGCCCACCACCTCGGCCAGCACCGGCGGACGGGCCGGGAAGGGCGAGGCGCCCTGCGCGTACAGGTGTGGCTGGTGCGCGGGCAGGTGCGGGTGCGTGGGCTCGGGATGGATCTCGCACACCGAGCCCACCGGCAGCCGGATGCCGGCCGCTTCGAGAACCAGGCCGGCCACGCGCACCAGGATGCCCTGTGTCTCGAACGGCAACGGCTCTGCGGCAAAGGCCTGCAGGTCGTTCAGGTAGCGCTGCCAGTCGTCGGCGCGCGCGGTGTGGGCCACCGCCTGGGTTTCGAACAGGTCGGCGTTCATGGCTGTGCCTCGGTGCTTGCGCTGCTTGCGCTGCTGTCGCTGTTGTCGGCGATGGACGCGCCAGCAGCGTCATCGGGATGCGTCCATTCGTCGTCGACACCCAGCAGGGCGGCGGCGCGGCGCCAGCGCACGTTGATGCCGGCATCGATCACGCCCACGTCCGATTCCACCAGGCAGCCACCGCGCAGCACGGCCGCATCGGGCAGCAGCCGCACGCCCAGGCTGCGCACCGTCTCGGCGGCGCCTTGCGCTACCAGTGCGTGGTCGTCGGGGTGCACGCGCAGGGTGATGTGGCGCGCGCTTTGCAGCAGTGTGTCGAGCGCTTCCTGCGCCACTGCCAGCACGCTTTGCGGGTTGGCCGTCAGCTCGCTGCGCACCACCTGCCGCGCCAGTTGCGTGGCCGACACCGCAATCGCGCGGGCCATGTCCTGTGCCAGGCCGTCGAACTGCGTGTTCATCGAACGCATCAGGGCGGCCACCTGGGCCGTCACCTGCACCGCGTAGCCCTGCTTGAAGCCTTCCAGCGCGGCCAGACCGTCGCGGTAGCCGTCCTGGTAGCCGGCCTGGCGCGCTGCCTTCAGCGCTGCGGCGT
This sequence comes from Burkholderiales bacterium, assembly GCA_031386065.1. GTDB lineage: Bacteria > Pseudomonadota > Gammaproteobacteria > Burkholderiales > Burkholderiaceae_C > JANYJJ01. Next base: position 10,931 of record JANNBZ010000197.1, read on the forward strand.
TGTCTGCGGCCGTGGGCGCAGCGGCTGCGGGTGCGGGCTGTGACGCACCGGCGGCGCGTGCAGTGGCACCGCTCAGGCTGCCCAGGTTCCAACTGGCGAACGCACCGATCTCTTCGCGAGGAATGAAGCGGCTGTGCACCGATGCCTTCGGTGGGTTCGCGTCCTTCGGCGGCGCGGGCGGCTTAGAGGTAGTCATCGCCACCGCCATCGCCCAGGGTGATCTGGCCCTCGTCGGCGAGTCGCCGCACGATCTTCAGCATTTCCTTTTGCTCGGCCTCGACTTCGGCCACGCGCACCGGGCCGCGCGAGTCCAGGTCTTCGCGCAGGGTTTCGGCCGCCCGCGTCGACATGTTCTTGAAGATCTTCTCGCGCATTTCCGGTGTGGCGCCCTTGAGGGCGATGACCAGCGACTCGGACTGCACTTCCTTCATCAGCGTCTGGATGCCCTTGTCGTCGAGCTTCTCCAGGTCGTCGAAGGTGAACATCTTGTCCATGATCTTCTGCGCCAGCTCATTGTCGGTTTCGCGCAGGTAGTCGAGCACCGAGGTCTCCACACTGGAGCCCAGCAGGTTGAGGATTTCAGCCGCCGGCTTCACACCGCCGAGCGAGGCCTTGCGCTGGCGGTCGCCACCGGACAGCACCTTGCTCATCACGCTGTTCAGGTCGCGCAGTGCACTCGGCTGAATGCCGTCGAGCGTGGCAATGCGGGCCAGCACCTCGTTGCGCTGGCGCTCGCCGAACTGCTTCAGCACCGAAGCCGCTTGCTCCGGGTCGAGGTGGACCAGGATCGCCGCGACGATCTGCGGGTGTTCGTTGCGCAGCAGCTCGGACACCGACACCGCGTCCATCCACTTCAGGCTCTCGATGCCGCTCACGTCGCTGCCTTGCATGATGCGGTCGATCAGCAGGTTGGCCTTGTCGTCGCCCAGCGCCTTGCGCAACACGCTCTTCACGTATTCGTCGTTGTCGGCCACCAGCATGCTTTGCTCGCCGACCAGCGCGGTGAAGCGCGCCAGAACGTCGTTCACCCGCTCGTGCGGGATGGCCTTCATTTTCGAGATGGTCTCGCCCAGGCGCTGCACGTCCTTGGGCTTCAGGTGCTTGAACACCTCGGAGGCTTCTTCCTCACCCAGCGACATCAGGAAGATTGCCGCGTCTTCGACGCCGGTGTTGTCTGAGGTGCTCATGCGGACATTGGTTTCTGATGGGGCTGAAGAGGGCGAATGGCGCGGCGCGTCAGGCGGTTTCGCCGTTCACCCAGCCGCTGACCACGTTTGCCACTGCCGACGGGTTCTGCCGCGCCATCTGGCGGGCGTTGTCGAGCTGTTGATTGACCTTCGGTGCTTCGAGTGCGCGCACCTCGGCGTGCGGCAGGCCGGGCAGGTGCTCGGCGTCGCCCACCACCGCGTCGATGCGGCTGCCGGGCGCCGCTGCGGGCGGCGGCGCCAGCGCCACCTTCATAGCGGGCCGCACCATGCCGAAGAACACCAGCAGTGCCACCAGCGCCAGGCCCGCCGGCGTCGCTGCAGCGCGCAGCATGTCCAGCGTTTCCGGCTGCTTCCACAGCGGCAGCGTGGTGGTGGTGTTGACGGGTTCGACCTTGAACGGCGCGTTGATGACCTTCACCGAATCACCCCGCTCCTTGCTGAAGCCGATGCTCTCGCGCACCAGCGCGCTGAGCTTCTCGATCTCTTCGTCCGACAGCGGCGTGGTGGTGACCTTGCCCTTGGCGTCGGTCGCCGTGCGGTGGTTCACCACCACGGCGGCGTTGAGGCGCTTCACGCTGCCGGTGGCGTTGCGCGTGACGCGCACCGTCTTGTCGACCTCGTAGTTGCTGACGGCTTCGCGCTTGGTGCTGCCGCCCGTGTTTGTCACGCCATTGCCGCCTTGCGCAGCCTGCAGCGGCTGGGCGGCACCGGTGATCGGCGCGGTGGCGGGCACCGGCGGCTGGTTCGACGTGGCGCCCGGCACGCCGCTGGGCAGCGCAGTGCCTGCGCCCGACTGCTCGGTGCTTTGCTGGCTGCGCAGCGTGGCCACGGCGTCCTTGCCCTGGTTGGGTTTGAACTCTTCGGTGGTGGCCTCGCTCTGCGAAAAGTCGATCTCGGCGGTCACGTTGGCACGCAGATTTTCACGGCCCAGCACCGGCTCCAGCAGTTCGACGATGCGCTTGCTGTAGCCCGTTTCGAGCTGGTTCACGTACTGCAACTGCTGCGCGTCCAGGCCACTCGCCGCGCTGCCGTCGGTCGAGGCCGACAGCAGCGTGCCGGTCTGGTCGAGCACGCTGACCGCCTTGGGGTTCAGGTCGGGCACGCTGGCCGACACCAGGTGCACGATGCCGGCGATTTGCGAGCGGTCGAGCGTGCGGCCGGGGTGCAGCGTCAGCATCACCGAGGCGCTGGGTTTTTGCTGTTCGCGAAAGAAGCCGTTCTGGTTCGGCAGCGCCAGGTGAACGCGGGCGGCCTGCACGGCGGCCATCGCAGTGATCGACCGGGTCAGCTCGCCTTCGAGGCCGCGCTGGAAGCTCAGCCGCTCCTGGAACTGGGTTTGCCCGAAGCGCGCACTGTCCATCAGCTCGAAACCCACCACCGAGCCCTTGGGCAGGCCGGCCGACGCCAGCTTGAGCCGCGCGTCGTGCACCTTGGCCGCCGGCACCATGATCGCCGCGCCGCCGTCGGCAAAACGGTACGGCACGTTCATCTGCGACAGCTGCGCAATGATCGCGCCGCCGTCTTTGTCGGACAGGTTGGCGTACAGCACCTTGTAGTCGCCCTGACCGCTCCACATCGTCAAGGCCAGCACCACCGCCGCCAGCGCGGCCACGCCGAGGCCGAGCGCAAACTTGCTGCGCCCCGGCATGGCCGCCATTCGCGAGCCGAAGCCGGGGGGTTGCGTCAGGGACTGCGGGTTGTTCAGAACGACGGCGTTGTCCATGAATCTCTTGGAAAACTGGTGCCCGGGATTGGCACCGTGTTGGAACCGATTATTCGAAGACTTGAGGGCGCGCCATGCGGGGAACAGGCCGCCGATGCACCGCCAGTTCGCACCATTGCTTACCAACGCGATAGCTACGATGGGCTCAAGTTCTGATGCCGCGTGTCGAGGCCGTTGTTGCCTGGGTCGTGCCGGTATCGCCCTTGCAGGAGCCCCGCATGAACGTCAGCCTCAAACCCTTCGACTTCGCCCAGGCCGTGGCCCGCGCCGGCCTGAACACGCAGGGCCTGCCGGTGGCCAAGGGGCCGGCGGCGGTGGATGGCGCTGGTTTCTCACAGGCTTTGTCGCAGGCACTGAAGGCGGTCAGCAGCGCGCAGACGCAGGCTGGGCAAATGCAGCGTGAGGTGCAACTGGACAACCCGACGGTGAGCATCGAGGAGACGATGGTCGCAATGCAAAAAGCCCAGATCGGCTTTCAGGCCACGATCACGGTGCGCAACCGGATGGTGCAGGCTTACTCGGACATCATGAACATGCAGGTTTAGCGGACCTGCGGTTTTGCTTGATGAGTTGCACGTTCATTTTCACTGCGTGAGTCCGCGCCGGGTGTCGGCCCGACACCCGACGCCGACTCACGTGTGCGAATGAACGTTCAGTTCAACAGCCAAAGCGACAACCGAATTCAAGCGCCGATGCAACCCCGGCCAAGCGCCGACGCGCCACCCACCACGACGTCACCCAAAATGACAAACGTAGTGCAGCGTCTGCGTCACCTCGATCTCGAACGACGAATCGCCCGGCACGCTGAACGACTGCCCCGCGCCGTACGCTGTCCAGTCATCGCTGCCGCGCAGCTTCACGCGACAGGCGCCGTCCACTACCTCCATCACCTCCGGCGCACCCGTGTTGAAGGTCAGCGTCGACGGCATCACCACGCCCACGCTTTTCTTCGTGCCATCGGCCAGGGTGATGCCGTGCGACACGCACTTGCCATCGAAGTACACGTTGGCGCGGGTGGCGACGCTGACGCCGTCGAACTGTTCAGTGGTCATGATTTCTCGTTCCGGATGCGCGGCAAGGCAGCGCCGCTGCCGATGGCCAGCAAGCCCGCCTTGGCGTAAATGGCCAATTTGTCGCGGGTGTCGATGATGTCGAGGTTGCGCATCGTCAATTGGCCGATGCGGTCTTGCGGCGAAAAGCTCGACTCGCCCTTTTCCATCGTCAAGCGGTCCGGGTGGTAGGTGAGGTTGGCCGACGCGGTGTTCATGATCGAGTAGTCGTTGCCGCGGCGCAGCTCCAGCGTTACCTCGCCGGTGATGGCGCGCGCGACCCATCGCTGTGCGCTTTCGCGCAGCATGATGGCCTGCGGATCGAACCAGCGGCCCTGGTACAGCAGGCGGCCCAGCTTGCGGCCGTTCTCGCGGTACTGCTCAATGGTGTCTTCGTTGTGGATGCCGGTGACCAGCCGCTCGTAGGCGATGAACAGCAGCGCCAGACCCGGCGCTTCGTAGATGCCGCGGCTCTTGGCTTCGATGATGCGGTTCTCGATCTGGTCGCTCATGCCCAGGCCGTGGCGGCCGCCGATGCGGTTGGCTTCCAGCAGCAGCGCGACCGCATCGGTGAACACGTGGCCATTCAACGCCACCGGCTGACCTTCGTCGAAGCGCACCGTGACCTGTTCGCGCTTGACTTCAACCTCGTCGCGCCAGAAGGCCACGCCCATGATGGGCTGCACGATCTGCATGCCGCTGCTCAGGTGCTCGAGGTCTTTCGCCTCGTGCGTGGCGCCCAGCATGTTCGAGTCGGTCGAGTAGGCTTTCTCGGACGACATCTTGTAGGCGAAACCGGCCTGCTGCATGAAGGCCGACATCTCGGCATGGCCGCCCAGTTCGTCGATGAAGGCCTGGTCGAGCCACGGTTTGTAGATTTTGAGCGTCGGGTTGGCGAGCAGGCCGTAGCGGTAGAAGCGCTCGATGTCGTTGCCCTTGTAGGTGCTGCCGTCGCCCCAGATGTTGACGTCGTCTTCCTTCATCGCCGCGACCAGCATGGTGCCGGTCACGGCGCGCCCGATGGGTGTGGTGTTGAAGTAGGTCAGGCCGCCGGTCGAGATGTGAAAGGCGCCGCTTTGCAGCGCGGCGATGCCTTCGGCCACCAGCTGCGCGCGGCAGTCGACCAGCACGGCTTTTTCGGCGCCGTACTGCATCGCCTTGCGCGGGATTTCGTCATAGTCCGGCTCGTCGGGCTGGCCCAGGTTGGCGGTGTAGGCGTAGGGCACGGCGCCCTTGTTGCGCATCCAGTGGAGCGCGGCGCTGGTGTCCAGCCCGCCTGAAAAAGCGATGCCAACTTTTTGCCCGATGGGCAGGTGCTGCAGGATGGTGGACATGGTCTGA
>JANNBZ010000199.1:0-19379 GCA_031386065.1 Burkholderiales bacterium
TGCGAGGCCGGCATCGAGCGCGAGATCGGCGCGCACGAAACGCCCGATGGTCGGCCGGGCATCGCGGTGCTGCTGTTCTCGATGTCGGGCAAGGAACTCACGAAGCAGATCGAGCGCCGCGTCGGCCAATGTGTTTTGACCTGCCCGACGACGGCCGTGTTCGCCGGAATCCATGAAGGCGAAGCCATCGCACTCGGCAAGAACCTGCGCTTCTTCGGCGACGGTTGGCAGATCTCGAAGCTCATCAACGGCGTGCGCTACTGGCGCGTGCCGGTGATGGACGGTGAATTCGTGGCCCAGGAAACCACGGCGGTGGTCAAGGGCGTCGGCGGTGGCAACCTGCTGCTGCTGTGCACCGACACCGACAGCGCTTTGAGCGTGGCCGAAGCAGCCGTTGCGGCGATGAAAAAACTGCCGAACGTGATCATGCCGTTCCCCGGTGGCGTGGTGCGCTCGGGCTCGAAGGTCGGCAGCAAGTACGCGGCCTTGAGCGCGTCGACCAACGACGCCTTCTGCCCGAGCTTGCTGGGTCTGGTCGACCACAGCGAGCTGACGCCGCAAACCCGCTGCGTGATGGAAATCGTGATCGACGGCCTGACCGAAGCCGATGTCGGCGCGGCCATGCGCGTGGGCATGCAGACCGGCATCGCCATCGGCGCGGCCGGCGGGCTGCTGCGCATTTCGGCCGGCAACTACGGCGGCAAGCTGGGGCCGTTCCACTTCCACCTTCACAAGCTGCTGGCCGACGAGGGGCCAGCGTGAGCGGCTGGCGATTCGCGCTCACACACGCGCCTGCGTTGCGGGTCGACCTGCGCGGTATCACGCCGTTGGCGCTGGCCGGCCTGTCGGTGGTTCAGGTCGGGCAACTGCGTGTGGGCCACGGCAACGCGACCGCGCCGCTGGCGGAATTCTTCAGCATCGAGCCAGACCCCGGCGAGGCGCTGGTGTTCAACGCCGACCTGTCGCGCTTCGACCGCGTGGGCTGGCAAATGTCCGCAGGCCGCATCCAGGTCGACGGCGCTGTCGGCCATTACGCCGGCGGCTGCATGACCGGCGGTGAGCTTGCGGTCAACGGTGATGCCGGTCTGTTGGCGGCCTGTGAAATGGCGGGCGGCACGATCACCATCGAAGGCAACGTCGAAGACTTCGCGGCCAGCACCCTGCCGGGCAGCATGGACGGCATGCGCGGCGGCAGCCTCATCGTGAAGGGGAATGCCGGTGCGCGCTTCGGTGACCGCATGCGGCGCGGCACCGCGCTGGTGTTCGGCAACGCTGGCGACTTCCTGGCGTCACGGATGGTCGCCGGCACCATTGCCGTGGGCGGGCAGGTGGGTGCGCATGTGGGCTACGGCATGCGGCGCGGCAGCGTGGTGTTGGTCAGCGAGCCAGCGTCGGTCGCCGCGACCTTTGTGCCGGCGATGGCCGATGCAGACGTGTTCTGGCAATTGCTGGCCCGCGATCTGGCAGCGCACGGCGGGCCGTTTTCCGGGCTCGCCTCGAAACGAATCGAGCGCCACCTGGGCGACCTTTCTGCGGCGGGCAAGGGCGAGCTGATCTTTGCGCGCTAACGCACGGCCGCCGTCGGCCATCTCGTTTCGATCTACTTTTTGGGAGTTACCTGATGACCAACAGCTACGTCTTCCACGCCGGTGAAGCCACGGTGTTCGCCCGCGAAGGCCAGTTCACCGACGCGATGCCCGAAATCCTGATCGGCCGCACCGATGGCCCGGTCGGCCAGGCCTTCGCCAACATGATGGCGCAGAGCAAGGGCCACACCGCGATGTTCGCGATCCGCGCCTGCAACCAGCTGGTGCGCCCCGCGACCATCATCGTTCCCAAGGTGACGTTGAAGACCATGGCCAACATCGACCTCTTCGGCGGGGTGGTGCAAGGTGCCACCGCCGACGCAGTCGTCGACTGCCTGATCGACGGCACGATCCCGAAGGCGCTGGCCAACGAGCTGTGCATCATCAGCCTGGTGTGGATCGACCCGCGTTGCGCCACCGACCCGAACCTCGACAAGAAAGACATGTACCGCACCAATTACGAGGCGACTAAGCTGGCCATCCGGCGGGCGCTGAATAACGAGCCGTCGGTCGAGGAGCTGATCGCGAACCGGCACACCATCAAGCACGACATGGACGACTGGAGCTGAAGGGTGATGAGCGCGCTCGCCGACTGCTTCGCGCTGCTGGACGACGTGCAAGCGACGCCCGACCAACCGACGAGTCGGCTGTACCAGGGTTTCGAGCGCGAGCATCGCTGCGCCGACCCCGCCCAGCTCGACGCACTGTGGACGCAGGTCGAGGCCGACCAGCGCGGCGGGCTGCACGCGGTGTTGCTGGTCGACTATGAATGGGGTGCCAAGCTGTTGAAGGCCGGGCACGAGCGGCTGGGTCACGACAATGCTTCGGCCCTGCGCGTGCTGATGTTCCGCGAGCTGTCGCAGTTGTCTGCGGCCGAGGTGCGAGAGTGGCTGTCGGCGCGCGAGCCGCAGCAAGCCTCGGGGGTGATGAATCTTGCGCCCAGCGTGGACGAGCCGGCGTTCAAGCACGCCATCGCGCAAATCCACGAAGCCATCGCCGCCGGCGAGACCTATCAAGTCAACTACACCTACCGGTTGCACGGGCAGAGTCACGGGTCGCCGCTGGCGCTGTACCGGCGGCTGCGGGACCGCCAGCCGGTGTGTTACGGCGCGCTGATCGCCCTGCCTGCTGACAGCGCTGCGGCAGACGCCACGACGCATGTGCTGTCGTGCTCGCCGGAGCTGTTTTTGCGCCATCGGCAGGGCCTGCTGACGGCCCGCCCGATGAAGGGCACGGCCTCGCGCGCGCCCGGCCCCGAAGGCGACAGCGAAACCGCGCGCCACCTGTCGATCGACACCAAGAACCGCGCCGAAAACCTGATGATCGTCGACCTGCTGCGCAACGATCTGGGCCGCCTGGCGCAGACCGGCAGCGTCAAGGTGCCCGAGCTGTTCGCCATCGAGCCCTACAGCACGGTGTTCCAGATGACGTCGACGGTGCAGGCGCGCTTGCGCAGCAACGTTGGCTTTCCCGAGGTGCTGCGCGCCGCGTTCCCGTGCGGCTCGATCACCGGCGCACCCAAGCACCACACGATGCAGTTGATTGCCGGGCTGGAAACCACGCCGCGGGGCCTGTATTGCGGTGCCATCGGCTGGATCGATGCGCCGCAAGGCACGGCGCGCTGCGGCGATTTCTGCCTGTCGGTGGCGATCCGCACCTTGACGCTGGGGCGCGAGGTGCAGGGTCTGAGGCCGGCCTGCCTCGGCGTGGGTGCCGGCATCGTGGCGGACAGCCGGGCGGACGACGAGTTCGAGGAATGCCGGCTCAAGGCGCGCTTCTTGACCGGGCTCGATCCCGGCTTCGAACTGTTCGAGACGATGTGGGCGGGGCCGTCACCGCACGCCCCATCGGCCGTGCGCCACCTCGATCGCCACCTCGACCGGATGGCCCGCAGCGCCCGTGCGCTGGGGTTCGCCTTCGATCGTGCGATCGCCTTCGACCGCGTGACCGCGCAGGCCCGCACGTTGACGCCCGCCGGGCCCTGGCGCCTGCGCTTGGCCCTGTCCCACGACGGGCGCATGGACCTGCAATGCGCGCTGCTTGCGGCGCTGCGCGACGAGCCGGTCACGCTGTTGGTGGCCGCTGCCCGACTGCCTGACTGCAACCCGCTGGCCGCCCACAAGACCACGCTGCGCGCGGCCTACGACGAAGGCGTGCGTGCGGCCGAACGTGCGGGGGCGTTCGACAGCCTGTTTTTCACGCTCGATGGCCGCCTGGTCGAAGGCGGTCGCAGCTCGGTCTTCGTGAAGCTCGATGGCCGCTGGACGACCCCGCCGCTGACCGACGGCGCGCTGCCGGGTGTGATGCGCGCACTGTTGCTCGAGGACCCGGCCTGGGCTGCCAATGAGTGCAGCCTGAGCTGGCACGACCTGCAGCGTGCCGAGGCCATCGTCGTCTGCAATGCGCTGCGCGGCCTGTTGCACGCCCGTCTCTTGCACGACCTGTTGAACGACCTGCTGCACGACCGGCCGGTGTCGGCATGAGCCTCGCGTCCGCGACGACGCTCGCGCTGTTCGACCTGGATCACACGCTGATCCCGTTCGACAGCGGGATGGCGTGGACGCAGTTTCTGGTCGAGCGCGGGCGGTTGCCGGCCGAGGCGGAAGACCAGTACCTGTCCTTCTGCCACCAGTACGTGGCCGGCACGCTCGACATTCATGCGATGCACCGCGCCAACCTTCAGCCCTTGCTGCAATTCCCGCGCCAAACGCTGGGGCTGTGGCTGCTTGAGTTCGAGGCCCAGATGGCAGCCCGGCTGCCGGCCGACATGCGTGAGCTGCTGCAACAGCACGCTGACAGGGGTGACCTGTGCGTGATCGTCACCGCCACCGAGCGCCTCATTGCCGAGCCGTTCGCGCGCCAGTTCGGCGTCGGCCACTTGATCGCCACCGAGGCGGCGACGGTCGATGGCCTGCCAGGCTCGGCGCTGACCGGCGAGATCGACGGCGAGCCGTGCTACCGCGAGCAGAAAGTGAGTCGGGTCGAACGCTGGCTGGCCGCGCGGCCAGCAGGCTCGGCTCAGCGGCTGTCCGATTTCACGCGCAGCTGGTTCTATTCCGACTCGATCAACGACCTGCCCTTGCTCAGCGCGGTGTCGCATCCGGTGGCGGTGCGCCCGGATGAGCGCCTGCGTGCGCACGCGCTGGCGTCGGGCTGGCGCGTCATCGATCGCGTCATCGATCCGGTTTGACGCAAAGACCCGAAGCTGCGCCTGCGGCTGCGTCGCGGGCCTGACTCATTGCTCCAGCCGCAATATTTCCAACTGCTCGGGCACGGTCTGGAAGGTTCCGGTGCCGGCCGGCATCTGCATCAGCGGCTTCGCGTCGGCACCGAGCAACCACACACTCGGATAGACCAGCATGCGGGCGCGTTCGTCGCCGATGGAGCGCTGGAACTCGGCGTACGGCAGGCTTGTGTTGCCGATGCGAATGAACAGCTGTTTCGCGCTGACCGACAAGGCGCTGCGCAGATCGACCACGATGTACTGCGGTGAAAAGTGCGGCACCAGGGCCGCTGCGTTCTGCTCCAGAAACGCCTCGTACTTGCGGCAGTATGGGCAGTCGCTGGCACCCAGGTAGACGTACAGGCGCTTGTCCTCGCGCACAGCGCGGGCCAGAGCCGCCGTCAGGTCGAACTCATGGCGCGCGGGCACGCCGACCGGCTGCACAACGATGGGCGCGTACGCCGCCGGAACGCCGGCCATCGCGGCCGACGGCAGCAGCGCGAGCCCCAACGTAACGAATGATGCGATGAATGACGCGGCGATGAATGGATGCATCTCACTGCCTACCGAACCGCCAGCGTTCCCACCCAGCGCTGCTCTTTCGAGTCTTCGACCTCGGCCTTCAACTGGCCCGGTCCATGCGGCACGAAATTGAAGCGAACGGTCGGGTTCTCGCTGACTGAAAAATCCAGCTCGGCGTCGAAGACCTTGCGGTCGGCATAGCTGACCTTGATGGACCGAACGAAGTGGGCCGGGATGAACATCACGGTCACGTTGTTCAACTCGAAACCGGTGTCGTTGGGGTGCACCACGGTCACGTCGGCCGAGGTTGGCTGGTTCATCGTGATGGTCTCGGCCACGTTCAGCACGGTCTTCCCGATCAGGTTCAACGCCTCGCGGTTGGGCGGTGCCGAGCAGCCGCCCGAGGTTTTCACGTAGCGCGAATCCATGTGCAGTTTGCCGTTCGACAACTCGGCGATCACGCGCACGTGGCTGTATTCGTCCACCCGCAGGCGGGTCTCGAAATCGGCCTGCCCGATCTCGGTGGTCAGGTCGAGCACGGCGGCGAGCGGAGACGGGTTCTTGTCGACCAGCAGGTAGAGCCGCTTGACGTAGAGGTCGGGCGTTTGCGCCAGTTTGGAGACGATCTTGACCGGTACCGAAGCGCCGTACGCGGCACGCAGCGGCGCGATGATTTGCACCGTGCCCGGCGTCGCGTCGACGGGGCGCGACTGGAACAGTTTCTCGCGCAGGCTTTCCCACTCGGGCGACGAGTCGGCGTGGCCTGCCGCAGCCGGCAGCCCACCCGGGGCCGCGTGTGCGACCGGCGCTGCGGCGGCCAGAAGCAGGCACAGCGCTGGAAAGCCGAGCAGTCGGCCGATGAAGTGGAACGTGCGCATGGTGGAGTCCGGATAAAAAAGATCGTTACTGCTGCGAGCTGGCCCGCTTGAACATTTGATCGCGCTCGAAACGCACAAACAAGACCGAGGCATTGCGCCGGTGGATTGTCTCGTACTGGTCCCAGCGCGCGAACTCCGGGAGCGAAGCCGCGTCGGGCACCTCGCTCAACGCGGCACCCGATTGCAGCAATTCCAGCAAGCGCGCTTGCAGTTGTGCGAGGTACCTGTCAACGGTGTCGATCAACTGGCGCGACGCCACCGGCCCGTGCCCTGGCACCACACTTTTCATCGGCAATTGACGCAGCGACTGCAGCGCGTGCGTCCAGCCCTCGAGATCGCTGTCCTGCACATCCGGAATGCGCGATTGATCGAGCAGACCGCCGGCGAACAGCACGCCGGATTCCACGTCGAACACCGCCACGTCGCCCGGTCCGCTGGAGTGTCCGTGGTGCAGCACCTGAACGCGCCGGCCGATGTTGGCTATCTCGTGCGACGCTTCATATTCATGGTCGGGCTTGAACATCGCGGTGCCTTGCATCTCGGCCGCGCCGAGCACCTGGTTCAGCGTCTTCAGGCAGCGATCGCAGCGCGACCGCATCAAGCCTGCCGCCTTGGCGTGCATGTGGATCGGAATGCCTTGCTCGCGATAGGCGTTGGCGCCGAACAGGAACTCCTGGCGGGTGTGCGTGATCAGCGCCAGCCGCACCGGCTTGTCGGTGACGCGTCGCAGTGCCGCCAGCAGGGCCACGCCGTGGCGGTAGGAGGTGCCGGTGTCGATGGCCAGCACGCCGGTCTCACCGACAATGAAGCCGGCGTTGCCGATGCGACCGAGGCTGTCGGTGTCGACCTCGCCGGGCGCGCCTTGCACCATGTACACACCGCGCGCTACTTCGACCACGCGGGGTGTCGCAAGCGCTGACGACTCGCGCGTCTCAGGGCGTGGCGCAGCGCCCGCAGCGCAGCCCGCGAGCAGGGCGACGCTGACCGTGGCGGTCAACGCCTTCAACAAGGTCTGCATCCGGTTCACGGCCGACTACTTGGCTTCGACGAGCTTCTTCAAGTTTTCGAGCCCGCTCTTGTAGACGCCGGTGATCGCCTTGACGGCGGCGTCGTCGTTTTGTTCGGGCGGCGGGTCGTTGTTTTGATATGCGCGATAGAACGCACCGCGCCATTCGACGACCGACTGATTGCCCTCGCCGCTGACGCTGATCGTCGAGGTGTAGTTGCTGACCGGCAGCGCGCCGCCATCCTTGGCGCGGTAGCTGTACTTCATTTTGGCGTCGTCGTGGCTTTCGAGTGTCTCGGTTTGGTCGCCGCCGCCCTTGAGCTTGAGCTGGCGCACCGAGCCCACGCTGTTGCCTTTGTCAGCCGGGCTCTCAGCCACCGCCGGGTGCCAGTCTTTCAACGCGTCGAAGTTTTTGAGTGTTGCCCACACCGCGCTCGGCGGGGCATTGATGGTGATGCGTTCGACGGCCTTTTGCCGCGTCGGCCCATGGGACCTGGTGGCACTCGAGAACAACGTCACCAGCGCGGCCACGCAGGCCATTGCGATGAAGACGGAACCTCGGCGTTCGTTGAGTGTCGGCAGCATGAAATCTCCAGTGAAAAACAAAGTCAAGGGGCGGCGGGTGCGCCGATGAAGGCACCAAAGCCGCGGCTGTTTTTTCCGGTGGCGATCAAGCCCAGGGCCGCGCCGCTGCGGGCGTCGAGCACGCTGACGTTGTCGTCCATCCAGTTCACCACGTAGACGCGGTCGGCGTGCGCGGCCACGCCTTCCGGGTAGCCAAAGCCGGTCAGGGTGCGCAGCAATTTCAGCGACACCGCGTCGATCACGCTGACGCTGTCGTCGTGCTGGTTGGTCACGTACAGCAGCGCGCCGTCGGCCGCCAGTGCCGCGCCGTAAGGGGCCTTGCCGACCTTGACCGTGGCAATCACGTCGAGGCGGTTCGGGTCACGGGTATCAATTACCGACACGTCGTCGCTTTTCACGTTGAGGGCATACAAGCGCTGACGCGGCGCATCGAACAACAGCGCGAACGGGTGGCTGCCGACCGCCGCTCGCACGCGCACCTGCCGGGTGATCACATCGACCAGGGCCACGCTGTCGTCGTCGCGCTCGGCCACGAAGACGGTGCCCGCCCGGTCACTGGCGGCGACGCCGGCAGGCGCCTTGCCAACGTCGATGCTGGCCACCGGCAGGGTGGGAGCCGAGGCAACCGAATCGGAGGCGGCAGCGGGGGCTCGCGTGTCGAACACCAGCAGGCGGTTGCGGTACCAGTCGGCTGCGTAGAGGTGCTCGCCGTCGGCCGCCGCATCGATGCCCACCGGGCCGTCGCCGGCCGCCAGCGTGGCCACGACCTTTTGCTCGCGCATGTCGATCACCGAGATCGTCTTGCTGTCGGGGTTGGAGACGAACACGCGGCCGGTGCGGCTGACCGCCACCACGCCCGCTGGCGAGCGCCCGACCGGCACCGTCGCAATGACTTTTTGCGAGGCCAGGTCGATTACCGACACGTCATGGCTGCCCTGGTTGGTGATGTAGGCGAACGGCGCGGCTTCGGCAATGGCCGGTGCCATCGCGGCTGCCGTCGCGGCTGCCATTGCGGCCCCACCCAGCGCCACGCCGAACAGGCGCCTCTTCAATCGGGCCGCCGGTACATCAGCGAGGTTTCAAACCGCAGGTCGTTCGAGTCGACGACCTCGGCCTTCAATTCGCCTCCGCCTTGCGGCAGGAAATAGAAGCGAAAGTTCGGGTTCTCGCTGATCGAAAAATCGACGTCGGCCGACATCACCGGTTGGCCTGCGTAGGTGATGCGCACCTGGCGCACGAAGTGCGGCGGTGTGAACAGGCGCGAGACCTGGTTCATCGCCAGGCCCGAGTCGTTGGGGTGGCTGATCATCAGTTGCGCCAGCACCGGCTGGTTGCCCTGCAGGTCAGCGCCGGTGCCGCCTTCGACGCGAAATTTCATGCGTCCGAGTGTGGCCAGTGCGGCCTGCGCATCTTTGCCCGGTGGCGCCGAACAGCCGCCGGCCGCCTTCAGGAATCGCGTGGCCATGAAGAGCTGGCCATCGCTGGTTTCGGCAATGGCGCGCACATGCGTGTACTCGTCGATGCGCACACGCGTTTCGATGTCGGCGCGCCCGCTCAGCGGCGTGAACTGGAAGATCGCCGAGATCGGCGACGGGTTGTTGTCGATGATCAGGTAGACCTTGTCGATGCGCCGGCCGCCGGCCTGCGGCAGCCGGGTGCGGATCGCGATCGGAACCACGGCTGCGTCGTCGGCGCGGGTCGGCGCTTCGAGCGAGATCACCTCGTCGGTGGCGGTGGTGATCGGCCGCGACTGGAACAGACTGGCGCGCACCTTCTGCCAGATCGCGCTGGCCTCCGGGTTCTCGCCGGTCTTCACCTGGGCCCAGGCGGAAGCGCCAAGGCTGAACAGCAACAGTGCGCAGACGCTGGACCGACGGGCGCAGGACAACCGTGAGGTGGGGTTCATGGGGTTCGATCCTTTCGAGCTGGAACCGCTGGACTTCCTGAGCTTGCTGCGATGGCGGCTGAAGGCGACGCTGAGGGCGGGTGGGGCGGTTCGTCTTCCCACTCGAGTTCGACATACGCTGCGGTCACGTTGCGCCGATGGAAGCGATCGGTCAAGCGCCAGGGTGCCGAGCCGGCCACGTCGATGCGGTCGATCGCCTGCTGGATCGTCAGCGGCGCGCGCACGGCGGCCCGTGTGTCGCGCAGCAAGGCGTTCAGGTAGGCGGCCTGCGCATCCATCGCGGCCGGCCAGTCGTGGCTGACCGCGCCGTGGCCGGGCACGACGGTGGCGACGTCGAGCCGCCTCAGGTCGGCCATCACCGACAGCCAGCCGCGCAGGCTGCCGTCGAGCACGGGCAGGTGCTGATCGAAGAGCAGGTCCGACGCGAACAAGGTGCGCGTGCGCCGGTCGTAGACGGTGAGGTCGTTGTCGGTGTGCGCGGTCGGCCAGGCCGACAGCGTCAGGATGCGGTCGCCCAGGTCGAGGTCGAGCGTCTTGTCGACGCTGAGCGTCGGGTAGACGATGGACCCAGGCGTCAGCGTGATGCCGAAATCGCGCTGCAGCGCATTCAGGTAGAACGGCTCGCGCGCCGCCAGCGTTCGCTGGAAGCGCGCCCCGGCGACGAATACGGATGCGGGAACGCGCGAGGGCGAGGGTGCGGCTCGCACCGGGTCGACGAAGGCCACGCTGCCCAGCACATGGTCCGGGTGGGCGTGGGTGAGGATCACGTAGCAGATCGGCAACGACGTGCTGCGTTCGACCGCAGCGCGCAACGCCTGTCCGACGCGCGGCGTGCCGCCGGTGTCGACGACGGCAACGCAGCGGCTGCCCACAATGAAGCCGAGGTTTGCCACGTCGCCGCCGTTCGCGGGCTCCCAGTCCTCCAGCGCGCCGAGGTGCACGAACACGCCGGGCTTGATCTGGTCCACCTGCAACGCCGCCGCGTTGGTACCGGACTGCGCGGCCGCGCTCCCGGCCCAGGCGAGCAAGCCGACCAGAAGGCCGACCGGCAACCGAACCTGCAACCGAACCTGCAACCACGGCGGCCCGGCCAGCGGCGATCTGCGGGGCATCACAACGCGCTACCTCGGTCCGACACCGATGAAGCAGGCCTTTTCGGACTTCAGCTGAAACTCGCGGTAGCGCTTGGCCTGCGGCTCGAGCGACGGTGCGTCGCGGATCGAGCCGCCGCGCTCGCCGCCGATCGACATCGCTTTGCTGACGGTGCTGAGCGTCACGTAATCGTCGTACTTGAGGTCGGCGGCCAGGGCGTCGAGGACGCACGAGCATTTGTGGATCATCTCGAACTGCGGGCCGGGGTGGGCGCGCATGCATTCCTGCACATAGAGCACGCGGTCGGCCGTCGGGAAATCATTCGCCTGGGCGGCCGCCGAGGCCATCAACAGGGCGCACAGCGCGACGCGTGCGCGGCGTGAACAGGAGGTCTGCATGGAATGGCGGCTCACGGTTTGCGCCGGGCGGGCGCGGGGACTGTGCCTTCTAGAAGCATCTCTTCGGCGATCAGCGGGATCGCGGCGGCGGAGTCGGCATCGATTCGCGAACGAATGCCGTAGAGACCGCCCGGCACGGCTTTGGCCAGCAGGAAGACGTAGGTCTTGTTGGCGAGTTTCTCGTAGCGCGAGCGGTTCGGGTCGTCCAGGTACGGTGAGATGCTGATCTCGCGCACCGCCACCGGCTGGCCGCCATAGGGCAGCGTGATGTCGCGGATCGAGGCGCCCTGGTACACCGCCATGCGGATCCGCTTGCGAAAGTAGTTGGCCTTGCCCTTGGTGAGCCGCTCCATCTCACGGATATCGCGCTCCAGGAAGTAGAAGATCGCCGGGTTGCCTTGCACCCCTTCCACCTCGGGTTGGCGGAATTGGCGCGCCCCGGTGAAAAACTTCGCGCTCGCGGCGCAGCAACTGCCGTCGGACTGCGCGGTAAGCAGCACCTCGACCTTGTCTTCGAACGCCTCCTCAAGGCTGCCGGTCTTGCGGTAGGCGTAGCGCAGCGTCGCCGGCGGCCGCAGCGAGACCATGTGGTTGTCGATGAAAAGCGCCTGCTCGGCGGCAGAGAAGTCGGTCGCTGCCGGCACCTGCATTGGCCACAGCAAGGCCAGCATCAAGACCGCGCCGGCACCGATTCGAAAGGGGTTGCGAGTCATCGCGGGGTTTGCGGGTTGGCAGCGTTCACAGGGCAGGACGCGGAGGGTGGGGCGGCGCCGGGCGCGGCCCGGGTCGTCTGGCCGTCGAGTGCCCGCCGCACATAGAGTGGCGCCAGACGTGCCCTGGCGGCGGCGGAGTTCGGCTCGATGGCCAGCGAGCACTCCAGCGCTCGCTGCGCCTCGGGCAACCGGTCCATGTGGTCGAGTGCGACGCCCATCAGGAACCAGGGTTCCGGGTCGGTTGCGTCGGCATGCGCCCATTCGGTCGCCAGCGTTTCCAACTCGGGCCAACGATCATCACGCTCCAGCAGAGCCGCCTTCAGAAACCTGGGCTGGTCGACCACCGGTCGCTGCCAGTAGGGCTGCTGCGGCGAACGGTCTGGCTCGACGGCGCTGTACGCATCGGCGTCCGGCGCGTCGAGCATCGCCCGCAGCCATTCGGCGGGCGCCGAGAAGTAGTGCGCTTCGCCGCCACGCAGACGAAAGGTCAGGATGCCCACCAGGCGCAGGTCGTCGTCGAACAGGCCGCCACCGCTGGCACCCGAACTGAACCAGTTGGAACTTCGGATCACGCGCGCGCCATCGAGGCGATGCAGCCCGAGCACCTCGCCCTCACTGTTCTGCATGCCCAGGCCTCCGGTGTAGCCGAGGGCGGTCACCGTCTGTCCGGGCGCAAGCCGTTCGGCACGCCCGAGCGCCACCACCTTGGCCTGCAAACCGGGCACCTGCAGCAGACACAGGTCGTGGTTGACATCGGCGCGCTGCGATTTGGCCACCCACCGAGCGCCGCCGCGAAGCACGCTGACCGTCAGCGCGTCGCGGGTGACATGGCAGTTGGTGACGATGGTCTCGGCCCCCACCACCACGCCCGATCCGAGCGAGTAACCGCCCTGGACACGTTGGGCCTCGATCTTCAGCACGCTCGCACTCAAGCCGAGCAGCGCGACGCGGTCGATCTCGCCCCGGGCCGACGTGGCGACGAGCAGGCAAACCGCCACGGCGACAAGAGCTTTCATCGGCAAGCGGCAAGCGCGTTCAGGGCTTCGCCGCTTCGAACGACGCGTCGACGAGCGGCACGCCGTACTCTTTCAGGATGGCTTGAATCTCAGCACGCTTCGATTCGATCAGCGCTTCGATCTGCTGCTTCCATTCGCGCTCGCCGTAGCGCACACCCATCGCCATCTGGTAGTCGAACTTGACACCGGGCTCCGACTTCAACGGCACCACCAGCAGCGCGGGGGTCTTGACGCGCTGCGCGAAATAGCCCGCGATCGGGCCCCAGACGACGGCTGCGTCGAGCTTGCCCGACGCCAGGTCTTTCTCGATGATCTCGCCCGGGTACTGCTTCGGGTCGGCGTTCATGATCTGGTACGGAACCCCTTGTTCTACGAGCTGGTGCCGGTTCAGCCATTCGCTTGCCGGCGAACGGTCGTAAACGCCGATGCGAAGCTGCGCCAGCCTGGCGGGGTCGAGCTTCAGAAAGTCTTCGGCGGACTTCACCTGGTCCATCCCTTTGCCCTTCGCGAACACCAGCGCGTAGGTGGAACGGTAATAGGGCTTGGTGACCGACACCTGGTCGTAGCCGGCGGGAACACCCATCACGATGTCGCAGGGGTAGTCTTCACCCGGCAGCTTGAACTTCAAGGTGTTGCGGATGAAAGCCAGCCGCTGCGGAAACGAGTAGTACGTTACCGGCAAGCCCAGCGCCTTGCCGAAGAGAACGGCAATCCGGTTCTCGATGCCTTCGCCCGCCACGTTCGAGAACGGCAGGTTGTTGGGGTCCTGGCACACGCGCAACGCGGTGCGTTCCGCCGGCTGATCCTGGGCCGTGGCGGTGGTGGCCATGGCCAGCAACGCACACATCGCCAAGCCGACGAGCGGGTTCGGACAGATGCGGAACATCGGCACACCGGCGCCGGCGACGCCGGCGGGTCCAGCGGAGTCAGCGGGGTCAGTGGTCATTGCGCCATGGGCTCGACCTTGGCCCGTGTGATCTCCCCGTCGGAACGTCCCTTGAGGTAGGCATAGAGCTGGTTGATGTTGTCCATCACCTGCGGGCTGTTGCCGAAGCTCTGCATGCCTTTTTCCAGCCTGCCTTTGGTGACGACCGTGACGAACTCTTCTTTCGTCAGGGTTTTCAAGCTGTTGACGAGCGAGGGGCCGACCAGGCCTTCCTGGTTCGCGCCGTGGCAGCGGTCGCAGGCAGCGGCACGCCAGGTTCTGAAACCCTTCATCGTTTCGGCGTCGACCTTGTAGCCGTCCACCACCTTGTACGGCGCATCTGCGCCATGAGCGGCAGCCGCCAGACACAGCACTGCGGGCAGCATAAACATCTTCAATTTCATGAGCGCCTGATCCTTTGTTCAACAAGAAAGGGAGACGGCATCCTCGCGACGGCCGTCTCCCGATTTGGCCAAGGGCTCAGGCCATCCCATGGCGTGACCCCGAGGCTTCGTCTCAATTCGGCAAAGTGAACACCGTCAAAGAACCTCCGAGTTCGGTGTACTGGCTAAGTTCCTTGTAGCCACCCACGGCGCCCAGGCCGTCAGAGTCTTTCTCCAGGCCCGCCGCCATGCCGATGCCGGCCCAGCCGCCAATGCCCGAAAACACGCCGATGTACTGCTTGCCCTTGTGCTCGTACGAGAACACGTTGCCGATGATTCCGGACGGCGTCTTGAACCTGAACAGCTCCTTGTTGATGTCCTTGTTGTCGACGCACTTCAGGTGGCCTTCCAGCGTGCCGTAGCAGGACAAGCCGCCTGCGGTGTTGAGCGAGCCGCTCCACACCGAGAACTTCTCGGCCTTGGTCTGCACGATCTTGCCGGTGCCGGCGTTCCAGGCGATGAAGTTGCCCATGCCGCCGTGGCTGCCGGGGGACGGGAACATCGACAGCGTGGCACCCACGTAAGGCTGGCCAGCGGTGTACTCGACCTTGAACGGCTCGTAGTCCATGCAGACGTGGTTCGTCGGCACATAGAAGAGCTTGGTCTCTGGGTCGAACGACGCTGGCTGTTGGTCCTTGCTGCCAAGCGCCGCCGGGCAGATGCCCTTGGTGTTGACATCAGCCCCACCTTTCGCGGTGGAGTACTTGGCGACCACTTGCGGACGGCCCGTCTTCATGTCGACGTTCGTGGCCCAATTCACCGTCGGGTCGTATTTCTCGGCCACCAACAGCTCACCGGTCACGCGGTCCAGCGTGTAGCCAAAGCCGTTGCGGTCGAAGTGCACCAGCGCCTTCGTCGGCTTGCCCTTGACGTCGATGTCGGCCAGGATCATCTCGTTGATGCCGTCGAAATCCCACTCGTCGAACGGCGTCATCTGGTAGACCCACTTGGCCATCCCCGTGTCGACATCGCGCGCGAAGATCGTCATCGACCACTTGTTGTCGCCGGGCCGCTGCGACGGGTTCCAGGTCGACGGGTTTCCGGTGCCGTAGTAAACGGCATTCGTTGCCTTGTCGTAGCTGAACCAGCCCCAGGTGGTGCCGCCGCCGGTCTTCCACTGGTCACCCTTCCAGGTTTTCAGCGAAGAGTCCTTGCCGACGGGTGCCATCTTGCCGTCGGTCCAGGTCATGGTCTTGGCCGGGTCCATCAGCATTTCGGCATCGGGGCCAACGCTGTAGCCCTTCCAGACCTGCTTGCCGGTGTTGATGTCGTAAGCAGCCAAGAACCCGCGCACGCCCCATTCACCGCCACTGATGCCGGTGATGACCTTGTCTTTGAACACGTGCGGCGCGTTGGTGTTGACGGCTCCGAGCTTCGGGTCGCCGTTCTTGACGCTCCAGATGACCTTGCCGGTCTTTGCATCCAGCGCCAACAGCATGCTGTCTGCCTGCTGCAGGAAGACCTTGCCTTCGGCATAGGCGAGCCCACGGTTCACCGTGTCGCAACACATCTGCGGAATCACCGCAGGGTCCTGCTTCGGCTCGTACTTCCACTTGATCTTTTGCGTGTCGAGGTCGATCGCGAAGACCTTGTTGGGAAACGGCGAGTGCAGGAACATCGTGCCGTCGATCACCAGCGGCGAGCCTTCATGCCCGCGAAGCACGCCGGTGGAGAATGTCCACGCGACCTGCATCTTGCCGACGTTGCCCTTGTTGATCTGGTTGAGCTTGCTGTACCGCTGGTTGAACATGTCGCCAGCCTGCATCGCCCAGTTCTTTGAATTGGCGATGTTCTTTTCGACGTCCGGGTTGGCGAACGCCATCCCTGGAATCGCGACCATCGCCACCGCCACCCGACACCATGAGCGCCAATCTGCTTGCTCGGAAATTCGCATTGAAGTCTCCTTATTTGAGGTCACTGAAGCTCGCCTGCATCGAACCGCTGCGAGGCCGACGGCCGTGCGACTTGAAGAAGCCGGCGAAGGCTTCAATGCAAGTTGTGAGCCTGTTTTTAAATACCGAGAACCGGTGAAATGAAACGGGGCCGCAAGGGTCAGTGCGTCGAGCCAGCGTTGTGATTTCAGCCGCCGCGCTTAGGGTGAAACCCTGCTCAAAGGAGTCGTCGGCGCAAATTCGACGCTCATCCGCGCGACCCCTAGGGATAGCCCGAATAGGGTCATTCCGAGTGTTGAGTCGCCGCGCTTTCGTCGCTCGTCCGGCTGACCGTTGCTGCGCCGAACTGTGGCAATCAATTTCGGCACAGAGTGTTGCAGCGCGATGAACAGACCCGCGAGGGGGGAGGTCGCAAAAGGACTCAGCGCAAAGCAAAAGGTCTTGCAAGTCGATGACTTGCAAGACCTTTGAAAGCTGGTGGCGCTTCAGGGATTCGAACCCCGGACCTGCGGATTATGATTCCGTCGCTCTAACCGACTGAGCTAAAGCGCCTTAGCCACAAATTATAGCGTCCGGCGTACGGGCCTCCGTGCGCTCGTCTTTGCTCCCGAACGGGCGCCGCTCAGCAACCCTTTCCCGACGCCTGCATGTTCAGTTTTTTCAAGAAAAAACCTCCCGTCGCGGCTTCTCTGCAGCCGCTGCCTGAGCCGGCTCTGACCGTGGCCGTGGCCGTGGCGGCAGAGCCGGCCGAGCGCCGAAACTGGTTCGACAAGCTTCGCTCCGGCCTGAAAAAGACCGGCTCCAGCATCGCCCAGGTCTTCACTGGCACGCAGATCGACGACGCGCTGTATGAAGAACTGGAGTCGGCGCTGTTGATGGCCGACGCGGGCGTCAAGGCGACGGCCTACCTGCTGGCCGACCTGAAGTGGCGGGTGGCGGAAGAGCGCGCTGGCGATCCGGCTGCAGTGAAAGGCCTGCTGGCGAATGCCATCACCGACCTGCTGCGGCCACTGGAAAAAGCACTCACGGTGGGCGAGGCCTCGCCCACCGTGATGATGGTCGTCGGCGTGAACGGTGCGGGCAAGACCACCAGCATCGGCAAGCTCACGCGTCACTTGGCGGCGGGTGGCGCAAAGGTGCTGCTTGCGGCGGCCGACACCTTTCGCGCGGCTGCCAAAGAGCAGCTCGCGGTGTGGGCCGGTCGCACCAATGTCGAGATCGTCAGCCAGGCCAACGGCGACCCCTCGGCCGTGACCTTCGACGCGGTGGTGGCGGGCAAGGCGCGTGGCTGCGACGTGGTGATCGCCGACACCGCCGGCCGCTTGCCGACGCAGCTGAACCTGATGGAAGAGCTGCGCAAGATCAAGCGCGTCATCACCAAGGCGCAGGTCGGTGCGCCGCACGAGGTGCTGTTGGTGGTCGACGGCAACACCGGGCAGAACGCGCTGACGCAGGTGAAGGCTTTCGACGAGGCCTTGCAACTCACCGGGCTGATCATCACCAAGCTCGACGGCACGGCCAAGGGCGGCGTGCTGGCGGCCATTGCGCTGTGGGCGCGCGAGCGGCCCGGTGGCGCGGTGCCGGTCTACTTCATCGGCGTGGGCGAACAGCTGGAGGATCTGCAGACCTTCGACGCGCGCGAATTTGCCAACGCCTTGCTTGGCTGAACGCCGTGGCAGCTCGGCGGCGTATCAGCGCTTGGCCGCGCGTTTCGGTGCGGCCAGCGGCGCCGGTGCAGTGTCCAAATCGTCGAACCAGGTCGACGGTGGCGGCTCGGCCAATTCGATCGCCTCGTCTGCGTCCCACGCTTCCGTGGGGTGCTGGTCGGGCCGGGCCGACGGCTCGCTCTCGTACCTGCGAACAGACGAAGGCGGGTGCAGCGTTGGCGCGGCACCGGGCCCGACCGGCATCTGCGCCGCGGAGGGCTCACTGTGAGGTCGCGGCAGGATGGCATCGCGCGCCGCCTCGGGTGATGGCAGTGCGGTGTCGATCCACACGTGCAGCGGAATCTTGGCGGCTTCCAGCACACGGGCCACGCGAAGCTGACGGCGTCGGGTCCGGTGGCCGGTGTCTTCGGGCGCGGCTTGAACTTCGACCACCGCGATGACTTGCGAATGGCGGTCGCACACCACCAGGTCGGCGCACAGCTGACCGACGCGGCGCAACCATTCGGAATACGAGTGGCGCGTGGGAACGCGGATGAAGCGTGCCAATGGCACTTGCGCCAGGATCATGTGCTGCGGCAGCGCGTGGCGCAGCGTGACATAGGCGGTGCGCTCGGCCGCCTTCAGCACGCGGGTGGCTTCGGGCGACCACGCTGCCAGCGTGTCGAGTCCGTCGATCGGTCGGTCTTCAGCCTCGTCGCGATCGCGCCGGCGCAGCCACCACCACGCAAGCAGCAGAACGGCTGCCAACAGCAGCAAGAGAATCGGGAGTGTGGACAAGGCGATGCCGAGGTGGATGGCGCTGCGACCTTAACGGCGCGCTGCGCGCTGGTCAATCGGCTGGCGTGTGGATGTGCATGCCGGCGTCTTGCCTCAGCGCGGGCCGCCCATGCCGCCCATGCCCTTCATGGCGCCCATGCGCTTCATCATTTTCATCATGCCGCCGCCCTTCATCTTTTTCATCATGTCGCGCATTTGCTCGAACTGCTTCAGCATGCGGTTCACCTCCTGAACCTGAACCCCCGAGCCGGTGGCGATGCGGCGTTTGCGGGTGGCCTTGATGAGGTCGGGCTTGCGGCGCTCCAGCGGCGTCATCGAGCAGATGATGCCCTCCATGCGGCGCACGTCGCGCTCGGCGCGGTCCATGTCGACATTGCCGGCCTTGGCCGTCATTTGCGTCGGCAGCTTGTCCATCAAGCCGGCCAGGCCGCCCATTTTTTTCATCTGGGAAATTTGTGACAAAAAGTCATTCAGGTCGAACGCGTCGCCCGACTTGACCTTGTCGGCCAGCTTTTGCGCCGCCGCCATGTCGACGCCCTTGCTGACCTCTTCGACCAGCGCGACGATGTCGCCCATGCCCAGCACGCGCCCTGCGTGGCGCTGCGCGTCGAAGACTTCCAGGCCGTCGATCTTCTCGCTGGTGCCGGCGAACTTGATCGGCGCGCCGGTGATCTGGCGCACCGACAGTGCTGCGCCGCCGCGCGAGTCGCCGTCCATCTTGGTCAGCACGATGCCGGTCAGCGGCAGCGC
>JANNBZ010000203.1:0-26356 GCA_031386065.1 Burkholderiales bacterium
GCGGTGCTTCAGAAAGAAGTACTCGTCGCACCATTGCTTGAAGCGCGGGTACTTGTCGTCGCCGAAGGGTGCCAGGGCGTCGCGGTTGACGCGGTGGAAATGTGCCGCGTCTTCTTCCACACCGTAGTACGGCGTCAAGTCCATGCCGCCGCCGAACCACACCACCGGCTCGCGGCCTTCGGGCAGCGCCGCGAACATGCGCACGTTCATGTGCACCGTGGGAACGTGCGGGTTGCGCGGGTGCATCACCAGCGACACGCCCATCGCCTCGAACGGTGCACCCGCCAGCTCGGGCCGGTGCTGCGTGGCCGAAGGCGGCAGCACCTTGCCCTTGACGTGCGAGAAGTTGCAGCCACCGCGTTCGAGCAGGGCACCGCCCTCGATCAGCCGCGAGCGGCCATCGCCTTCGAGCCGGCCACCGGGCTCGCGGGTCCAGCTGTCGGCGATGAACGTCTCGCCGCCTTCGACCTCCATGGCGCCGATGATGCGGTCTTGAAGGGCCAGCAGGTAGCTGCGAACGGAGGCGCTGTCCATGCCGCTCACCGCTTGATCGCCCGGTGGCCGATGTCGCGCCTGAACTGCATGCCGTCGAAGTGAATGCCGCGCAGCAACTCGTAGGCTCGCTGCTGCGCCAGCCGCACCGAGTCGCCCAGCGCCGTCACACACAGCACGCGGCCACCGGCGGTGAGCATTTGCCCGCCCTGCACGGCGGTGCCCGCGTGAAACACCATCGCGTCTGCGGCCTCGGCCGGCAGGCCGGTGATCACGTCGCCCTGGCGCGGGGCCAGCGGATAACCGTGTGCCGCCAGCACCACCCCCAGCGCGACGCGGCGGTCCCACTGCAGGTCGACCTGGTCCAGCGTCTGGTCGGTGGCGTGCATCAGCACGTCGAACAGGTCGCTCTTCAACCGCATCAGGATCGGCTGCGTTTCGGGATCGCCCATGCGGCAATTGAACTCCACGGTGCGCGGCTGGCCATGCGCATCGATCATCAGCCCGGCGTACAAAAAGCCGGTGAAGACGATGCCGTCTTTCGCCATGCCGGCGATGGTCGGGTGAATGATTTCGTGCATCACCTTCGCGTGCACGTTGGGCGTGACCACCGGCGCCGGCGAATAGGCGCCCATGCCGCCGGTGTTCGGGCCGGCGTCGTCGTCGAGCAGGCGTTTGTGGTCCTGGCTGGTGGCGAGCGAGACCACGTTCTTGCCGTCGCACAGCACGATGAAACTGGCTTCTTCACCGGCCAGGAATTCTTCGATCACCACCCGCGCACCGCCGGCGTTGTGCTGTACGCCCAAGCGGTTGTCGGCCGCGTTGCCACTCAGCATCCAGTCGATCGCCTGATGCGCCTCAGCCAGCGTGGCGGCCACTACCACGCCCTTGCCGGCGGCCAGGCCGTCGGCCTTGATGACGATGGGCGCTCCGGCGCTCTTTACCGATTCAGCGTCGACGTGCGCATGCGCTGCGGCCGCGTCGCTGAACGTTGCATACGCGGCCGTCGGAATGCCGTGGCGCTGCATGAAGTCTTTCGCGAAGGCCTTCGAGCTTTCGAGCTGCGCCGCAGCCTGCGTGGGCCCGAAGATGCGCAGGCCGCGCGCACGAAACAGGTCCACCACCCCGGCGGCCAGCGGCACCTCGGGGCCGACGACGGTCAGCGCAATGCGTTCGGTCTGCACGAAGTCGGCCAGTGCGGCGAAGTCGGTGATGGGCAGGTTGTGCAGCCGCACGTCGGCCGCCGTGCCGCCGTTGCCCGGCGCCACGAAGACGGTCTGCACCTTGGGCGACGCCAGCAGCTTCCACGCCATCGCGTGCTCACGCCCACCGGCGCCAATCACCAGCACCTTCATGCGATCTCGGCGTTGTGGAACACGTCCTGCACGTCGTCCAGGTCTTCCATCATGTCGAGCAGCTTCTGCATGCGCTGGCCGTCGTCGCCGCTCACCTCGACGCTGTTCTCGGCGCGCATCGTCACCTCGGCCGCAGCAGGCACCAGCCCGGCTTGCTCGAGCGCGAGCTTGACGGCTTCGAAGCCCAGCGGCGCGCACAGCACCTCGATGGCACCGTCGGCGTCGGTGAGCACGTCTTCGGCGCCGGCTTCCAGCGCCACCTCCATCACCTTGTCTTCACTCGTGCCAGGCGCGAAGATGAACTGCCCGCAGTGTTTGAACTGGAACGCCACCGAGCCCTCGGTGCCCATGTTGCCGCCGTACTTGCTGAAGATGTGGCGCACCTCGGCCACGGTGCGCACGCGGTTGTCGGTCATGGTGTCGACGATGATCGCCGCGCCGCCGATGCCGTAGCCCTCGTAGCGAATTTCCTCGTAGCTCACGCCTTCGAGGTTGCCGGTGGCCTTGTCGATGTTCTTCTTCACGGTGTCGGCCGGCATGTTGACCGCCTTGGCCTTTTCCACCGCCAGCCGCAGCCGCGGGTTCATCGCCAGATCGCCGCCGCCCTGGCGCGCGGCCACCGTGATCTCACGGATGACGCGGGTCCAGACCTTGCCGCGCTTTTCGTCCTGACGGCCCTTGCGGTGCTGGATGTTGGCCCATTTCGAGTGTCCAGCCATGTCGGAAAAGCTCCTCGTGCCTCGGCGAGAGGTCGTTGTGTCGATCGAAAGAATGCGCCGATTTTAGCGGTGCGTGGGGGCCCGATTCGGCGCCAGTCGCAGCGCTAGACTCGGCGCTCACGCCACCCGACGGAGATCTTCATGGCCGAGCCCATCCTGATTGCCAAGCACGAGCAGACGGAGTGCTTCCTGTTGCCCGCACTCGCCAACCGGCACGGCCTGATCACCGGGGCCACCGGCACCGGCAAGACGATCACTCTGCAGACGATGGCCGAGAACTTCAGCCGCCTCGGCGTGCCGGTGTTCATGGCCGACGTGAAGGGTGACCTGACCGGCATTTCGCAGGTCGGCCGCGTCAGCGACAAGCTGGCCGCGCTGTTGAAGGAACGCGGCATCGACGCACCGGTATCCGCGGCTTGCCCCGTCACGCTGTGGGATGTATTTGCCGACGCCAAGAAGGCGCAAGGCCACCCGGTGCGCGCCACCGTCAGCGACATGGGCCCCCTGCTGCTGGCCCGCATGCTGGCGCTGAACGAAACCCAGCAGGGCGTGCTGAGCCTGGTGTTCAAGATCGCCGACGACAACGGCCTGCTGCTGCTCGACCTGAAGGACCTGCGCGCGATGCTGCAACACGTGGGCGAGAACGCCAGCCAGTTCACCACCGAATACGGCAACGTCAGCGCCGCCAGCGTGGGTGCCATCCAGCGCGGCCTGCTGCAGATCGAGGAGCAAGGCGGCGACCGCTTCTTCGGCGAGCCGATGCTGAACATCGCCGACTTCATGCAGACGGTGGAGATGAATGGGCAAGCGAAAGGTGTCATCAACATCCTGGCCGCCGACCAGTTGATGAACAGCCCGCGCCTGTACGCCACCTTCCTGCTGTGGATGCTGAGCGAACTGTTCGAGCAACTGCCCGAGGTCGGGGACCTCGACCAACCCAAGCTGGTGTTCTTCTTCGACGAAGCCCACCTGCTGTTCAAGGAGGCACCCGGCGCGCTGGTCGAGCGCATCGAACTGGTGGTGCGGCTGGTGCGCAGCAAGGGCGTCGGTGTGTACTTCGTGACGCAGAACCCGCTGGACATTCCCGACAGCGTGCTCGCGCAGTTGGGCAACCGCGTGCAGCACGCACTGCGCGCCTTCACGCCGCGCGACCAGAAGGCCGTCAAGGCGGCGGCCACCACGATGCGCGCGAACCCGAAGCTCGACATCGAAACCGCGATCACCGAGCTGGCCGTCGGCGAGGCGTTGGTCAGCTTCCTCGACGCCAAGGGCCGGCCCAGCGTCACCGAGCGCGTGTTCGTGATTCCGCCCGGCAGCCAGATCGGCCCGATCACACCGGATCAGCGCACGGCACTGATCGCAGGCTCGCTGGTGGCGGGCGTGT
This sequence comes from Burkholderiales bacterium, assembly GCA_031386065.1. Classification (GTDB taxonomy): domain Bacteria; phylum Pseudomonadota; class Gammaproteobacteria; order Burkholderiales; family Burkholderiaceae_C; genus JANYJJ01. The sequence continues at coordinate 3,951 of JANNBZ010000203.1, forward strand.
ACGAGACAACCGTCGACCGTGAGTCGGCGTACGAGAAGCTGAAGGGCCGGGTCGTGGCCGCCTCCGATGCCGCTGCGGCCGGCAAGCCAGCCAGCCCCGCGCCTGGCCCCGCAGGCACACCCGCCGCCGCACCGGCCGAGGCAGGCGGCGGCCTGCTGGGCGGCCTGGGCAGTGTGCTGTTCGGCAGCACCGGGCCGCGCGGCGGTGTGCACGAAGGGCTGGCCCAGTCGATGGCGCGGTCGGCCGTGCGCACCATGGGCAGCTCGGTGGGCCGCGAAATCATTCGCGGCGTGCTGGGCGGCATTTTCGGTGGCTCGCGTCGAAGGTAGCCCCTCTGCCCGGTCGCGATTCGGGGACGAATCGCCTTGGCCTCGGGTATGTCCTAGACGCTGCGGAAGCTGAGCGACGTTAAATCTTGACGCCGGCTCGCGGTCGAATGGACCGCAGGGTCAGCCAACAGATTCGTGCACTCAAGAGGCGCCGGTCTGACCCTTCGATCCACCAACACTCGAGGAAGAACATGCGCAAGGACCAACGAACAAAGCTGTTTGTCGCCACCGCCGCGGCGGTCGTGCTCGGCATCACGGGGTTCAGCCTGACGGTGCATGCGGCACCGGACACCGGCAAGGCAAAGGCTGCCAACCAGGCCTACATCGTGCAACTGGCCGAGCAACCGGTGACCGCTTACACCGGCAACATCAAGGGCTACACCGCCACGAAGCCGGGCAAGGGCCAGAAAATCAATCCGAACGACCCAAAGGTCTACAGCTACATGGGCTACCTGGCGTCGCGCCAGGACGCGCTGCTGAGCGGCGTCGGCGGTGCCAGGAAACTCTACAACTACGGATACGTGTTCAACGGCTTTGCCGCTGAGCTGACCGAGGCTCAGGCGCAGAAGCTGGCGCAGACGCCGGGGGTGCTGGCGGTGAGCAAAGACGAAATTCGTCAGCTGGACACCTCGTCGACGCCGGCATTTCTGGGCCTCACCGGGCCGACCGGCTTTTACAGCACGACCGGCGCGACCGGCGAAAACGTGATCATCGGCATCGTAGACACCGGCGCGTGGCCAGAACATCCCAGCTTCTCGGACCGAACCGGCGTCAATGGCAACGCCACCAAGGACGGCAAGCTGGGCTACCAGCAAATCCCCGGCTGGCACGGCAAGTGCACCCCGGGCGAGGCCTTTACCGCCGCCGACTGCAACCAAAAACTGATCGGCGCGCGCTACTACAACGCCGGTTTCGGTGGCAACGCCGGCATCGACGCCGCCTTTCCATCCGACTTCAATTCGCCGCGCGACTCGGATGGTCACGGCACCCACACCGCCACCACGTCGGGCGGCAACGCGAATGTCCCGGCGACCGGCGCAGCGGCGGTTTTCGGCAGCATCAACGGCATCGCGCCGCGGGCCCGCATTGCGGCCTACAAGGTTTGCTGGGGCGGTGGTGCCGGCGGGTGCGCCAGCTCCGACAGCGTTGCGGCGATCGATCAAGCCGTGGCCGACGGTGTGGACGTGATCAACTTTTCGATCAGCGGCAGCAGCACGAATTTTCGCGATCCGGTCGAGATCGCCTTCCTGTTCGCGGCCGACGCCGGGGTGTTCGTGGCCGCCTCGGCGGGCAACAGCGGGCCGGCGTCCAGCACCGTGGCGCACCCGGGTCCATGGCTGACCACGGTGGCCGCAGGCACGCACAACCGCAGTGTTCAGGGCTCGGTGACCCTGGGCAACGGCGTCACGTACTCGGGTGCCTCGTTGGCGACCGCGCTGGCCTCGAAGCCATTGATCGATTCGATGGCCGCCGGTCTTCCCGGTGCCGATCCGGCTGCAGTGGCCCTGTGCTTCGCTGCGGTGGACAACGGTGGCGTGGCGGTGCTCGATCCGGCCAAAGTGGCCGGCAAGATCGTCGTCTGCGACCGTGGCGTCACGGCACGCGTCAACAAGAGCCTGGCGGTTGCGCAGGCCGGGGGTGTGGGGATGATCCTGCTCAACACCAACGCCAACTCCATCAACGCCGACTTCCACGCGGTGCCTACCGTGCATTTGGAAGTCGCCGACCGTGCGGCGGTCAAGACTTATGCGGCCACTGCGGGTGGCACGGCGGTCATCAACGCGGCCGTGTTCGCCTTCAACGCGCCAGCGCCGTTCACGGCGTCGTTTTCGTCACGCGGCCCACTGCGGGCCGCCGGCGGCGACCTGCTGAAGCCGGACCTGATCGCACCGGGTCAGGACATCCTGGCCGGCATGTCGCCGGTCCCCAACGGCCGCCTGTTCGACCTGTTGAGCGGCACGTCCATGTCCAGCCCCCATGTGGCCGGCCTGGCGGCGTTGTTCAAGGAACTCCACCCGAGCTGGTCGCCAATGGCCATCAAGTCCGCCCTGATGACCACCGGCAGCGACGTACTGGACGGCGGCGTACCCGCGCCGAATACCAACCCCGCGCTGATCTTCCGTCAAGGTGCCGGGCATGTGCAGCCCAACAAGGCTGCCAATCCGGGGCTGGTGTTCGACGCGGGCTTCAACGACTGGCTGGGCTTCCTGTGCGGCACGCAGCTACCGACCTCGTTCTGCACGTCGGCCGGCGTTCCGGTGCTCGACCCGAGCAACCTGAACACAGCGTCGATCGCCATCGGCGACATGGCAGGTGTGCAAACGGTCACCCGTCGGGTCACCAATGTGGGTGGCAATCCGGCCACGTACACGGCGTCGTACACCGGCATGCTGGGCTTCACCGTCGCGATCAGCCCGTCCACGCTGACCCTGGCGGCCGGGGAAACCCAGTCCTTCAGCGTGACCTTCAGCCGCACCTCCGCAGCCCTGAATGCCTATACCGGCGGCCAACTCGCACTGAGCGACGGCGTTCACAACGTGCGAATTCCGATGGTGGTGCGTCCCGTCGCACTGGCAGCGCCGGCGCAGGTCAGCAGTTCGTACAACGTGACCTTCGGCTACAACGGCACGTTCACGGCAACCGCACGTGGGCTGGTTCCTGCGGCCACAGCAACGGGAGCCGTCGCCACCGGCGGAACGGTGGACTTTCCGGTCAGCGTGCCCGCCAACAGCACCTATGCACGGTTCTCGATGTTCGACGCCGATGTCGACCAGGCCAGTGACCTCGATCTTGAGGTCTACAACGCTGCTGGCGGTCTTGTGGGCGCCAGCGGCGGTGCCACGTCGGCCGAAGAGGTCAACCTGCTCAACCCGGCGGCGGGGGTCTACACCGTGCGCGTGCTTGGGTTTGCGGTACCAAGCGGTGCAGCGAAGTTCAAGTTGACGAGTTGGGCCTTGGGGTCGGCAGCCGCTGGCAACATGACAGTCACTTCGCCTGCGGCGGCCGTGACCGGGCAGATCGGTGCCATTGGCCTGAGCTTCAACCCACTGACACCCGGGAAGTATCTCGGGTCGGTGGTCTATGGCGGTTCGGCCGGCCTGCCGAACCCGACCATCGTGCGGGTCGACCAGCCCTGAGTTGACGCTGGCTCGATTGATGGCTCGGCGAGAAGGCTGAGCCTCATGCCCCGGGGAGCAATCTCCGGGGCGTTTTCATGTCGGCACTGCCGCTGGTTCAAATCCCGTGTCGGCAACGAACGGGTGCCGCGCCCGCTCGGGCGCTCACGGCAACACCGTCATGCGCAGCTCAGGCCGCAGCAACACCCGCGCTTGCGCCGCCACGCCACTGACGATGCCGTTGGCGAAATAGCTGTTCTGCGTGTCGGGCTCCAGCGCCGCGATCACCAGATTCGCCAGCGGCTGGTCGAGCCCGACGTAGTAGCTGCCCAGCGGTACGTCCAGCAGCGTGCTCACCAGTTCGACCTGCACCCGCAGCACGCCGCCGCCGGCAATGCTGCCGCGAACGTCTTGGCGCATGCCGACCTCGCGCGAGGTTTCGCGATAGGTCTCGCCGCGCAGAACCCCCACCTCGCTCAACTGCGACACGCGCACCCCGAGGCCGCGCAGGCGCTGCACAGCGTCGGCCTGGTCGGCTGCCAGCCAGTAGCCGCACGGCCGCGAGCGGCTCTTCAACGGACTCAGCACCAGCGACGACGCCCACTCCACGTTGACCACCTTGTCGGCGCCGGTGACCGGGTCGAGCATGGTCAGCGCGTATTCGCTGGCGGTGGGTGCAGCCTCGACCACCATCTTGCCCTGGCAGGCCTGCGCGACCACCTCGTTGTCCACGAACTGGCGCAGCTTGAGCAGGTCGCTCGCCCGCGCGGCGGCGCTGCCGAGCACGCTGCTCATCGCCGTGACATGGGTGTGCACGCGGCGCCCGAGGTGCAGCGAACCGATGCCGACGCCGCGTGTCTCGATCAGGATGCTGATCGCGTTCTTCAGCCCGTTCACGTTGCGCCCGGTGTCGGGCTGGGCGCCGCCCATCGAGATCTTCTTGTCAGCCAGATCGGTGGACGTGGTGTAGTACCACTCGACGCTCAGGCCTTGCTGGTTCAGTCGGGCCAGCAGCGGCTGGCGGAACCACTCGTCCGACGCCTTGCTGATGAAGGGCGGCAGGTTGGCCGTCATCGCGTACTGCAGCAGCGCATCGAAGCGCTGCACGCCGTTGAACTTCTCCAGGTAGCGGCCGACCACGGTGTATTCGTGGGCGTCCACCACCACCACCGGCTGGTAATCGCGCACCAGTTGCGCTTGCGCCTGCGCTTCGGGCGTCTTCAACAGCAGGTGATCCCGGTTGGCGTCGATGCCGCTGGCGGTCACGCGCTGCCGGGCCGCCGCACCGTCGGGGTTGGCCCGCGGCAGCAGCAGCACGTTGATGCGGTCGAGCAGGCCTTGCAGCGGGCCCGACGCGAGCTGTTGCGCCAGCACCAGCAGCGCTTCGCTGCCGGCAGGCTCGTCGCCGTGCTGCTGCCCCACCAGCAGCACCGTCGGCCGCGGCGAGGCGCGCAACGAGGCCGGGTCGGCAGGGGCTTGGCGGGTGAACAGCAGCGCCTGCAGCGGCAGCCCTTTCTGCGAGGTGCCGAGCGCCAGCAGCTTCACCTGGGTCTGGCCGTTCGACGCCGACGCGGCTTGCTCCAGCGCGCGCAACGCCGACTGCAGCTCGGCGTTGGTGGTGAAGCCGCTGTGCCCGGGTTCGAACGCGGGCGTTCGGTAACTCACCGCCGGATCGGGAAACCGTGCAGCCACCGCCGCGCTGTAGGGCACGCTGGAAGGCAGCGCCGGCGAAACGGGCTCGGCCGCCGGCTGCGCAACGACCACCGATTCCGGAGCCGTTGCCGTTGCCGTTGCCGTTGCCGTTGCCGTTGCCGTTGCCGGTGCAGGTGCCGTTGCCGGTGCAGGTGCAGGTGCCGTTCGCACCACCGGGGCCGGCGTTTGCGGCAGCGGCGGCGCGCCCGGCGTTCCGCAGGCGGACAAGCCCGCCAGCCACAGGCTGATCGACAGCGGGTGGCAGCGCAGCCGGGCAGGTTTCCTCAGCATCATGGCCTCCTCGATTCGGGCCCGCGAATATAGCCTCGCGCGTGGTCCCGTCGGGTCAGAATACGCGCCTCCTCACGCTGCAAGAAAGTAGCCCATGACCATCGTCAAGTGGTTGTTCATCGTGCTGGCCGCGCTGGCGCTCGCCGCCGTGGTCGCGGGTCAGCTCGGCCTGTTGCGCGGCAAGATGCCGGCCGACCTGGGCGTGCACGACGGTCTGCTGAAGCCGCCTTCGACCACCTCGAACAGCGTCAGCAGCCAGGCGGCGCTGCACCCCGCGCACCCGATGCGCGACCCGGCTGCGATCGCCCCGCTGGCGCTGCGCACAGACGGCCCGGCCACGCTGGCACGCATCAAGGCCATCGTGTCCACGACGCCCGGTGCCACCGTGGTGACCAGCGCGCCCAACTACCTGTACGCGCAGTTCGAAACGCGCTGGATGAAGTACGTGGACGATGTCGAGTTCTGGTTCGACCCGAAGGCGAACCTGGTGCAGGTGCGCTCGGCGTCGCGCGTCGGACGCGGGGACTTGAACGCGAACCGCCAGCGCATCGAGGCGATCCGCGCGCGCCTTGCCAGCGCGCCCTGAGGCTGCCGCCCACGCCGGCGCGCGAACGTTTCGCGCCGCGCCGGGTCGTTTCGTCGCACGCCCCTCGCCCGCCACGCGGCCCGGCGGCACAGTGCGTTCATCGCAACGACTCGCACAGGAGCGCAACATGGTCATCAGCATCCTTCAACACACACCGGTCTGGGTCTGGGCGCTTCTGAGCGCGCTGGTGGCGCTGGGCCTGGTCCAGACGCAGACCCGCCAGATGACGCTGGGCCGCGCCGCGCTGCTGCCGGTGATCATGGTGACGCTGTCGGTGGCCGGCGTGGCGTCGCGCTTCGGCGTCCACGCCCTGCCCTTGCTGGCCTGGGCCGGCGGTGCCGCTGCGGCGATTGCCACCGCACATTCGTTGCGCGTCTGGCGCGGCATCGGCTGGTCGGCCAGCACATCGCGCTTCCAGGTCCCCGGGAGCTGGCTGCCGCTGGCGCTGATCCTGGTGTTGTTCGTCGTCAAGTACACCGTCGCGGTGAACCTGGTGATGAACCCTGAGCTGCAGAACGACCCCGTCTTCCCGTCGGCAGCGAGCCTGGCCTACGGCTTCTTCAGCGGGCTGTTCCTGGCCCGTGCCCTGACCTTGTGGTCGGCGATCCGCCAGCCGGCCAACATGCAGCTGGCGTGAGCCGGTTCACCGCCCTCCTCCTGCTCGCATGAAAGCCTTTCTGGTGTCCATGGCCGCCCTGGCCTTGTTGCTGATGGTGGCGATGGGCCTGGCCATCGCGGTCGGCGGTCCGGCCGAGCCGACTCCCATGCCCAGCATCAACCGGCCGTTCAAGGGTGTGGATTTCTCCGGCGTGCCGGCAGCGTCCGGGTTCGTGGCCCGAGACGGCTCGCGCCTCGCGTTCAGGTTCTATCCCGCCCGCAGCACCGACGCGAAGGCAAGCGTGGTGCTGGTGCACGGTTCCTCGGCCAGCGGCCGCAGCATGCACGTGCTGGCCGAGGCCATGGCCGCGGCCGGCCACGCCACCTACGCGCTGGACATTCGCGGTCACGGCGACTCGGGGACCAAGGGGCAGATCGGCTACGTCGGGCAACTCGAAGACGACCTGGAAGACTTCATGCGCTCGGTCAAACCGGCGCAGCCCGCCACGCTGGCCGGCTTCTCGTCGGGCGGCGGCTTCGCGTTGCGCGTCGCCGGCAGCACGCGACAGCGGCTGTTCGCGAACTACCTGCTGCTGTCGCCCTTCATCAGCCAGAACGCGCCCACCTACCGGCCGAACAGCGGCGGCTGGGTCACGGTGGGCTTGCCGCGCTACGTGGCCATCGGACTGCTGAACGCGGTTGGCCTGCATGCCTTCGACCACATGGCGGTTACCCGCTTCGCGCTCGACGAACCAGCCCGCGCCTTGCTGACGCCGAGCTACTCGTTCGCGCTGGCGCAGAACTTTCGGCCTGAACGCGACTACCGCGCCAACATTCGAGCCGCTGCGCAGCCCATCCGGCTGATCGCAGGAAGCGACGACGAAGCCTTCTACGCAGACCGCTTCGAGTCCCTGTTCCAGGCCGAAGGCAAGCAGGTTTCAGTGCGCCTGCTGCCGGGCATCGGACACATTCTGCTCACACTCGAGTCGACGGCGGTTCAAGCCGCTGCGCGAGCCGTCGGGCCAATGAATGAACAACCCATCTGAAGCCATGATTTTCCCGGTGCCGCCGCGATCAATCTGGGTGGGCGTTCGGCGCAGCGCGATCTTCATGGTCCTGCTGTGCACCGGCATCGCGGTGCTGCTGACCGCAATGGCGCGCGGTGCCGGCATGGGCATGCACTTGATCTACTCGTTCTCGATCGGCCTGTGCTGCTGGCTGATCATCGACGGCGGACGCCACGGCATCGCCCACCTGCTGAACCGTCTGAAGATCGCCAAGGGTCAGCCGCTGCTGCCACGAGCCGGCTTTCCGGGGTGGGGATGGATGATTCCGCTGGTCTTGCTGGGCATGACGCTCGGGCCCACCGCCGGCACCGCATTGGCCGACCTGATCACCGGCTTCAACTCGCCGAGCATGCTGCACTTCGGTTCGCCGTCGACGCGCTTCACGATCGTGATGTCGGCGTTGGCGTCGATGGCATCGCTGTTCGTGCTGACCACGCTTGAGCGCCTGGCCAGCGCGCGTGCGCAGGCCGAGGCCGCGCAGCGCGTCGCGGCCGAAAACCAACTGAAGTTGCTGGAGTCGCAGCTGGAGCCGCACATGCTGTTCAACACCCTGGCCAACCTGCGCGTGCTGATTGCGCTGGACCCGCCGAAGGCGCAGCAGATGCTGGACCAGTTGATCGGCTTCCTGCGGGGCACGCTGGGCGCGTCGCGCGTGTCCAGCCACGCGCTGAGCAGCGAGTTCGCGCGCCTGGCCGACTACCTGGCGCTGCTGAAGGTGCGCATGGGCGAGCGGCTGCAGGTTCAGTTCGATCTGCCCGCCGAGCTGACCGATGCCGCCATCCCGCCGTTGCTGCTGCAGCCGCTGGTCGAGAACTGCATCAAGCACGGCCTGGAGCCGCAGGTGAACGGCGGGCGCATCGCCGTCAGCGCACGGCAAGAAGGCGCGCAACTGGTGCTGCGGGTGCGCGACACCGGCGGCGGCTTGTCGGCCGGGCCCAGCGACGGCACCCGCTTCGGCCTGCAGCAGGTGCGAGCCCGCCTGTCCACCCTGTACGGCACCGCAGCCAGCCTTGAACTGGCCGCCGCAGACGGCCCTGAAGGCGGCACCCTCGCCACCGTTCGCATTCCTTTGAAAATCACATGAACACCGCCCGCCCGACCGCGCTGATTGCCGAAGACGAACCGCTGCTGGCAGCTAACCTGCAGGCCGAACTGGCACGCCTGTGGCCCGAGCTTCAAGTGGTGGCCGCCGTCGGCCACGGCCAGGCCGCCTTGCAGCAGGGCTTGCAATGGCGGCCGGACGTGATGTTCCTCGACATCCGCATGCCGGGAATGAGCGGGCTGGAAGCCGCTCAGGCGCTGGCCGAGGAATGGCCCGACGACGGTGCCGCAGCGTTTCCGCTGATCGTGTTCGTCACCGCCTACGACCAGTACGCGCTGCAGGCTTTCGAGCGCGCCGCCGTCGACTACGTGCTCAAGCCGGTGCAGCCCGATCGACTGGCGCAAACCTGCGACCGCCTGCGCAGCGCACTCAGCCTGCGGGCGCAACCCCAGGCCGAGCCGGGGCTGGGTGCGGCCATAGAACAGTTGCGCAGCCTGCTGGCCAGCGGCAACGACCGCATCGGCGCGCCCGCGCCCGCCGCTGCCGCCGCAGCGCCGCTGCGCATGATCCAGGCCAGCGCCGGCACCGCGATCCACATGGTGCCGGTGGACGAGGTGCTGTACTTCGAGGCGGCCGACAAGTACCTGCGCGTCATCACCGTTGAACGCGAGCACCTGATCCGGCTCTCGCTGCGCGAGTTGCTGCCGCAACTGGACACGCAGCGCTTCTGGCAGATCCACCGCGGCACCGTGGTGCGCTCGGACGCCATTGCCACCGCGCTGCGCGACGAAGCGGGCAAGGTGACCCTGACCTTGCGCGGCCACGCCGACAAGCTGGCCGTGAGCCGCCTCTACTCGCATCTGTTCAAGCCGCTGTGAGCGGCCATTCGCGACCACAACGGCCCGGCCGCTACAGGAGCAACATGGTCTGGAAAACGTCGCTGAGCTTTTGACAGCGCGTCGTGCTGAAGCCCACCATCACCGGAGATCCACCATGAGCATCGATACCACCCCCGACGACATCGAAACCCGCGCGCGGCGCCGCGTCGGCATCAAGCTGGGCTTCTACACGCACGCCGCCGTGTTCGTGCTGGTGAACCTCGGCCTGTTCGCGCTGAACACCGCCACTGGCGGCGCGCGCTGGTCGCACTTCCCGCTGTGGGGTTGGGGCCTGGGGTTGGCGATCCACGGCGTCGTGACCTTCATCAGCCTGCGCGGCGAAGGCGTCCGCGAACGCATGCTGCAAGCTGAGATCGCGCGCCTGAAACGCCGCCAACCCTGAACTGCGTCACCCGGTGCGCCGCGCTCAGTGTCGATATTTCCTGTCGTCGCGACGGTCGTAGCGGTTCGGGATGCCATCGCCATCGCGGTCCCAGCTCGCGCGGTTGTCGTAGCCGTCGTAGCGGTTCGGAATGCCGTCGTGGTCGCGGTCATGGTGGCGGCGGTGGCCGGGAGGCACCCAGCCCGAATACGCCACCGGCACCGGCCGCGAAACAACCACCGGTCCGTTGCTGTAGACCCAGCGCGGGCGCTGAACCGGCGGGTAGTACGCGGGCACCGGGGCATAGACCACCGCAGGCGCCTGGTAGACGGGTTGATAGACCGGCTGGTACACCGGCTGATAAACCGGCTGATAGACGGGTTCATAGACCGGCTGGTACATCGGCGCGTTCGAGATCACCGTGCCCACATTGCCATAGCCCAGCGGCGCGGTGATGCCGATCGACCACGACACGTTGCCGGCCTGCGCAGGGACCGCAGCCACGACGAACGCGGCAGCGGCGAGGGACAGAACAAGGGTCTTCTTCATGCGGCTCTCCATGTCTGCACACGACGGTGCGCATCACATCACAACGCGCCAGTCAGGCCGTGCCGTTGACGCCCACAGGTAAAGCTTCGTTACGGTGCTGGCCAGTATGCGGGCGTGACGGCGCCCCGAGCACGGGCGCGAGCACGAGCACGAGCGCGAGCACGAGCACGAGCACGAGCGCGAGCGCGAAGGCCCCGCCGATAGAATCGGTGTCCCCCTCGCGCGCACGTCCTGTGTGCCCCCGCCCGCATGAACGCACCCCTCGCCCCGCCCGCCGCAGACGACCACAAGCCGGGCAACTTTCTGCGCCAGATCATCGAACGCGACCTGGCCCAGAGCACCTACGCCGAACGCCGCTTCGCGGGCTCGCCCGGCGACGCCGCGCACCACGCCGCCGGGCCGCTCGACCCAGCGAAGATCCGCACTCGCTTTCCGCCCGAGCCGAACGGCTACCTGCACATCGGCCACGCGAAAAGCATCTGCCTGAACTTCGGGCTGGCGCGCGACTACGGCGGCGCCTGCCATTTGCGCTTCGACGACACCAACCCCGAGAAGGAAGAACAGGAATACGTCGACGCGATCCTCGACGCGGTGCGATGGCTGGGTTTCGACTGGCACAGCGCGGGCTCGCCGCAGGTGTCGAACCTGTACCACGCTAGCGACTATTTCGACTTCATGTACCGCGCCGCCGAAGCGCTGGTGACCGCCGGCCACGCGTATGTCGACGAGCAGACCGCCGAAGAGATGCGCGCCACGCGCGGCGACTTCGGCCACGCCGGCACCGACAGCCCGTTTCGCAGCCGCACGCCGGCCGAGAACCTGGCCCGCCTGCGCGAGATGCGCGACGGCCAACTGCCCGATGGCGCGGCGGTGCTGCGCGCGAAGATCGACATGGCCAGCCCGAACATCAACCTGCGCGACCCGGCGCTCTACCGCATCAAGCGCGCCACCCACCACAACACCGGCGACAACTGGTGCATCTACCCGATGTACACCTTTGCCCACCCGATCGAGGACGCGCTGGAAAACATCACCCACAGCATCTGCACGCTCGAATTCGAAGACCAGCGCCCGTTCTACGACTGGCTGCTCGACACGCTGTGCAAGCTGGGCCTGCTGGCGCAACCGCGTCCGCACCAGTACGAATTCGCGCGGCTCAACCTGACCTACATCGTCACCAGCAAACGCAAGCTGCGCCAACTGGTCGATGAACACCACGTGGACGGCTGGGACGACCCGCGCATGCCCACCATCGCCGGCCTGCGCCGGCGCGGCTACACGCCCGCCAGCATCCAGTTGCTGGCCGAGCGCAGCGGCGTCAGCAAGGCCGGTGGCTGGATCGACTACAGCTCGCTGGAGATCGCGCTGCGCGACGACCTGGACCCGAAGGCGCCACGTGCCTGCGTGGTGCTGGACCCGCTGAAGCTGAAGCTGGTCAACTTCGCCGAGGTGTTTGGCAGCAGCACGCACCATGAGCCCTGCCACGCCCCAATTCACCCCGCCCAACCGGACAGGGGACAGCGCGACTTCGTGTTGACGAACGAGGTGTGGGTAGAGCGCGAAGACTTCATGCAAGTGCCGAGCAAGGGCTTCTTCCGCCTGACGCCGCCGCGCGTCGACGCGTCTGGCGCGCCCATCGCGGGATCGAGGTCGCGCTTGAAGTACGGCTACGTGGTCGAGTGCACCGGGTTCGAGACAGACGCCGACGGCCATGTCAGCGCCGTGCTCGCCGCGCTGGTGCCCGACACCAAGAGCGGCACGCCGGGCGCCGACGCGGTGAAGGTGAAGGGCGTGATCACCTGGGTCAGCGTGGCCACCGGCATCGCCGCCGAGGTGCGCCTGTACGACCGCCTGTTCACCGAGGCGCAGCCCGATGCCGGCGGGCGCGACTTCCTCAGCGTACTGAACCCGAACAGCAAGCGCTGCGTGAGCGCATTTGCCGAATCGTCATTGGCGGCTGCCAAGGCCGACGACCGCTTCCAGTTCGAGCGCCACGGCTATTTCGTGGCCGACCCTGTTGACCACGCGGCGGGCCGCCTGGTGTTCAACCGCACCACCACGCTGAAGGACAGCTGGGGCAAGTGAAGCGGTCAGCTCGCGCTAGTGCGGCTTTCGGGGCTCACGAAACGACTTCGGCCGGTAGACGTTGCCGTCGCGCTCGACCCCGCGCCGCGCGCGTTGAATGGCTTCGTCGGCCAATCGCGCCGCTTCTCGCCGCGAGGCACGCCAATGCCACACGCGAAGCGCGCTGCGCCGGCACGCGTACCAGCTGCGGCGCATCGCCGCGTCGAAGCGATGGCGCAGGCGCGCGCCGACGCACAGGCGCAGCAGCAGCACTGCGCACAGCGCGACGACGAATCCAGCCAGCAGCTTTTCGAACATCACTCGGCTCAGTAAGCGCCCATGTAGTCCTTCTTGCCGACCTCGACCCCGTGGTGCCGCAAGATCGCGTAGGCGGTGGTGACGTGAAAGAAGAACTGCGGCAGCCCGTAGTTCGACAGGTAGGCCTGGCCGAGCAGACGCTTCTCTTTCGGCGTGCCGGGGCGCAGCACGATCTCGCGCGCCGCGCTGCCTTCGAACGACTCTGCTGGCAAGCCGTCGATGAAGGCCAGCACCTTGCCGATGCGGGCGTGAAGATCGGCGAAGCTGCTGTCGGGGCCGTCAGTGCGGTCGAACGTCGGTACCGCGACGCCAGCCAGGCGGGCCGACACCGTGACCGCGAAGTCGCAGGCCACTTGCACCTGTTGCAGCAGCGCGAACATGTCAGGAAACAAGCGCGCCTGAAGGAACACGCTCGGCTCGATCTTCTTCGCCTCGGCATGCGCTTCGGCCTTGGCAAGCACGCCGGTCAAGCCGCCGAGCATCTGTTTGAAAACCGGAACACTGGTGGTGTGCATCGAGGGCGTCATGGTGTCTTTCGGTGAGGTCAGGCGATTGAAAATTCGGGTTGCGCGCCTGCCAACGCGTGCGCAGATGCAAACAGGGTCTGCGCCACCAGCGCCGGGTCGTTGACGGTTCGCACCGCAGCGTACGCGATCTCTGCCTGCGGGTAGCGCCGGCGCAAGAAATTCAGCCACTGTTTCAGGCGCCCGGCACGCGCTTTCGGTTCGATGTGGGTCTTGATCAACTGCCAGAACTCGGCGATCAACGGCAGCAACGCAGGCCAGCCCAGCGCCGCCTGGCCCGGCCGGGCAATCGCCAGCGCCAGCCCCGGGTCGCTGACCATGCCGCGGCCGATCATCAAGGCGTGACAGCCCGATTCAATGCGGCAGCGCGCGGCGTCGGCCACGGTCCAGATCTCGCCGTTGGCAATCACCGGAATGCGCACCGCCGCGCGGATGTCGTTGATGCGCGCCCAGTACGCCGGCGGCCGGTAGCCGTGGGCGCGCGTGCGTCCGTGCACGACCAGTTCGTCGGCGCCGCTGTCGGCAATCGCCTGCGCGCATTCGATGGCGCGCGTGTCGCACTGGTTGCCCAGCCGCATCTTGGCCGACACCGGCATCGCGGCCGGCACCGCGCGGCGCACCGCCGACACGATGGCCGCGATCAGCGCCGGTTCGTCGAGCAGCGCCGCGCCGCCGCCGTGCCGGTTCACCACCTTGGCCGGGCAGCCGAAGTTCAGGTCGATGCCGGCCGGCCCCAGCGCCGCCAGCTTGGCCGCGTTCTCGGCTAGGCACGCCGGGTCGGAGCCCATCAGCTGCGCTCGCACCGGCACGCCGGCGCGCGTGCGACCGCCCTGATTCAGCTCGGGCACGATGCGCAGGAAAGCACGATCGGGCAGCAACGTGCCCGAGACGCGGATGAACTCCGACACGCAGCGGTCGATGCCGCCCACCCGCGTCAGGATGTCGCGCAGGGTGAAGTCGAGAAGCCCTTCCATGGGCGCAAGCAGGATGGTCATCGTGGAGAAGGTCTGCGCACGCCGGCCGTGCGAATCCACGAGTTTACGAAGCTCGGCTCGGTCAGGCCGGCACCGCTTCCAGCACCAGCCCGTGCGCGGCGCGCCGTCGACCCGGCGCGGCCTGGCCGCTGGACGACACCGCCATGCACGACGGCTTCAGCGCGTAGATCAAGGCGCGCCGGTGTTCGGCGGTGGTGAACGACTCGCCGGGTTCGAGCACGAAGTCGCGCAGGTCGCCGTCGAGCGTGATCCACAGGCAGCCGCTGCGGCAGACGATGCGCGCGCCGGCGGCGTCGGGCAAATTGAACATCGCCTGCGGCTGCAGGTGCAGGTCGAGACCGCTCGTTGCGTCAGATGAGGTCGTCACGGTGCGTCCTTTCGCATTCACTGTGAGCATGAATATACTGAGCCGACTTACCTTGTTCAAACGGAAATACAGAATGCCTGGCATGCAGCATCGGAATGTGAACACGGGTGGGGCAGCCACCCCGCCGGGTCTGATCGGGCGCGCCGAGCTGCCCCGCCTCGACCTGCTGCGCAGCTTCGAAGCGGCGGCGCGCACGCTCAGCTTCACGCAGGCGGCGGCTGAGCTGTTTCTGACGCAATCGGCGATCAGCCGGCAGATCCAGCAGATCGAAGCCGGCCTCGGCGTGCCGCTGTTCGAGCGCCGCCACCGTGCGCTGGCGCTGACCGACGCCGGCCGTGTGTTGCAACGCGCCGTTGTCGACTCCCTGGAGCGCCTGCGCGACGCGACCGCGCTGTTACGCAGCACGACGGCGGTGCGGCAGGTGTCGGTTACCACCACGCCGGGCTTCGCCTCGCTGTGGCTGATTCCCCGGTTGGCGAGGTTCACCGCCGACCACCCCGGTGTCGACGTGCGGGTGTCGGCCACGCTGGAGGTGCTGGACCTGGAACGCAGCCAGGTCGATCTGGCGGTGCGCTTTTGCCCGATCGCCCAAGGCGTGGGCGAGCCGCTGTTCGAGGAGTCGCTGATGCCGGTGTGCTCGCCGAAGCTGGCCCGCAACAGCGCCCACCCGCTGAAGACGCCGGCCGACCTGGTGCACCACACGCTCCTGGCGGTGGACATGCCGCAAGGCCTGGCGCTGACGGTCGATTGGGAGCCGTGGTTCACCGTGATGGGGCTGACCGAACTGCGCATGAAGAACTCGCTGCGCTTCACCCAGTACGCCGATGCGATCAGCGCCGCCGTGGCCGGCCAGGGCGTGGCCATCGGACGCGTGCCGCTGATCAACGAACTGCTGCGCGAGCGGCGGCTGATGGCGCCGTTTCGCGGCGGCGCAGCGTCGCAGCGCGGCTACTTCGTGGCCATCAACCCCCGCTCGGCAGGCAATGCCGACGCGCAGGACTTCGCGCGCTGGCTGGTCGCCGAGGCCGAGCGGGCAGCACATCTGGTTGCCTTGCGCTGACGGCGATGCGCGATGATCGCGGCCTCTCAATTTGCTGGAGTTTGCTTGTGAAGACCGTCATCAAATCCGCGCTGTTTGCCACCGCGCTGGCCCTGGCCACCCCGCCTGCCGCGATGGCGCAGGGAGATGCACTGGCCAGCGCCGCCAAGGAAAAAGGCGCCCTGGTCACGCCGAGCGGGCTGGTTTACCTGTCGCTGAAAGACGGCGCCGGCGGCAGCCCCAAGGACACCGACACGGTGAAGGTGCACTACCGCGGCACGTTCCCCGGCGGCAAGGAATTCGACAGCTCGTACGCGCGCAATGCGCCGGCCGAATTTCCGCTCAATGGTGTGATCAAGTGCTGGACCGAAGGCGTGCAGCGCATGAAGGTCGGCGGCAAGGCCAGGCTCACCTGCCCGGCCGCCATTGCCTATGGCGAACGCGGTGCCGGTGGTGGCGTGATTCCGGCCAACGCGGTGCTTCAGTTCGAGGTGGAACTGATCGCGATTTCAGGCCGCTGATCGGCGGCCACCGCCACGCGTCGGCTCACAGAAAGCCGAGCCGGCGCGCGCTGCCGAAGTTCTTCAGGTTCGGCAGCACCGCATCCAGTTGCGCCTCGCTGGCGCCGAACCAGCCCAGCAGCGTGGCCGCGTACTGGTCAACCGCCGTGGTCGGGATCCAGCGACCCTGCAACTCCCAGCTGTCCTGGCCCACGTCGTCGCTGCCACCGAGCGCGAGTTCGGGGTAGCGGCCGTAGGTCGCGCCGCCGTTCACCGACCCACCCATCACCAGGTGCTGGTTGCCCCAGGCGTGGTCGGTGCCGGTGCTGTTGTTGGGCGCGAAGGTGCGACCGAAATCGCTCTGCGTGAAGGTGGTCACCGCCGTGCCCAGACCGAGGTTCTTCAGCGCGGTGTAGAACGCGGCCAGCGCGTCGCCCAGTTCTTTCAACAGACGCGCGTGGTCGCCCTCGAGCGGGCTGCCGGTGACGAGCTGGTTGCCGTGGGTGTCGAAGCCGCCCATCGAGGCGAAGAACAGTTGCCGGTTGCCCTGCACCGTGGCGTTGCCGGCGATCAGCTTGGCCAATTGGTACAGCTGCCGGCCCATGCCGGTGTTGACCTTCTTGCCGGTGCTGATGGAGGCGAAGGCGGCGTCGATCACCGGCGTGGCATCGGCATCGCCGGGCGCGGTTTTCACCAGCGCACCGAGCCGCGCGGACATCGCGAAGGCGTTGCGCTGCGCGGCGGTGTAGGCGTCGCCCAGGGTCACGTCTTGTGGCTGTGCGTACATCGCGTCGATGGCCGCCTTGCGTGCAAGTTGCGGCGCCCAGGTGTCGGCCGCCTGCAAGCCGTAGGCGCCGAAGGTCGAGCCCGGGGCGGGCAACACCAGCGGCGTTTGCAGCGTGCTCAAACCGAAGCGCGCGCTGCCGGCCACCGAGATGACGGGGTTCGCGGTCGACATCGACTCCGCCGCGCGGCCGCCCCAGCCGGTGCGAGTAAGGGCGTCGGTGCTGCCGGTTTCCCAGAGGATCTGCTGGTCGGAGTGAGAGAACAGGCTGTCGGGCAGCAGTTCTGAATTGGCTGCGGCCGCGCGGTACTGCGCCTTGGTCAGCGGTTGGAACAGCGGGCCGACGTTAAACACCGGGGCCAGTCTGCCTTCAGCCCAGACGCTGCCCAGCGCCGACAGCGCCGGGTGCAGGCCATACGACACACCACCCAGCGACGCCAGGCTGGCCTTGGGGATCGACAGGCCCTTGCGCACGGCGGCGTACTGGTCGTAGCGCGCGGTGTCGTTCGGCACGATCATGTTCATGCCGTCGTTGCCGCCGTACAGGAAGATGCAGACCAGCGCCTTGTAGTCGGCCGCATAGGCCGGCCGTGCGTTCAGCAGCAGGTTGCCCAGGCTGCCGGCGCCCAGCGCGCCGGCCAGCGTGGCACCGCTGCCCATCAACCAGCGGCGGCGCGCTTCGGAAAAGAAGACTGAGTTCATAGTGTCGGTTTTCATCAGCGCAGCACTTGATAGTTGGGGGACGCGAACACCAGGTAGGCGGCCGTCTTGACACGGTTGGCCTTCCAGTTCGCGGCGTCGTTGTTGACCGTCCACCACGACACCGCCGCGATGACCTTGTCGCGCGGGCCGCTGGGCAGCGCCTGGCCAAGGGCCAGCATCGACAGCCGGTCGACCAGCTTGGTGGCGTCGGCCGCATCGGCAGCGAAGGCCGTCATGTCGACCTTGGTGCCCACCGCGTTCGGAATGCCGGCGTCGGGCGCCGAGCCATCCCAGTCGAGCAGATAGGTCAGGTAGTTCAAACGCTCGAGCGCCGCATTCGCGCTGTGGATGCCAAAGGTCGGCCCGACCAGCGGGGTGCCCGGCACCGGGTAGTTGGGCGGGTAGAAGTTGAACACCGACGGCGGGCGGAACAGGTGCTGGCGCAGGCTGTCGCCCCACCACCAGGCGAGTGCATCGCCGTCGGTCTTTCCGTTCAACGCGCGCAGCACGCCGGCGAACATTTGCGCCGGCTCGCGCAGCTTGCCGGCACTGCGGGTGGTGGTGTCACCGCGCGCCTCGGCGTCCAGCAGCACCGCCGCCACAGTGGCCGCCAGGTCGCCCTTCTGGCCCGCGCCGAAGGCCTGGAACTTGCCGCTGTTGAAGGCAGTTGCCACGCGGGCCACATAGGCCGGCGACGGGTTGCTGCTGACCAGGTGCTGGATCAGTTGCTTGCCGATGAAGGGGCCGATGTTCGGATGCGCCATCAGGCTGTCGAGCACTTTCTCGAGCGCCGCCGGTGCCGCCGTGCCCGCCGCCACCGACACCCCCGACAGCAGCAGGCGCTGCGTGCTGTCGTGGTAGCTCGCAACCGCCACCATGTCGCCGCCGTAGTAGCGGCAGTTCATGCCGGAAGGCCAGCAGCCCCACGCCGTGGCGCCGCCGGCCGGGTAGGTCCAGCCCGTCATCGCATAGGCATAGGAGCGCACCACGTCGTTGCTGTAGGTGGCGGTGCAATTGCCGCCCTTCAGGCTGCCGTCGATGTTCAGATCGCAGGTGCCGATGCTGAAAAGTTGCAGCATTTCGCGCGCGAAGTTTTCGTTCGGCGCCGCCTTGTCGTTGTTGGCGTTGTTCAGGAAGTCGCCCATCACCGGCGACAGCGCGACCTTCTTCAATACCTGCCGGTAGTTGCCGAAAGCGTTGTCGAGCAGGTTGTTGTAGTAGGTGCGAAAGCCGTAGGTGCCGGTGACTTCGAGGCTGTTGACGACGACGATCTGCTGCAGCGCCAGCGCCACGCGCTGACGCAATTGATCGGGCTGCGTGACCGCGTTGCGATAGAAGTCCCAGACCAGGGGTTGCGTCGACGACCAATCGCGCCAGCAGTTGGTGCCGCGTGTGTCGCAAAACTCGCCAGAGCCCGTGTACTGGTGCACCTCGCCACCCAGACCGGCGGTGTAGCGCGACCGGCTCAGGCTCATTTGTGCGCCGACCCACGCCGAGATGCCTTGCGAACGGATGGTGCTCACCAGCGACTCGGTGGGCCCGAAGCTGGCCTGGTCGGCCAGACGAACCGCGTCGCGCACGCTGACGGCGGACGGCGCTGGTGGAGGCGGTGCAGGTGCAGGTGCAGGTGCGGGTGTGGGTGCAGGTGCGGGTGCGGGGGTCGGGCTTGGCGCGGGTGCTGGGCCAGGCGCCGGTGCGGGCGGTGGCGACACGACAGGCGGCGGGGCGGGCGCCGACACTGGCGCAGGTGCAGCAGCAATGACATCCGGGCTCGACGTGGTGGCGCTGCCACCGCCACCGCAGGCCGCTAGCAAAGCCGCAACGCCGACCAGCGCGGTTACGTGTCGGCACATCGATTCGAGGCGCTTCAGGCGCGCCACCCGGGTTTCTGGGGGCAGTGTGATTCGACTGCTTTCAACAGCGGCTGTTTGTGTCATCGGTGGCTTACAAGATTGACTGCATTGGTTCGGAATCGGCGTGTGCAGCGCGATTCGGGACGGCGTGCGGCAAGGCTGCCGCGTGTCTTCCATGGCAGCAGGAACGGTGCCGCTTCGGGCCCCGTCAAAGTAACAATGCTTGCGGTGCGGCGATGCGCCGAAGAGCGCTGGTGCAGCGGCGCTTTTCGCCCGACACGGGGCTGGCGTGCGCGGCGAGCGCGGCGTGCGTGCTAGCGCGAACGCGGGCGCGCGGTGCGGTGGTAGGTCAGCGCCGCAGCAATGCAGAAGGCCAGCGCGTCGCGAGGCGTGGCCTAGCCTGAATCGAAGTGATGCGCAAGGGCCCGATCAGGCTCGCGCCACACGGCCTCGCAGATGACCCACCAGGCGAACCAGCACCAGCGCCACCGCACCGGCCAGCACGCCCACCAATGCGTTGGCCAGCAGCGGCGCCAGCGCGCCGAACATGCTGCCCAAAGTGGGCAGCCCAGCCGCCTGCGCGGAGCCCCGCACGATGGCCGCGTTCAACATCGGCAAGCCGTGCGTGAGGATGCCGCCGCCGACCAGGAACATGGCCGCCGTGCCGGCGATCGACAAGCCCTTCATCAGGTACGGCGCGGCCTTCAAGATGGCCGAGCCGGCGCCACGCTCCCAGCGTCGAATGGCGGAGTCGCCGACCCTTCGGCTGAGGAACAGGCCGGCGTCGTCGAGCTTCACGATGCCCGCCACGATGCCGTACACGCCCAGCGTCATCACTACAGCGATGCCGGCCAGCACCACCACCTGCGTCAGGAACGCAGCGTCGGCCTCGGTGCCCAGCGTGATGGCGATGATCTCGGCCGACAGGATGAAATCGGTGCGCACCGCGCCCTTGATCTTGTCTTTCTCGAAGGCCACCAGATCGACGGCGGGGTTGGCCAGGCTGTCGATCAGCCGCGTCTTCTCGGCCTCGACATCGGCGGCGCTGTGCATAAAGCGATGTGCGAGCTTTTCGAAGCCTTCATAGCAAAGGAACGCGCCGCCCACCATCAACAGCGGCGTCACCGCCCACGGCGCGAAGGCGCTGATGGCCAGCGCGGCGGGCACCAGGATGGCCTTGTTCATGGCCGAGCCCTTGCACACCGCCCACACCACCGGCAGTTCGCGGTCGGCGTTGACACCCGATACCTGTTGCGCGTTCAGCGCCAGGTCGTCGCCCAGCACGCCCACGGTCTTTTGCGCCGCCACCTTGGTCAGCACGGCCACGTCGTCGAGCACGCTGGCGATGTCGTCTAGCAGAGCAAGCAAGCTGGCGGCCATGGTGAGTGCGGGTGCGAGGCGGGTGGTGCCAGCGATCCTAGCGGGCCGGTGAGGCAGCGCTTGTAGGAGCATGTCCCGATAATCGGGGATGACCCGCACCATTGCTCCCCACGCCCCCCACGCCCCACCTGCCACCGCCCCTGCGTCGGCGCCTGCGGTCGGCCCTTCCTTCGACCAGTTGCCGCTGGCCCCCGCCACGCTGGCCAACCTGCAGCAACTCGGCTACCTGGGCATGACGCCGATCCAGGCCGCCAGCCTGCCCATCGCGCTGGCGGGCCACGACCTGATTGCGCAGGCCAAGACCGGCAGCGGCAAGACCGCCGCTTTCGCGCTGGTGGTGCTGGCCAACCTGAACGTGCGGCGCTTCGCGGTGCAGGCCCTGGTGCTGTGCCCGACGCGCGAACTGGCCGACCAGGTGACACAGGAACTGCGCCGGTTGGCCCGCGCCGAAGAGAACATCAAGATCTTGACGCTGTGCGGCGGGGCCACGATGCGCCCGCAACTGGCCAGCCTGGAGCACGGCGCGCACATCGTGGTCGGCACGCCGGGCCGCATCATCGACCACCTGGAGCGCGGCAGCCTGAACCTGGAAGCGTTGAACACCCTGGTGCTCGACGAAGCCGACCGCATGCTGGACATGGGCTTCTTCGACGACATTGCTGTCGTCGCCAAGCAATGCCCAAAGGCACGCCAGACCTTGCTGTTCTCGGCCACGTACCCCGACGGCATCGTCAAGCTCAGCCAGCAGTTCATGCGCGAGCCGCGCGAGGTGAAGCTGCTGGCGCAGCACGCGGCCAGCAAGATTCGACAGCGCTTCTACGAGGTGAAAGACAGCGAGCGGTTGCATGCGGTGTCGCTGCTGTTGAACCACTACCGGCCAGTCAGCACGCTGGCGTTTTGCAACACCAAACAGCAGTGCCGCGACCTGGTGGAGGTGCTGCGTGCGCAGGGCTTTTCGGCGCTGGAGCTGCACGGCGATCTGGACCAGCGAGAACGCGACCAGGTGCTGGTGCAGTTCGCGAACCGCAGTTGCAGTGTGCTGGTGGCAACCGACGTGGCCGCGCGTGGTCTGGACATTGCGCAGTTGGAGGCCGTGGTCAACGTCGACATCACGCCCGAACCCGAAGTGCATGTGCACCGCATCGGCCGCACCGGCCGTGTCGACGAGGCCGGATGGGCATTGAGCCTGGCCAGCATGGACGAGATGGGTCGCGTCGGCAACATCGAAAAGGCGCAGGGCTTCACCTCGCAGTGGCACCCGTTGAGCGAACTGCTGCCGACTGGCAGCGGGCCCTTGGTGCCGCCGATGGTCACACTGCAAATTCTGGGCGGCCGCAAAGAGAAGATTCGC
>JANNBZ010000207.1:0-3659 GCA_031386065.1 Burkholderiales bacterium
CTACACGCAACCGCTGCCCTGGGACCCGATGCTCGACTACCGCTTCATGAAGGGCAACACCGAAGACTTCATGAGCCTGTGGCGCTCTTACAAGCCGACCATCTGCAAGGTGCACGGCTACGCAGTGGCCGGCGGCAGCGACATCGCCCTGTGCTGCGACCTGCTGGTGATGGCCGACGACGCGAAGATCGGCTACATGCCGGCGCGGGTGTGGGGCTCGCCCAGCAGCGCGATGTGGGTCTACCGCATCGGCGTGCAGCGGGCCAAGCGAATGATGTTCACCGGCGACCTGATCGACGGCAAAACTGCGGCCGAGTGGGGGCTGGCATTGCAGTCGGTGCCCGCAGCCGAGCTGGATTCAGCGGTGGCCCAACTGGCCGAGCGCATCGCCGGCGTGCCGAAAAACCAGCTGATGATGCACAAGCTCACCATCAACCAGGCGCTGGACAGCATGGGCCTGGAGCAGACGCAGATGTTCGCCACGGTGTTCGACGGCATCACCCGTCATTCGCCCGAAGGCCTGTGGTTCAAGCGCTATGCCGAGACCCACGGCTTCGCGGCGGCGGTGGAGTGGCGCGACTCCGGCCGGCCGCTGCCCGAGGTGCCGCCCGGCAGCGACGGGGCCGAGTTCATGACGCCGCCGCCGAAGGTGAAAGGCGGCGCCCGTTCGCGCTGGTCGACCGACGTGGCGGGCAAGCGCGGCAAGGCCAAGGCCAAGCGCTGAACGACAAAACCAAACCAAGCATGTTCGAACCCGAATTCATCGCCGGCCTGACCGATATTTTCGAGCAGCGCATCGCCTTCAATCGCGTGCTCGGCCTGCGCATCGACGGTTTGTCGGGCGACGGCGTCAGCGGGCACATCGACATGCGTCCCGAGCTGATCGGCCACTACGCGCACCACCGGCTGCACGGCGGCGTGATCAGCGCCGGCCTCGATGCGATGGGCGGGCTGGCGGTGATGGCCGCCATCGGCGCGCGCCACATGGACGAGCCGCCCACGACGCGGCTGCAACGCTTCGGCAAGCTCGGCACCATCGACCTGCGGGTCGACTACCTGCGGCCTGCCGTCGGCGCGCGATTCGAACTCCGCGCCCAAGTCCTGCGGCTGGGCTCGCGCGTGGCCTCGACGCGCATGGAATTTCTGGGCGCCGACGGCAACCTGCTGTCGGTGGGCGCGGCGGCGTACATCGTG
Source organism: Burkholderiales bacterium (assembly GCA_031386065.1). Classification (GTDB taxonomy): domain Bacteria; phylum Pseudomonadota; class Gammaproteobacteria; order Burkholderiales; family Burkholderiaceae_C; genus JANYJJ01. The sequence goes on from JANNBZ010000207.1 coordinate 1,195, forward strand.
TCGTGACCGCACCTGGACCGCAGCTCGCGCGGCTGGGATGCCCCAAGAAAAAAGCCACCGCGAAGGTGGCTTTTTTCGAGTCGCAACAGGCTCAGGGCTTCGGGTAGTCCGACACCACTTTCCAGCGACCATCCTGAATTTGCGACAGGCGCGACAAGTCACTGCCCAACCGCTTGGTGGCGGTGAACGTGACCGGCGCGCTGCCGAACATGTCGGGCGGGATGACCATGGTGTCCATCGCCTTGATGAAGCTGTCGGTCGTCAGGTTGGCGCCGCCCTTCTGCGCGGCTTTGGCGAAGGAATCGATCGCGTTGTAGCCGTAGACCGAGAACACCGTCGGGTCTTCGGTGAACTTGGTCTTGTACTTGTTGGCCCAGAAGGCCACGTCCTTCGAGGCGTCGTCGAGGTAGGGATTCCTGACCGTCATGGTGGCGTACAGGCCATCCATCGCCTTGCCGCCGAGCTTGTGGATCAGGTCGGTGTACGACGCGCTGGAGCCGAAGAACACCGGGTTGAAGCCGGTCTTGCGCGACTCGCCGATGGTGCCGATGGTCTCGCGGATGATGGTGCCCAGCACCACCAGGTCGCAGCTCGCCGCCTTCATGCGCGCCACCTGGCTTGAAAAGTCGGTGGCACCGCGCTTGTACGAGGTCTTCTCGGCAAATTCCATGTTCAAGGTCTTCAGCCCCGCCTCAGCACCGCGGAACACTTCAAGCCCGAACTCGTCGTCCTGGTAGATGGTGCAGACCTTCTTGGCGCCCTTCTCTTTCACCAGGGTCGGCAGCGTGGTGCGCATCTGGTCGAAGTAGGTGGCCGCAAATGCGTACTTCAGCCGGTTGAAGGGCTCGTACATTTCACGCGCTGCCGTGACGGGGTAGAAATTGAGCACGTTCTTCTCGAACTGCACCGGCATCGCGGCGTTGTTCTGTGCCGTGCCCAGGTGCCCGACCATCGCGAAGATCTTGTCCTGGTTGACCAGCTTCTGCGCGGCCAGCACGGCCTTCTTGGGGTCGTAGCCCGAGTCTTCGATCAGCAGCTTGAGCTTGCGGCCGTTGACGCCGCCCTGCTCGTTGATCTCGTCGACCCGCAGCAGCATGCCCAGGCGAATTTGTTTGCCGAAGCCGGCCAGCGGACCCGACAGGTCCTGGATCGAGCCGACAACGAGTTCGCCTTTGTTGACGCCTTGCGTGGCCTGGGCCAGCGCAGCCGTCGAGGCCAGCGTCATCAGCGCAGCGGCGATGGGCATGAGTTTCATGGACAGTCTCCTTCAGTTGGACGAATGGAAAGGTGGCGGGTGAATCAGCGCGGGCTCAGGCGTAGAGCGCCTCGATGCGGTCGGCGTATTTTTTCTCGACGAGCTTGCGTTTGAGCTTCATCGTCGGCGTAAGTTCTTCGTCTTCTGCGCTGAGTTGCGTTTCCAGCAGGAAGAATTTCTTGATCTGCTCGACGCGCGCGAACTTCTTGTTGACGCGGTCGATCTCGCCCTGGATCAAGGCCTGCACTTCGGGCGCGCGCGTCAGGCTCAGGTAGTTCGAGAACGGAATGTCGTGGTCCTGCGCGTACTTCTCGACGTTCTCCTGGTCGACCATCACGATCACCGTCAGGTAGGCGCGACGGTCGCCGATGACCACCGCGTCGGTGATGTACGGCGAGAACTTCAGGTCGTTTTCCAGTTCGCTGGGCGTGATGTTCTTGCCGCCGGCGGTGATGATGATGTCCTTCATGCGGTCGGTGATCTTGAAGTAGCCGTTGGCATCGACGCTGCCCACGTCGCCGGTGTGCAGCCAGCCGTCGGCATCGATCACCTCGGCGGTTTTTTCGGGCTGGTTCAAGTAGCCGACAAACACATTGCCGCCGCGCACCATCAGCTCGCCGGTGGCCGGGTCGACCTTGACTTCGTTGTACGGACAGGCCAGGCCGATCATCCCGGGCTTGATGCCGGTGGGCGGCGTGTAGGTGGCGGCGCCGCAGGTCTCGGTCATGCCCCAGACCTCGAGCATCGGCACGCCGAGCGCCAGGTACCACTTCACCAGGTCGGGCGAAATAGGCGCCGCGCCGGTGACGCAAAAACGCGCGCGGTGAATGCCGATCAGCTTGCGCACGTTGTCGAGCGCCAGCAGGCGGGCCAGGCGGAACTGCAGCTTCAGTGCGGCACCCACCGGTTGGCCGGCCAGCGTGCGATCGGCAATGCGCATGCCCACGCCCAGCGACCATGCGTAGGCCATTTGCTGCAGGCGGCTGGCCTCGCGCAACGAGATCGCCACGCCGGAATAGAACTTTTCCCAGACGCGCGGCACGGCGGTGAACACCGTGGGCGCGATCTCGCGCACGTTCTCGGGAACCGTTTCGGGGTTCTCGACGAAGTTGAGCTTGGCGCCGCTGTAGATCGAGAAGAATTCGCCGCCCAGCCGTTCGGCGATGTGGCACAGCGGCAGGAAGCACATGCGCTCGTCGCGTTCGTCTTG